>NZ_CAJYPF010000023.1 GCF_913776565.1 uncultured Microbacterium sp. | reverse complement strand
CCCCGCCGAAGCCGATGACGACGTCGGTGCGGGTGAAGTCGGCCTGGCCCATCACCTGCCAGCAGAACGCGGCGACCTCGACGCGCTTACCCTGCTCGGCGTCGGGGATCTCGGCCAGCAGCACCTGTCGGTCGCCCATGAGCTGGGCGCGCAGCGCCTCGGCCTGCGCCGCGAGCGTCGGCGGGTGCACGACCAGCACCTTCTGCGCCGCGGCGGGCAGCTTCTCGCCGAGGCTCGCGAGCAGGCCGCGGCCGACGGTGATGTCGTATCCGGGGTCTCCGGCGACGCTGATGGTGGTGGTGTCGCTCATGGTGTCTCCTCGACCTCGGCGCGTCGCGCCCAGGCCACGATGTCGTCCACGACGCGGGACAGCGGTCCCGACGACGTGTCGAAGGCGATGTCGGCGGTCGCCTCGTAGATCGGGCGCCGTTCTTCGTAGATGCGCCGCCAGCGCTCGGCGGGGTCCTCCCCGCCGAGCAGCGGGCGGTCCTCGCCGTGGATCCGGGATGCCACGACGTTCAGTGCGACGGTCAGCAGCACGACGTGGTGCGCGGCGAGGCGGTCCCGCGTCAGCGGATCGAGCACCGCTCCCCCGCCGAGCGCGACGACGCCGCCGCGACCGAGCGCCTCGACGACGGCATCCCGTTCGAGGTCACGGAAATGCGCCTCGCCGTGAGCGAGGAAGAGATCGCGGATGGGACCGTGATCACGCACGACGATCTTGTCGGTGTCGCTGAACGACGTCCCCAGGGCGCGTGCCACGCGACGTCCGACGCTCGTCTTGCCGGCACCCATGGGGCCGATCAGCACGATCGCGGGGCGCGGTGCAGCTGCGGATGCCGCGTGCGCCGCGTCGGAGTCGGGTCCGGACGCCGTGTCGGCGGCGACGGCGTCGCTCGGCACCCGCTCAGGCGAGGTCATGCGCGAGCAGCGCGGCGTCCGACGCGTCGGTCGAGCGCAGGGTCTCGGGCAGATTCGCCAGGTAGGTCTCGAGGTTGCGGCGCGTCTCGGCGACGTTGTCGCCCCCGAACTTCTCGAGCACGGCATCCGCGAGGGTCACCGCGACCATGGCCTCGGCGACCACGCCCGACGCGGGCACCGCGCACACGTCGGAACGCTGGTGGTGTGCCGCCGCGGTGTCGCCGGTGGCGACATCGACGGTGCGCAGCGCCTTGGGGATTGTCGCGATCGGCTTCATGCCGGCGCGCACGCGCAACACCGTGCCGGTCGACATGCCGCCCTCGGTACCGCCCGCGCGGTCCGAGGACCGCGTGATGCCGTCGGCCGTGGCGAACAGCTCGTCATGAGCCTGCGACCCCCGACGCGTGGTGGTGAGGAAGCCGTCGCCGACCTCGACGCCCTTGATGGCCTGGATGCTCATGAGCGCCTGCGCGAGGCGGGCGTCGAGGCGGCGGTCCCACTGCACGTGCGATCCGAGCCCCGGCGGCAGACCGTAGGCGAGCACCTCGACGATGCCGCCGAGGGTGTCGCCGGCCTTCTTGGCGTCGTCGACCTCGGCGACCATCGCGGCGCTCGTGTCGGCGTGGAAGCACCGCAGCGGATCGGCGTCGAGGCGATCGACGTCGTCGGGGGTGGGGAGCGCGGCGTCGTCGGGGACGCGCACCGGACCGATCGACAGGGTGTGGCTGACCAGACGGATGCCGAGCTCGCTCAGGAACGAGCGCGCGATCGCGCCGAGGGCCACGCGGGCCGCCGTCTCGCGGGCCGAGGCGCGCTCGAGGATCGGACGGGCCTCGTCGAAGCCGTACTTCTGCATGCCGACGAGGTCGGCGTGTCCGGGACGCGGCCGGGTCAGGGCGGCACCGCGTCCGCGCGAACGGTCGGACAGCTCGACGGGCTCGGGGCTCATCACCTCGGTCCATTTGGGCCACTCGGTGTTGCCGATGCGCAGGGCGATCGGGCTGCCGATGGTGAAGCCGTGCACGATGCCGGTCGAGAGGGTCAGCTCGTCCTCTTCGAACTTCATGCGCGAGCCGCGGCCGTAGCCCAGGCGGCGGCGCGCGAGCTCGGCGCGGATCTGGGCCGAAGAGACGGGGACGCCGGCCGGCATCCCCTCCATGAGGGCGATCAGTTCGGGGCCGTGGGACTCGCCGGCGGTGAGGACGCGAAGCATGCCCCTAGTCTCCCATGAGCGCGGTACGCATCGCGGCCAGCACCTCGACCTCGCGGTCCAGCGGCGTCATCGGGTCGGAGCCGACGAACACCCGCACTTGCAGCAGTGCCTGGTGCAACAGCATCCGCAGCCCGTCGTACGCGGCCACGCCGGCGCGGTCCCAGGCCTTCGCGAGCGGGGTCGGCCATCCGCCGTAGACGACGTCGACGAGGGGGCCGGAGGTGGATGCCAGCACTCCGGCGACCGCGCCCAGGTCGGTCCCGCCGGGTAGGGCGGCGATCGTCGCGTCGACGGTGACGGGGTCCGGGTCGTCGATGGCCGCGACACGCACATCCACGCCGAGGCGGGGACCGAGCGCCGCGAGGGCGGCCGCGGCCCCGGGTCGGCGCGCACGCACGTCGATCTCGCCCGCGCCCGCGCGAACCGCCGAGACGACGGCCGACGTCGCCGTGGCCCCCGCGCCGAGCACCCGCACGCGGGCGGGAGCGTGGACGCCGACCTCGTCGAGCGCCCGGGCGAGTCCGCCCACGTCCGTATTGAAGCCGTGGGGGCCGCCGTCGGTCAACACCTACCTGCTGACCGACGGCGGTCAGGCGTGCGTCGTCGTCGAGCGTCGTGCCTCGCGCGGAGGCGACGTGCTTGAGCGGCATGGTGAGCGACAGGCCGCGCCAGGTGGCATCCAGCTCCGCGATCTCGACGTCGAAGCGCGTGTCATCCACCCGGCGGCGGTCGTACTCCCAGTCCAGGCCGAGCACGCCGTACGCGGCGGCGTGCAGCCGGGGCGACCGCGAGTGCGCGATCGGGTCGCCCCAGACGGCCAGACGGGTGGGGCCGGTCAGCATCCGCCGTCGGGGTTCTCGCGGCACCACGCCTGGAACTGCTCGACGGCCTTGAGCTGATCGGCGTAGGTCGTCGAGAACACGGTCTCTCCGGTGGCGAGGTTGACGGTCGTGAAGTAGTACCAGGTCCCGTCGACGGGTTTCATGGCCGCGTCGATCGCCAGGTCGCCGGGGTTGGCGATCGGACCGACCGGCAGGCCGGGTCGGATGTAGGTGTTCCAGGGGTTGTCGCTCGTGAGGGCGTTCTCGGAGGACGACGAGGATCCGGCATCCAACTCCCCCGCTCCGTACTGCGCGGTCGAATCCATCTGCAGCAGACCGTGCGTCTCGGTGTTGTCGGGTTGGAGACGGTTCTCGATCACGCGCGAGACCTTGTAGAAGTCCTCACTGCTGCGTGCCTCGCGTTCGATGATCGAGGCGATGATGAGGATCCGTTCGCGATCCGCCTCGGGCACTCCTGCGGTGTCGAGCGACTGCACGGTGCGCTGCACCATGCGCTCGATGACCTGCTGCGCGGTGACGCCCTCGTCGAAGTCGTAGGTGGCGGGGAAGATCCAGCCCTCGAGCGTCGAGGCGGGCACGCCGTACCGCGAGGGGTCGGCCGTGGCGGCGTCGAGGTCGGCGCGGGGGATGCCGATCTGCTCCGAGATGACGTCGAGAGACTGCTTCAGCGTCAGGCCCTCGCGCAGCTGAACGGTGTAGTTCAACCGGTTCTCGGGGTTGCGCAGCGCCGTCAGCACGGCTTCGGACGTCATCTGCTGCTGCAGCTTGTAGACGCCGGGCTGGAAGGTGAAGACGACGGCGTTGTCGACCATGTACTTGTACAGCGAATTCGACGCCTTGGTGATACCGGCCTCGAAGAGCTTGGGCGAGACCGAGGCGCCGGTGTCGCCCGACACGATGGTGACGCGCGCTTCGCCGGTCGCCTGACCGGCTTCGTAGTCGGTGGGCTCGCCGTTGCCGAGGAACGCCTGGATGCGGTCGCCGTAAGTGTTCCACAGGGCGAAGCCGCCGCCGGCGATCCCCCCGACGAGCAGCAGCACGACGAAAAGGGCGATCCACCCGCCGACACGGCGGCGTCGTCGCGGCGGTGCGGTCACGGTCTGGCCCATCTCGTGCGTCGTGGTCTGGCCGGTGAAGAGGTCTTCGAGGGATCCGGATGCCGTGACCCGCGGCGACGACGAGGCCGCGGCGGCGGTGGCTCCGGCGCCGACCAGCGCGGGCTCGCGGTCGCGCGAGGGTTCCGCGTCGCGCGGGGCGTCGTCGATCCGAGATGCCGGGGCGGTGCGCGCGGCGTCGAGGCCGCCGGTGCGGCGCGGGCCGAGACGACCGGGGGCGGCGGTGTCGTCCGCGCGACGCGCGGGATCGCGCGGAGGGATGATGCCGTCGAGGGGGCCTGCGGCGGCGCGGGGTGCGGGAGCCGGGGCGGCGGCGGTGCGCGGGCCCTCGGCGGCGCGGGGGGTGTCGGCGGTGCGGGAGGTGTCGGCTTCTCGAGGCGTGCCGGCGCCGCGCGGGGCGGCGCCGTCGGCGGGACGCTCGGCCGGGGCGGCCGCGGAACGGAGAGCCGCGGTGTCGTCCGCGCGGGGACCGGGGGTTCCGGCGGGGGCGGCCGCCTGATCCGCGGGCGCGCGTCGCGCGGCGTCGAAGCGGATGGCCGGCTCGGCGGCGGCATCCGACGCCGTCCCGGTGGGGCCGGTCTCGGCGCGGCGGGCTTCGCGGGCGGCCCGGCGCGACAGCGGCGCAGAACCCGTCGTCGCGGCGTCGTCGGACGCGCGCTCGGGACGCGCACCCGTGCGCGGGTCGGGAAGGCGGCCGTACAGGTCGGCGAAGGGATCGCTCTCGGGCGGCTGGTTCTCGGGCATCTCAGGCGGGCTCCTGTCCCGGTGATACGGCGGGTCCGGCCGGCTCGCCGGACTGTCGCTCCACGTCGAGCGCCTGCTGCAGGAGGACCACAGCGGCGACTTGATCCACAATGCTACGAGAATCCCGCTGGGAACGTCCCGCCTGCCGCAGGACCCCGTGCGCCGACACGGTGCTCAGCCGCTCGTCGACGAGTCGAACGGGCATCGGCAGCGCCGCGGCGAGGGCGGCGGCGAAGCCACGCGCGTCGGTGGTCGACGGCGTGTCGTCGCCGCGCAGGTTGAGCGGCAGGCCGACGAGCACTTCGAACGCCTCGTACTCGGCGGCCAGGGCCGCGATCCGGCGTACCGGCTCGCCCTTGCGCGGAACCGTCTCGACGGGAACGGCCAGCAGTCCGTCGGGATCGGAGCGCGCCACGCCCACGCGGGCGCGCCCCACATCGATCCCCAGACGGATGCCCCGCCGGAACCCCGTCACGCGGTGGTCGTCCGCACGTCTGCGACGATTCCGTCCAGCGCCTGCGGCAGGGCTGCGGCATCCGTGCCCCCGCCCTGGGCCACGTCGGGGCGTCCGCCGCCGCCGCCGCCGAGCACGCCCGCGGCGGCCTTGGCGAGAGCGCCCGCGGCCAGACCCCGCTCGCGCGCGGCGTCGTTGGTGACCACCACGACGGTCGCGCGGCCGCCCGCTACCGAACCGAGCGCGACGACGGCGGGGTCGCTGCCGAGCCGATCGCGCACCTGCAGGGCCAGGGAACGCACGTCGTCGGCCGACGCGCCCTCGCCGAGACTCTGCGCCACGACCTTGACGGTGCCGACGGCCACGGCCGACTCCACCAGCTGCGGCAGCCGACCCGTCAGGGCCTGCGCCTCGAACGCGGCGATCTTCTTCTCGGCGGCCTTCAGGCTGGCCGCGAGCTCGTTGATGCGCGTCGTGAGCTGCTCGCGCGGGGTCTTGAGCGACGTCGACAGCTGCGAGACGATCGCGCGCTCGGCGGCGAGGTCGCGGAAGGCGTCGAGTCCCACGAGGGCTTCGACGCGACGGTTCGAGGCACCCACGGACTGCTCGCCGACGAGGTTGACCAGACCGATCTCGGCACTGCGCGACACGTGCGTGCCACCGCACAGCTCCCGGGACCACGGACCGCCGATGTCGACCATGCGGACGGTGTCGCCGTACTTCTCGCCGAACAGCGCCATGGCGCCGGCGGCCTTGGCCTCGTCGAGCGACATCACGCGCGTGGTGACCTCGAGGTTGTCGCGCACGGCGTTGTTGGCGATGTCCTCGATCTCGGTGCGGGTCTCGGGCGACAGTGCGGACCCCCAGCTGAAGTCGAAGCGCATGTACCCGGCGCGGTTGAGCGACCCGGTCTGAGTCGCCGTCTTGCCGAGGGTGTCGCGGATCGCCGCGTGAACGAGGTGCGTGGCGGTGTGGGCCTGCTGCGCGGCGTGGCGGTTGAGTCCGTCGACGACCGTCGTGGCGGGGGCGCCCACCGAGACCTCACCGGTGGTCACCTCGACCGTGTGGCTCACGAGTCCCGGAACCGGTCGCTGCACGTCGAGGACCTCGAGCTCGTACCCGGGGCCGACGATCACGCCCTTGTCGGCCACCTGGCCACCCGACTCCGCGTACAGCGCGGTCTCGGCCAGGATGACCTCGGCGATCTGACCCTCCGAAGCGCGGTCGGTCCCCTGCCCCTGGACCAGGATGCCGAGCACCCGCGACTCGGTCTGCATCTCGGTGTAGCCGGTGAACACTGTCTCGCCGAGCGCGCGGAACTCGCGGTAGGCGCTCTGGTCGGCGATGGCGCCCTTGCGCGCGCGGGCGTCGGCCTTGGCGCGGGTGCGCTGCTCCTGCATGAGCGTGTCGAAGGCAGCGCGGTCGACGCTCAGCCCGGCCTCCTCGGCGATCTCGAGGGTGAGGTCGATCGGGAAGCCGTAGGTGTCGTGCAGCAGGAACGCCTCGGATCCCGAGAGGGTCGTGCCACCGCCGTTCTTCGCCTCCACGACCGACTGGTCGAGGATCGCGGAACCGGCCGCCAGCGTGCGCAGGAACGTCTGCTCCTCGGCGATCGCGTACGCCGAGAGGCGGGCGTAGTCGGCCTCCACCTCGGGGTAGGTCTCCTTCATTGCGTCGCGCGACGCGGCGAACAGCTCCGGGAAGGTCGCCCCCTCGACGCCGAGCAGGCGCATCGAGCGGATCGCGCGGCGCATGATGCGGCGCAGGATGTAGCCGCGTCCCTCGTTCGAGGGCGTGACGCCGTCGGCGAGCAGCATGAGCGAGGAGCGCACGTGGTCGGCGACGATGCGCAGGCGCACGTCGTCCTCGTGCGACTCGCTGCCGTAGGCCTTGCCGGCCAGCTTGGCAGCGAGGTCGAGCACGGGGCGCACCTGGTCGGTCTCGTACATGTTGTCGACGCCCTGCTTGATGAACGCGATGCGCTCCAGGCCCATGCCGGTGTCGATGTTCTTCGCGGGAAGTTCGCCGACGATGTCGAAGTCGTACTTCGAGCGCACGTTGGTGATCTCGTACTGCATGAACACGAGGTTCCAGATCTCGACGTAGCGGTCGTCGTCGGTCGCCGGTCCCCCGTCGATGCCGTACGCGGGTCCGCGGTCGAAGAAGATCTCCGAGCAGGGGCCCGCGGGGCCCGGAAGACCCGTCGACCAGTAGTTGGTGTCCTTGCCGAGACGCTGGATGCGGTCTTCGGGGAGGGTGCTCAGCTTCAGCCAGAGGTCGTGCGCCTCGTCGTCTTCTTCGTAGACGGTGACCCAGAGGTCCTTCGGGTCGAAGGCCAGGCCGCCCTCGGACTCCGGCGCGGTGAGGAGTTCCCACGCGAAGCGGATCGCGTCCTCCTTGAAGTAGTCGCCGAACGACCAGTTGCCCAGCATCTGGAAGAAGGTGCCGTGGCGCGGGGTCTTGCCGACCTCTTCGATGTCGTTGGTGCGGATGCACTTCTGCACGTCCGCGGCGCGCGGGTACGGCGGCGGCACGACGCCGCTCAGGTACGGGATGAAGGGCACCATGCCCGCCACGGTGAACAGCAGGGCCGGGTCGTCGGTGACGAGCGAGGCCGAGGGGACGATCGTGTGGTTCTTCTTCTCGAAGAAGTCGAGGAAGCGCTGGGCGATCTCGGCGGTTTTCATGGCGGGTCTTTCCGTACGCGTGCGGTGGCCGCCTCCGGTCGTCGGAGGCGGGATGCCGGGGAGGTCAGTCGGTCGAGGAGGCCGCGGTCTTCGCGGAGGCGGCGGCGTCGCCGATCGCCTCGGAGGCCCGGTCGACCGCGGAGGCGGCGACGCCCTTGGCGTCGTCGATGATCTCCGACAGGCGGGTCTCCTGCTGGTGGTAGGCGTCGCTCATGTGGTCCGTGAATTCCCCGATGCGGGAGTCGAGCTGGGCGAGCAACTCCTGACCGCGGGGGTCCTTGTTGACGAGATGGGCGGCGACGAATCCGCCGGCGATCCCCAGCGCGAACCAGAAGAGGCTTTTCACGATCAACGACTTCTTCCTCGAGGCGACGCCGCGGTCGCGGCATCCTTCATCGTAGGCGACGGCCGTTGT
>NZ_CAJYPF010000022.1 GCF_913776565.1 uncultured Microbacterium sp. | reverse complement strand
TGATCGCCGCGGTCGGTTCGACCTTCCTCATGCCGTGGAACTGGTACTCCAACAGCGACGCGATCCACTACTCGCTCGGCGTGCTCGGTGCGCTGATCGGCCCGCTCTTCGGCATCCTGATCGCCGGCTACTACTTCGCCGCCCGCCAGCGCGTGAAGGTCGACGCGATGTTCACGATGGATGCCGCGGGCCCCTACTGGTACCGCAACGGTTTCAACCCGAACGCGGTCAAGGCCGTCATCGCGGCGGGTGTGCCGACGGTCGCGATCGCGGTCTTCCCGAAGCTGTTCGCCGACCTGGGGCTGTTCAACGTCTCGTGGATCAGCGACTACAGCTGGTTCATCGGCTGCGCGCTGGGGCTCGCGCTCTTCCTTCTCTTCGAGCGGCTCGACCCGCGGGTCCCGACGTTCGACGGCGAGACCGAGGGCATCTCGGACGGCGCGGTCGACGGAGCGGCCGCGACCGCGGCATCCGAGCCCCCGGCCATCTCGGCCGAGGTCCCGGTGGTGGCCGTGATGGTCGAGGATGCGGCTCGCGCCGTGCCGGGCTCCGGAATCCCCGCGTCCATCTCCGACGCGGGGACGGGGAGGACGGCGAAGGATGCCGCGGATCCGGAGCGCGCTACGACCTCGGCGCCCCGCCGGGGCACCGCCGGCCCGCGCGAGGCGCTCGCGTGAGGATTCTGCTGATCAACCCCAACACCTCCCGGGCGATGACCGCGAAGATCGCGGACGCCGCCCGGGGGGTGGCGGGGTCCGGCGTCGAGGTCGACGCGGTCTGCCCGGTGGTCGGCGCTGCGGCGATCGAGAGCCACCTCGACGAGGTCGCCGCCGCCGCGGCTGTGGTCGAGCTCGTCGCCGCCGATCGCGACGGCGCGTCGCCGGCCGACGCGTACGTCATCGCCTGCTTCGGTGACCCGGGCCTGGACGCGGCGCGCGAGCTGGTCGACGCTCCGGTGATCGGCATCGCCGAGGCCGCGATGCACCTGGCCGCGGTCTCGGGGCGGCACTTCGGAGTCGTCACCACCCTCAGCCGCACGCTGGGCCGCGCCCGTGACCTGGTCTCGCGCTACGGCATGGAGCGGGCGTGCGTCTCGCTCGCGGCGACCGGCATCCCCGTGCTCGACCTCGAGGACACCGCGTCCTCGGCCGTCACGACCATCGCGGCGCTGAGCGCCGAGGCCGCGGCGGGCGGCGCCGACGTGATCGTGCTCGGGTGCGCGGGGATGGCCGACCTGTGCGCCGAGCTCACGGTGCGCGTCGGGGTCCCGGTCGTCGACGGGGTGGCTGCGGCGGTGGGCATGGCATCCGGGATGATCCGCATGGGGCTCGGCACGAGCAAGCGCGACGAATACGCCATTCCTCCCCAGCGTCGGCCCGCCGAGGTGTTCGCGTGAATGTTGATGACGGTTACATTCGTGAAACGCGGGGTGCCTAACGTGAGCGACATGACCACCCGGATCGCCGCCCGACGCGTCTATCTCGACGGCGCGTTCGCCCCCGCCACCGTCGTGATCGACGACGGCGTCATCGCCCGGATCGATGCCTTCGACGCGTCGGCCGATACCGTCCTGCCCGCGGACGCCGTGCTGCTGCCGGGTCTGGTCGACTCGCACGTGCATCTCGACGAGCCCGGGCGCACCGAGTGGGAGGGCTTCGCCACGGGCACCGCCGCGGCGGCGGCGGGCGGCATCACGACGGTCGTCGACATGCCGCTGAACAGCCTTCCCGTGACCACGACGGTCGAGGCGCTGGATGCCAAGCGCGCCGCCGCCCGCGGAAAGCTCGCCGTCGACGTGGCCTACTGGGGAGGAGCCGTGCCCGAGAACCTCGGCTCGCTGCGCGCCCTCGCCGACGCGGGCGTCGTGGGGTTCAAGTGCTTCCTCTCGCCGAGCGGGATCGACGAGTTCGGCCACCTCGACGCCGATCAGCTCGAGCGCTGCCTGGCCGAGCTGGCCGCGTTCGACGGGCTGCTGATCGTCCACGCCGAAGATCCCGCTCACCTGCACGCCGACGGCGCGCTCGGTCCGCGCTACAGCGACTTCGAGCGCAGCCGGCCCCCGGTGAGCGAGCGCGCCGCGATCGAGCGCGTCATCGCCGCGGCTCGGCGCACCGGGGCACGCGCGCACATCGTGCACGTCTCGGACGGAGGGGCGCTCGCCGCCGTCCGCGCGGCGAAGGCCGAGGGCGTGCGCCTCACGGTCGAGACCTGCCCGCATTACCTCACGCTCGACGCCGAGGCGGTGCCCGACGGCGCCGGTGCCTTCAAGTGCTGCCCGCCCATCCGCGGCGGCGACAACCGCGACCTGCTGTGGGCCGGGGTGATCGACGGCACGATCGACGCGATCGTCAGCGACCACTCGCCCGCGACCGTCGAGCTCAAGGGCCACCCCGACTTCGGCCTCGCATGGGGAGGCATCTCGGGCCTGCAGACCGGACTGTCGGCCGTGCACACGACCGCGCGCGAGCGCGGCCTGGCCTTCGAATCGCTGCTGCCGCTTCTCACCACCGGACCCGCGCGCATCGCGGGCCTCGACGGCCTCGGTGTGATCGCGCCCGGTGCCCCCGCTCACCTCGTCGCCTTCGCCCCCGACGAGCCTTTCGTCGTGGATGCCGCCCGCCTCGAGTACCGCAATCCGGTGTCGCCGTGGCACGGCAGGACGCTCGTCGGCGTCGTCCGCGAGACCTGGCTGCGCGGGGTGTCGACGTATCGCCGCGGTGCCCCCGTGACCGAGCGCGAGGGTCGCGAGATCCTCCCCGCCCCCACGGTGGTGCCCGCGTGACCGCCGCCGCCACCGCGGTCCCTGAGCCCGTCGACGGGACCGGGACCGCCGTGCCCGGGGCCGGCGTCGACGGGCTCAGCCACCGCGCGCCCGCAACGCCCGCGGCCTTCCCGATCCTCCAGCCGCACACCGGCCCCCTCCCCGGCGACCACTACCTCCCCGCCACCCCGGCGACCGTGCTGTGGGGACGCCTGCCGTGCGCGAGCGATACGGCGGTGCTCGAGATCGCGTCGGGCGAGAGCGTGACGTTCGACACGGTCAGCCACGAGGGCGTGCTCGATGACCAGGGCAAGGACCCCCGCGCGTTCTTCGGCGCGCACGGCGTGCCCGCCGACCAGGTGCTCGACGACGCGGTCGAGATCGCGGCATCCGTTTCGCGGGATCCCTTCGCCGACGGACCGCACGTCGTCGTCGGACCCGTCCGCGTAGCCGGCGCCCACCCCGGCGATCTGCTCAAGATCACCGTCGAGACCCTCGCTCCGCGCGTGCCCTACGGGGTCATCTCGAACCGTCACGGCAAGGGGGCGCTGCCGGGCGAGCTGCCCCGCACCGGGCACAACGTCAGCGTCTTCGCGGCGGTCGAGGAGCGCGCGGGTGCACTGTTCGGCACGCTGCCCGTGACCGCGGACGGCCCCCCGGTCGTCGCTTTTCCGCTCGCGCCGTTCCTCGGCACGATGGGTGTCGCCGTCGCCGCCGACGAGCGTCCGCACTCCGTTCCGCCGGGAACCCACGGCGGCAACATCGACATCAACCTGCTCGTCGAGGGGACGACCCTGTTCCTCCCGGTGCAGGTCGAGGGGGCGATGGCGTACGTCGGCGACCCGCACTTCGCGCAGGGCGACGGCGAGGTGGCGCTCACCGCGCTCGAGGCGTCGCTCCGGGCGACGCTGCGATTCGAGGTGATCCCCGCGGATGCCGCCCATGCCGCGTTCGGCGACGTCACCGGCCCGCTGGTGCGCACCGCCGACTTCCTCGTGCCCACCGGTATGGACCCCGACCTCGACGCCGCGATGCGCGCGTGCGTGCGTTCCGCGCTCGCCCTGATGAACGGGCGGTGGGGGATGGAGGAGCACCTCGCCTACGCCTACCTCAGTGCGGCGACCGACTTCGACATCTCACAGGTCGTCGACATCGTCTCGGGTGTGCACGCGCGCATCCGCGAGGCCGATTTCGCGACGGTGCCGGCGGTGGAGCCGACGCCATTGGACCGCGACCGGGGTGCCGCGTGACTCCCGCGCTCGCCGCCGCCCTCGCCCGCGCCGAGGCCACCGAGGCCTTCGGCGCATCCCTCCGCATCGTTCCGCGTCGCGCGGCGGACGATGGTTCCGTGTCCACGACGCGCGGAGGGATCTCGCGAGCATCCGCATGTCGTGGACACTCGAGGTCCGACGACGCGCCGAGAAAGGGACGCCAGTGACGGATGCCACCCTCCCCGCCGACCTGCGTGCGGCGTTCGAGGCGTACGAGCGGGCGATCGTCGCGAACGACCTCGATGCCCTCGACGCGTTCTTCGCGCCCGGACCCGAGACCCTGCGGGGCGATCCGGGCGGACTGCTCGTCGGACACGACGCGATCAGCGGCTTCCGGTCCCTGCGCGGCGGTGTCCCGGCGCGTGAGATCGCCGACGTCCACTACCGTCCGCTGGCGCGCGGGTTCCGACCGGACGCCGCCGACGACGCCGCGAGCGTCGACGGCGATGTCGCCCTGCTCATGTCGGTCTCTGTCTTCACCGGTGGAGGCCGCGGTCTGCAGACGCAGGTGTGGCAGCGCATCGACGGCCGGTGGGTCATCACCTCGGCTCACGTGACCCCGCGCACACCGGCGTTCGACCGGTCGATCTGGCGCAGCGTCGGCGACCCGTTCCTGCAGGGCGCGTGGGAGGGGCCGCTCGCCGGACTCACGGTCGCGGTGAAGGACCTCTTCGCGATCGCGGGCTTTCGCATCGGCGCCGGCAATCCGACCTACCTCGAAGAGGCGCGCCCCGAGAAGGTCACTGCTCCCGCGGTCGCGGACCTGCTGCGCGCCGGGGCGTCGCTGCGCGGGATCGCCCGCACCGATGAGTTCGCGTACTCGATCGCGGGCGACAACGTGCACTACGGCACCCCGCCCAACGGCGCGGTCGTCGGGGCGCTGCCCGGAGGCTCGTCGAGCGGACCGGCCGCGGCCGTCGCCCTCGGCCACGCCGACGTCGGCCTCGCGACCGACACCGCGGGCTCCATCCGCGTACCCGCGTCGTACCAGGGCCTGTGGGGCCTGCGCACGACCCACGACCTCGTCCCGCGTCAGGGGATGCTGCCGCTCGCGCAGTCGTTCGACACGGTCGGCTGGCTCACCCGCGACGGCGAGACTCTGCAGCGCGTGGCCGACTGGTGCCTCAGCTACGACGGGTCCGCCTCGACCGAGAACGTCTACGGAGCCTCCGGCGACGACCTCCCGTGGCGCTTCCTCGTCCCCGAAGAGATCCTCGACTGCGTCGACTCCGACACGCGCGCGGTGTTCTCGCGCCTGCTCGCCGCGCTTGCGGCATCCGAGGATCCTCCCTCTCTGCGGGCCGTCGATGCGGTCGACGTGGATGCCACTATCACCGCGTTCCGCACGGTGCAGGGGGCCGAGGCATGGCGCAACGACGGCGAGTGGCTGCGCGCGCATCCCGGAGCCGTGGGCGCCGCGGTCGCGGAGCGCTTCGCCGCCGCATCGCGGATCACCGCCGCCGACGAAGCCGCCGCCCGCCGCGACCTCGAGCCCATCGCCGCGCACCTGGCCGAGCTCGTCCACGACGCCGTGCTGATCTTTCCGACGGTTCCCGGTCCCGCACCGCTGCGCACCGCGGACGTGGATGCCGTCCGCTCCGCGACCCTGCGTATGACCGCCCCCGCCGCGGCGGCGGGGCTTCCCGCGATCTCGGTGCCGCTGCTGACGGTCGGGTGTGCGCCCGTGGGCGTGTGCCTGGTGTCCCCCGCCGGCACCGACATCGCGCTGGTCCGCCTCGCGCGGCGGTTGGCCGCGCTGGTCGGGGCGGGGGGCGGCCGATGATCCGCGTCGCGGCGTCGGCCGGCCGCCGTGCGAAACTCCTGACATTCTGCCCCGAGCGGTCGGCGGCCGGTGCCGGCGTGGCATCCGCCGTCGGTTTCTCCGGAGTTTCGCCCGCTCCCGCCGCGTGGCCGCTCCACGCCTCCCGGCGCGCGTCCACGCCCGACGGCGGCGGGTCGACGCGGGCGAAACTCCCGAGAATCGGGCACGATCTCGCTTCGGCACCGGTTCTCGCGGCATTCGCGGCCGATATTTCAGGAGTTTCGCTCGCCCGCTCGCCCGCACCGCGATCCACCGGCCGCACCCGCCCGAAGTCCCACCACCCCCGCACCACGGAGTCCCGATGACCCACCTTCCCGGCCCGATCGACCCGCCCGCCCGCCTGCTCATGGGCCCGGGCCCCATCTCGGCGTACCCGAGCGTGCTGCGCGCGATGGGGGCCCCACTCGTGGGCCAATACGACCCGTTCATGACGGCGACGATGACCGAGACCCAAGCCCTCTATCGCGAGGTCTGGGGCACCACCAACGAGGCGACGCTGCTCATCGACGGCACGAGTCGCGCGGGGATCGAAGCGGCGATGGTGTCGCTGATCCGTCCGGGCGACCGCGTGCTCGTGCCGGTGTTCGGCCGCTTCGGGCACCTGCTCGCCGAGATCGCCGAGCGCGCGCTCGCCGAGGTGCACACGATCGAGGTGCCCTGGGGCGAGGTCTTCCCGGTGTCGACGATCCGCGAGGCGATCGAGCGGGTGAAACCGCACCTCGTGGCCTGCGTCCAGGGCGACACCTCGACGACGATGCTGCAGCCGCTCGACGAGATCGGCGAGATCTGCCGCGCGCACGGCGCCCTGTTCTACACCGACGCCACCGCGTCGCTGGGCGGGAACCCCTTCGAGATGGACGCGTGGGGACTGGATGCCGCGACCGCCGGCCTGCAGAAGTGTCTGGGCGGCCCGTCGGGCTCGGCGCCGATCAGCCTGTCGGACCGGGCCGTCGAGGTCGTGCGCTCGCGCGCCCGCGTCGAGGCGGGGATCCGCGAAGAGGGCGACGCGGTGGCATCCGACTTCATCCGCTCGAACTATTTCGACCTGGCGATGATCCTCGACTACTGGGGACCGCGCCGCCTGAACCACCACACCGAGGCCACGACCATGCTCTACGGCGCGCGGGAGTGCGCTCGCGTGCTTCTTCTGGAGGGGCGGGATGCCACCATCCACCGCCACCGCCTGCACGGCGACGCAATGCTCGCGGGCGTCGAGGGCCTGGGCCTGACGGTGTTCGGCGACGTCGCGCACAAGATGACGAATGTCGTGGCCGTCGAGATCCCGGACGGCGTGGTCGGCGACGCGGTCCGAGCGGAGCTGTTGAGCGACTTCGGGATCGAGATCGGCACCTCGTTCGGGCCGTTGCACGGCCGGGTGTGGCGCATCGGCACGATGGGGTACAACGCGCGCACCGACGCGGTGCTCACGACGCTCGCCGCTCTCGAGGCGGTGCTGCGTCGTCATGGTGCGGCGGTGCCGGCCGGCGGGGGCGTCGAGGCGGCGCAGGGGGTCTACGGGGCCGCCGGATGACGACGCGTCTGCAGGCTGCGCCCGAGCGCATCGCGTCGGCGGCGCGACGCGTGATGGGCCGGTGCGAGGAGCTCGCGCGCGTCTCGTCGATGACGGGCGGGATCGAGCGCGTGTACCTCTCGCCCGAGCACGCCAGGGTCAACCGCCTCGCCGCCGAATGGATGCGCGAGCTGGGCATGACCACGCGGCAGGACGCGGCCGGCAATCAGGTGGGTCGCCTGGCCCCCGCCGGCATTCCCGACGCGCCCGCCCTGCTGATGGGATCGCACCTCGACACGGTCCCCGACGCGGGCCGGTACGACGGGATCGTGGGCGTGCTCATGGCGCTCGAGGTCGTCCGGCTGGTGCGTCGCGTCGACCCCGAGGGCACCGTGTCCAGTCCGTTCCCGTTCGCCCTCGAGGTGATCGCGTTCAGCGACGAAGAGGGCACGCGTTTCGGCAAGGCGCTGCTGGGCTCATCGGCCGTGGCCGGTCAGTGGGACGAATCGTGGTGGGATCTGGTGGATGCCGACGGCTCCACCCTGCGTCAGGCCTTCCGCGAGTTCGGGCTCGACCCCGGTCGCGTGGGTGAGGCCGCGCGCCGCCCCGACGAGCTCGTCGCGTATCTCGAGGCGCACATCGAGCAGGGTCCGGAACTCGATCGCGCGGGTCAGGCGCTGGCCGCGGTGTCGTCGATCGCCTCGGCGCGGCGTTTTCAGCTGATCGTCGAGGGAGAGGCCCGGCACGCGGGCGGAACACCGTACGACATGCGCCGCGATGCGCTGCTGGGAGCGAGCGAGGCGGCACTGGCGGTCGAGCGGATCTGTCGCGGCGAGCACCATGTCATCGGCACGGTGGGCCAGCTCGAGGCGTTCCCCGGCGCGGTGAACGTCGTGCCGGGCGAGGCGCACTTCTCGCTCGACCTGCGGGGCGAGTTCGACGACACCCGCGACCACACCTGGACGGCGATCGCCGCCGAGCTGGATGCCATCATGGGCCGCCGGGGGCTGCGGTGGCGTTCCCGTGAGGTGCACAGCGCTCCCGCGGTCTTCTGCGCGCCCCTGCTGCAGGACGTCGTGCGCGCCGGGATCGGCGCCGAGGCTCCGACACTGTTCAGCCGGGCCGGCCACGACGCGATGGCGATCGGGGCGATCACCGGAGTCGGCATGCTCTTCCTCCGCAACGCCGAGGGGATCAGTCACCACCCCGCGGAATCGGTGAGGGGCGCAGACGTCGCGGCCGGCATCCGCGCCCTCGCCGAGTCGGTGCTGCATCTGGCGGCCGAGCCCCGCTGACGTCGTCCCGGGGTGCGCGTCCCGGGGTCCGCCTCTCGGGTCCGCGCCCCGGTGACGTCGTCCCGGGTCCGCGCCCCGGTGACGTCGCCCCGGTGACGTCGTCCCGCGGGGTCGGCGTCCGCCCCTCGCGGGCTCTCTCGCGGCATCCGCGCGAGAATGGCCGCATGACCGATTCCCCCGACATCCTGCAGTTCTCGGCGTTCGCGGCCCAGCCCGGCGGGGGCAATCCGGCGGGGGTCGTCCTGGATGCCACCTCCCTCACCGCGGCGCACATGCAACGCATCGCGGCCGAGGTGGGGCATCCGGAGTCGGCGTTCGTGGGGGAGCGCGCCGGTCGCCGGCTTGCCGTGCGGTACTTCTCGCCCGGCGCGGAGGTTCCGTTCTGCGGACACGCGACCATCGCGACCGCCGTGGCGCTCGCCGAGGCCGAGGGTGAGGGCGCCTTCGTCTTCGACACCGCCGCGGGCGTGGTCGAGGTCGACACGTCGAGAGACGCGACCGGCCGCCTGTCCGCGGGCTTCACCAGCGTCGAGCCGTACACGTCGGACCTGGCGCCCGAGGTCGCCGACCGACTGCTCACCCTTCTGGGGCTGAGCCGCGCCGATCTCGACCCGCGGATGCCGCTCGCCCAGGCGTTCGCGGGCAATCTGCACCCGGTGGTGGCGGTGGCCTCGAGCGAGAGGTTCGACGCGTTCTCGTTCGATCCGCCGCTGCTGCGCGTCCTGATGGACGAGCAGGGCTGGAGGGGTACGGTCATCGTCCTCCATGTCGACGGCGACCTCGCCGATGGGGTCGTGGTCGAGGCGCGCAACCTCTTCCCCGTCGGCGACATCACCGAAGATCCCGCGACGGGCTCGGCCGCGGCCTCTCTCGGCGCCTATCTGCGGGATCGGCTCGGGATGCCGGCCCCCTTCGCGTTCACGGTGCGTCAAGGCCGTCACGTCAGTCGACCGAGTGTGCTCGAGGTCGAGGTGCCCGCCGGCGGTGGCATCACCGTGCGGGGAACGGCCGTGCCCCTCTGAGCCCGTCGGGTCCGACACCTCGAGGGCGCGGTCTCGGCGGACGCCGAGGGACCGTGCCGGGGCCTTGGACGACGTGGCGCGCTCGTCGGGTCAGCAGTTGAGGACGATGCTCACGTGCGCGCTCCCGTCCGCCAGGGAACTGCCCGCGGCCGATGCGACCTGGGTGGCGACGATCTTGTCGATGTACCAGAGATTGCCGTTGTCGAGGAAGACGCCGGCCGGGCCGACGGCCGTGGCGCTCGCGGGGATGTTCGGGTAGGTCGTCGTCCCACCGGGCCCGCTGTTGCCGTTGCCGTTGTCGACGCGCTTCTCTGTCTGCGCCACACCGTTGTACACCGAGCTGAGGTACTCGGTGAGTTTGACCTCGGTGAAGCAGCCCTCGGAGCGCAGCGCGTTCACCAACCGCCGGTTTCGCCACCACTGATCCGAGCCGTTTTGGAAGAGCAGCGGATGCGTCGTGGGTACGGCTGCCACGGGGACGGCCTGTCCGGGGCCCTCGGTGCGCGTGACGTTTCCGGCCTGACCCCACGCCATCCAGGTGCCCTGACTCGTGCGATACCCGATGAAGTCGTACCACTGGCCGCCACTGTTGGCGATGGGGGTGCCGCTGCGCCCGGTGACCTTGGACACGCCGCTCTTGATGATCGCGTTCCAGTACCAGAGATCGCCGTTGTCGACGAAGCTGGCGTAGGCGCCGCCGACGGTCGCGGTCGCTGGCACTTGACTCCACGTCTGGGTGGATTGAACGGTGCCGTTCGACCCGACGCAGCTCGTGGCGACGCCGCCAGCCATGTAGCTGAAGTAGTCGGCGCCGTTGATGCGACTGCCGTTCGCCGAGGTCACGCCCGTCGCGACGACGGCGCCGCCGTAGAAGAGACGGTTGGTCGAGGAGTCGAAGAACAGGCCGTATCCGTCGAGGGCTTTCGCCGAGGACGGCACCGCGAAGCTCACGGACGAGGTGATCGACGTGGTGTCTCCCACGAGGAAGTGACCGTAATTGCTGGTGGTGCTCAATCCCGCCGATTGCGAGGTGGCATTGGCGGCCGTCGCCGTCGCCGTCGCCGTGCCCGCGTTGTTCGGCACAACGATCCGTGGGAGGGCGATCGTGCCGTTCGATCCGGTGGTCGCGGTGTAACTGGTGGCACCCCCCTCGAACGTATAGACGCCGGACAGGCCCACGGTGACGGCGACACCCATCGCTGCCGCGTTGTTCTGGGTCGCCGTGACCACTGCTCCATCGATGGTCGCGCACGGGTCGCCGGTGTACGACGCGCGGTCGAAGGCGAGCGAGATCGTGCCCCCGCCGGAGTTGGCGGAGGCCGGTGTGGCGGTGACGGCGACGATGGCGGGGACGCTCCAGGCGGCACCGGCCAAGACGGTGCGGCGCGACGGGAGCGACGGGGTGCGATCCGTGGAGGAGGAATCGGGCATGCTCAGCAGCCGTTCGTGCTGTAGGTGATGTGGATGTAGCCGTTCGGGCCGCCGTCGGAGACGGCGTGCGCGATGTTCGACAGGACCTTGCGGTTGTTGACCCAGAGGTCGTTACCGGCCAGGAAGACACCCTCGCCGCCCACCGGCGTGGCGCTCGCCGGAGTGGAGGGGAAGGTCCGGAAGTTGTTGGCGACGTAGCCGGAGACATCCATGGCCCCCGGAGGCGGAGCCGCCCACACGATCGTGCCGTCGTCGGCGTTCGATCGCAGTGCTCCCGACGCGGCAGTGACGCGGGTGGTTCGACGCAAGTCGCCGTACCAGAGGTCCCCGTTGGAGTTCAGCCACAGGTTGGGCATGCGCGTGACGGCGGCGGAGGAGGGGACGTTGAAGAATCCCTGCCAATCCGCCGGTGTGCCGTTGACGCCCTTGAACGAACGGGCAGCGTTGTTGAAGAATCCGACGTAGTCCGTCCACTGTCCCTGGGCCGGCCCGTTCATTCCCCCGCTGAGCGCCATCGCGTCCCTGACACCGGAGGCGACGATCGTGTCGAAGTACCAGAGGTTCCGATTGTCGAGGAAGGTACCGAAACCCCCGACGGGTGTCGCGCTGCCGGGAACGTTGTTCCAGGTGCGGATGGCGGTCACGGAGCCGTTGGACCCGTAGGCGCTCTTGGCGACACCGTTCTCTATGTAGCTGAAGAAGTCGGTCGTGTCGTTGCGATTGCCGCGGGCGTCTCGGACGCCGGTGGCGAAGACGGCATTGCCGTACCACAGCGTGGTTCCGTCGAGGAAGACGCCGTAGCCGCCGACCGGTACGGCGGTACTCGGGATGCGGTCGAAGACCATGTCGCTCTCGACGGAGATGTTCCTGATGGTCAAGAAGTGCGCGAAGGTGCCCTTGGCCTCGAGAGTCGAGGACGACGGGTTCGCGCCCGAGGCGGTCGCGGTCGCCGTGCTCGACGTGGGCTGATTCGGAACGGTGATGGAGGGGACGGCGTACACGCCGTTGCCGTCGGTCTGGCCCGTGCTGCTGGTCGCCCCGCCCGAGAAGGTGAAACCGCCGGTCAGTGAGACGGTGACGTTGACGCCGATCTGGGGCGTGCCGTTGAGCGTCGCCGTGACCGTGGCGCCGGTGATGGTCGAGCACGTCGTGCCGGCGTAGGACGCCTTGTCGAACGCCAGCACGGTCTGGTTGGACTTCGCGGATGCCGGCGAGACGCTCATCGCGACGATCGCCGGGACGGACCACGCCGCTCCGGCGATGAGGGTGCGGCGGGAGGGGAGCGGGGGGGAGCTGTCTTCGGGAGCGGAGAGATCCGACATGGGGCGGGCCCTTTCTATGCTGGCCGCCACAGCATCCCAGCCGGCGGCCGAGGCGACGACGATCGGTTGGCGGGCCGGAATCGGGTGTTCACGCATTGACATCTGGGTGAGGTCACGGGTGAGGTGAGGGAATGTGTGCGTGCCTGACGGCACGCACACATCCGTGTCAGGCGCTCGTGACGAGCGAGATGTGATCGGTCGACAGGATGCTGTCGCCTACCGCCGCGACGACATTGGTCGCGATGATGGACCGGCGACTCCAGAGGTTCGTCCCGTCGAGGAAGACGCCGAGCGCGCCGATCGGACGGGCGGTCTTGGGGACGCTGGGGAAGAGAGCGGGGTTGTTCGCGAGGTCGCCGCGAACCATGTAGGACGTGGCGTCCTTATAGGCCTTGCCGTTGGCCACGTAGCTGCCGATGGCCCAATTGGGATCGTCGGTGAGCGTCCCCGACGCGCTGAGGACGTTGTAGGCGCGACGCAGATTGCCGAACCACAGGTCGCCGTTGCCGTCGAGCCACTGGCCGGGCATGCGCGTGATCTGCGCCGAGGCCGGCACGTTGAACCAGCCCTTCCACTGGGCCGGCGTGCCGTTGACGCCCTTGAACGTCCTGGCCGCGTTGTCGAAGAAGCCGATCCAATCGGTCCACGCGCCGGGGGCGGCCTTTCCGACTGCGCCGCTCAACCCGGTCGCCTGGGTGACGCCCGTCGCCACGATCGAGCCGAAGTACCAGAGGTCGCCGTTGTCGAGGAAGGCGCCGAATGCCCCCACCGGCACGGCCGTGGCGGGCACCTGCGGCCAGGTCTTGATGTCGGAGACGGTGCCGTTGGAGCCTCGGACGCTCGTGGCGACCCCGTTCTGCACGTAGCTGAAGAAATCCCAGACGTCGTTGCGGTTGCCGCGCGCCGAGGTGACGCCCGTCGCGTGAACGGTGTCGCCGTACCAGAGGGTCGTGCCGTCGAGGAACAGCCCGTACCCCCCGATCGGCCGCGCGGTCGGGGGCACGTTCGAGAAGGTGAGGACACCGGACCACGCGCCGTTGGTCAGGGTGATGAACTGCGCGGAGCCCGCGGTGGTCGCGGACGCCGGTGCGGCGGGGCCGAGGGCGGTGCCGAACGCCACCGCTGCCGGCAGGCCGAGGGCCGCAGCCGTGAGGAGCGAACGCCGCGACAGTCCGCGGCCGCCGGCGTCGGGTGAGGAGGCTTCGTAGGAATCGGACATGGGGTGGTCCTTTCTGGGAACTGACGACAGCAGGATGACCCTGCGATCCCGCGCGAGTCCGATCAGGTTTGCGCTCGCGGCCCGGGTGAGGGCGAATCCGCTGCGCGGGCGAGGGTCGGGCGGTCGCGGTCACCACGGGCCGCAGGTGTGGAGTGGTTTCCTCGGCGGCCCCGGGCGGGGCGGGTGAAAGCGACGACGATCGCGGTCGATAGGGCGGACCAAACGTGGCGATGATCCCCGTCCGCGCAGGCCCGCCACACGGGCGCGGAGCCGCGGAACGCGCTCGGGCCCGCCGCCTCCGGCGCGTCGGCCGCGTCCGCGGTGTCGGGCAAGGTGGGCCGGGCGAGAGAGGGAGTGCATGCTGCGAGCCGAGGGTGACGAGCTCCGGCGGTTGTTCGCCGAACGGGGACTTCGTGCCGAACCCGTGGCCTCGGCGACCCCCGTCGCGCCGGTGCTCTTCCTCGACCAGATCGACCTGGCGGGCGTCACGCTGCGTCGCGTCTGGCACACGCCCCTGTCGTTGTCCCCGGTGGACGCAGACCGACCCAGGACGGGGTTCACTCTCGTCCTGCAGGCCGAGGGGGCGACCCGATGGAGCTGGCGCGACGGGCAAACGTCCACGACGACCGGCGCCGGGGGCGCGCTCGTCTATCCCGCCCCGGAGTTCGCCGGGGCGGTGTGCGAGGCGGCATCCGGTCGTATCGAGATCGAATCCCGCCACCTCCCCGTCCGTGCCGTCACCCCGCTCCCGGGTGCCGACGACGGTCCGGCGTGGAAAGCCCTCGCGTCGACGGTGAACGCGGTCTTCAACAATGAGCGCGCTCTGCACCCCGAGACGCGGGGGCCCCTGCGCGACGCGATCGAACGCCTCTGCGTGGCCCTGATCGCCGGTCGCGAAAGAGAGGGGGACGAGGCGGCATCCGCCAGTTCGGACACCACCTACGCCTCGGCGATGGCGGTCATCCACGAGCGGGCGACGCACCCCGACTTCTCGGTCGAGGAACTCGCCACCGTCGTCGGCATCTCGCGGCAGTACCTCGCCCGCGTCTTCGCCCGACGCGCGACCACCCCGCGCGACGCGCTGCGCGCACGTCGGTGGGAGGTGGCGCAGGGCCTGCTCGCGGCCGGTGCGAGCCTGAGCGAGGCGGCCGCGCGATCGGGATTCCCATCGGCGCGCGCCCTGGCCCACGCCCGACGCGCGTACCGCGAGGAGGTCGAGGCGTTGTGAGCGTCACCCCTGGGCCAGGCGCCACACCCGATCGCGCGAGAACGGCAGGACGTAGCCGCGGCGACCGAGGGCGCGCGAGACGGCGTTGCCGATCGCAGCACCCACGGGGTTGTACGGCGACTCGCTCATCGACTTTGCTCCGAAGGGCCCGAGGGAGTCGTCGGTGTCGGCGAAGAACACCTCGGTGTCGGGGACGTCGGCGAACTGCGGCACCCGGTACGTCCGGAACACCGGGTTCTGCACCACGCCCTCCTCGACGAGCACCTCCTCGTACAGCGCGCCGCCCAGCGCCTGCGCGGCCCCGCCCTCGATCTGACCGCGGCACTGCGCGGGGTTGATCACCACTCCGGCGTCCGCGGACTGGATCGACTGCAAGACCTTCACGGTCCCCGTCTCGGCATCCACCGCCACTCGCACCGCGTGCACGTTGAAGGCGAGCGAGCGCAGGTCGCCGAACTCGGCTCCGTCGGCCGTCAGGCCGTTCTCGTCGCGCAGCGATGCGGGGGCCGCGGCCACGATGCGCTCCCACGCGACGAGCACGTCGCCGATGACGACACCGGATGCCGACAACTCGGCGGTCGTGGCATCCCCGCGGGCGAGGTCGGCGGCGATCTCGATCGTGCGTCGCCGCAGCGCCACGCACGCGGCGTGCAGCGCCTTGCCGGCCACGACCGTCCCCGCCGAGGCGAAGGCACCCGTGTCGTGACGGACCGCGTCGGTGTCGGCGGCCCACAGCTCGAGGCGCTCGGGCGCCGCGTCGAGCACGGTCGCGGCGATCTGGCGGTGCACGGTCGAGGTGCCGTTGCCGAACTCGGCCGTCCCCACCCGCAGCAGGTAGGTGCCGTCGGGCCGCAGTGTGGCGGTGGTGTGGGCGATGTGGCCGCGCGGAGCCATCGTCGCGATCATCGCTGCCGCCATCCCCTCGCCGACGAGCCACCCGTCGGGAGCCTCGACGCCGTTGCCGCGTCGCAGGGCGTCCTGCGCGAGGTCGAGGCACTGGTCGAGGCCGTAGCTGCCCCAGATCAGATCCTCCTCGTACTTCTCGTCCTCGTCGGGGTGCAGGGGGTCGCCCTCGCGCACGGCGTTGATGCGTCGCAGGTCGAAGGGATCGATGTCGAGCTTTTGCGCGAGCGCGTCCATCGCCGACTCGACCGCGAACACGACCTGCCCGAGCCCGTATCCGCGGAACGCCCCCGACGGCGGGTTGTTCGTGTACACCGCCTCGGCGTCGATCCACTTCGTCGGCACCCGGTACAGCGTCGTCGACTCGGCGCACGAGTGGAACAGCACGCCGATCGCGTGGTTGCCGTAGGCGCCGGTGTCGCTCAGCACGTCGATCTTCATCGCGGTGAGCGAGCCCGTGGCATCCGCCCCCAGGGTCGTGCGCACGCGCATCGGATGCCGCAGCGAGGCGCGGACGAACTGATCGGTGCGCGAGAACTCGTAGACCACCGGGCGGCCGAGCGTCAGCACGGCCAGGGCGGTGAGGTCTTCGGTGAACAGCTCCTGCTTGCCGCCGAAGCCGCCGCCCACCCGCGCGGCGAACACGCGCACGCGATCGCGTTCGAGGTCGAAGATGTGCGCGATCTCGTCGCGGACGAGGAACGGCACCTGCGTCGACGAGCGGATGACGAGGCGCCCGTCGTCGTCGAGCCACCCCACGGCCGCGTGCGTCTCGAGGGCCGCGTGCGTGACGCGCGACGAGCGCCACTCGCCGGTCACCGTCGCGTGACTCGCGGCGAGGGCCGCCTCGATGTCCCCGCCGTGACCGGTGTGGAAACCGGCGACCACGTTGCGTCCGGCTTCCATCACGCGCTCGGCGGGCGTGCGGTCGGGGTGCAGCAGGGGAGCTCCGGGACGGCGCGCCTCTTCGGGGTCGAAGACGGCGGGGAGCACGTCGTAGTCGATGCGGACCGCGCGGCATCCGGCATCCGCCGCCTCCGCGGTCTCGGCCACGACCGCGACCACGCGCTGCCCGATGTGCCGCACGACGTCGTCGAGCATGCGCGTGTCGTCGGGATCGTCGGTGCGGTGCTCGTGCCGACCGGACGAGTAGCGCACCTCGGGCACGTCGGCGTGGGTGAACACGGCGACCACGCCGGGCACCGCGAGCGCCGCGGACGTGTCGATCGCGCGGACGCGCGCGTGGGCGTGCGGCGAGGCCACGACCCGCAGCACGAGCGGCGGCCCGCCGGGGACCGGCTCGTCGAGCGTGAACGGTTCGCGCCCCTGCACGAGGCGACGCGCGGCCTCGGGGATGACCGAGGCGCCGACGCGCGCGGTGGTCGCGGGCGTGCACGACTCCTGCAGATCGGGCTGCTCGGGGGCGGAGGGCAGCGGACCGCGCGGTTCTGCAGGAGTCGTGAGCGCCGCGGGGGCGGATCCGGCCGCGACAGGGGCGCCGGCATGGCCGCCGCAACCCGCGCCACAGGCGTCGGCGCCCGCCCCTGCGGCATCCGCCCCGCTCCCGGTCTCGCGGACGGGGCCCAGCACGGAGGCCCGGATGGCCTCGCGGATCGGGCGGTACCCGGTGCAGCGGCACAGGTTGCCCTTCATGCGGCGGTCGAGGTCGTCGAGGTCGTCGGCGCCCAGGGTGGATGCCGTGACGCTCATCCCCGGGGAGCAGAAGCCGCACTGGAAC
>NZ_CAJYPF010000021.1 GCF_913776565.1 uncultured Microbacterium sp. | reverse complement strand
ACGATCACGCGGGCGACGTCGCCGGCCTTGACCTCGGCGAGCGCCTCGCGGATGCGCCCCACATCGCGACGGGCGCGGGCTGCCGAGAAGATGTCGAGCGCTTTTTCGTCCATATGTTCACTGTAACCACGGCCTCCGACATCGGGCAGCCGCACGGCGCGTCGCCCGTGGGCACGCGGACGACGATCGCCTCAGCCGCGTTCGAGCCGCTCGATGCGGGCGACCAGACCGGCGCGTTTCGGCGAGCGCGCGGGGAGCATCGACAGGCACAGTCGCAGCACGTCGTCGTCGTCGCGGCCGTCGAGCGTCTCGGCGTAGGCGAGAAGAACGTCGACCCCCGCCTCGGCGATGAGCGCCTCGCGCAGCGCCGAGCGCACCGACTCGCGCACCTCGACCACGCCCGGGGCGTCCGACTCCGGCAGCACGGGGCCGGAGTAGGCCGCCAGGGCGACGCGATGCGCTCCCCGATCCAGCAGCGACAGCATGTGCTGAGCGTCTGTCTCGAGACCGTCGGGCAGGCGGTAGGGACGCGATGCCGGCACCAGCCGCGGCGCGACCGGCACCAGCGCGCGGCGCAGTCTCACCATCTCGGGTCGGAGCGTCTCGACCGCCGCGTGACCGTAGACGGCCTCGCTCAACGCCTCGGCCGAGAGCCCCTCGCGGTGCACCGCCAGCAGCAGGAGGATCTCCGCGTGCCGCGCACTGAGCTCGAGCGTCGAGCCGCCGACCTCGAGCAGAGCGCGATCCCTCCCGAGGATGCGCAGCAGAGCGCGCGACGGCGTCGAACGCTTCGGCGGCGGAGCCTGCTGCGCGCGCAGCCGCGCGACGAGCAGTTCGCTCTCGACCGCGCGGGCCGTGGCATCCACGAGCAACTGCGCCTGCGGGGTGACGGCCTCCAGCCCTCCCGTGACGTCGATCACTCCGAGCAGTCGCCTCGTTTCGGGATCATGGACGGGCGCGGCGGTGCACGACCACGGCTGCACGAGCCGGTTGAAGTGCTCGGCACCGCGGATCTGCACCGACCGGTCGAGGGTGAGGGCCGTCCCCGGCGCCGAGGTGCCCACGGCATCCTCCGCCCAGTTCGCTCCCGCCACGAAGCCCATGTCGCCCGTGAGCGTGCGGATGTGGCGATCGCCTTCCACCCACAGCAGCCGCCCCGCCGCATCCCCCACGGCGACCACGACGCCGGATTCCTCGGCGGTTCCGGGCAGCAGCAGCGCGCGCACCATATCCATGACCCCGGCGAGCGGGTGCGCGCTGCGATAGGCCTCGAGCTCGTCGCTCGCGAACTCGAGCGACGGCAGGCCCTCCGGACCGACGAGGGATGCCAACGACCGCCGCCACGAATCCTGCACGAGCGGGCGCACGTCGGCGAGACGGCGATCCTCGTTTCCCGCGAGAAGCTCATCGTGGGCGCGCGCGATGAGCAGCCCCGAGGTCTCGGGGGAGATCGGCGGTCGCGACCACGGTGAGGGCACGGTACTCCCATCGGCGGTGACGGAGGTGGGTCTCAGTGTAAGTCGGGCGGAGGCCGAACGGCAGGGGTCAGGGCGCGTTGCTCTGCGGGGGGTCGGTCCAGGAGACGACCCGTGCGCGCCGCAGCGGCACCGCCCCGGGCGCCAGGACGTGCGGGATGCCGTGAAACCACGCTCCGCTCACCCCGCGGCGCGCGCACTCCTCGAGCCAGGCGCGGTTCTGCGCCGTCGTGGTCAGCGCGGCGCGGTGCGACGCCCGGTCGAACGGTCGGACCTCGCGTGGATCGAGGGGATCGCCGGTGGCGGTCAGCGTGCGGTCGACGACCACGGTGCCGTCGGGGAGGTCCGCGGCCGGAATGGCCCAGAACTCCATCGGCGGGCGCTCCCGCCCCCGGATGTCGCGCCACGCCGACCAGATCGCGTGCGGATGCACGGGCGAGAGGAACACGACCTCCGTCCACGAGCGCCCGAGTCCCGGGATGACCGTGTCGCGCAGACGCCGCCGCTCCGGAGTGTCGTCGTACTTCGCGAGGGCGCGCCGATGCGCCTCGGGATCGACGCCCGCCAGGTCGCTCAGGGGCAGCAGCGACGACGTGCCCGCCGCGAGGTCGATCCGGGCATGGAAGACGTGACCAGTGGCATCCATCCCCCCACCCTGACGGTGAGAACGGTTCCCGATCAGCGGAAAACGCCGTCAACCCCCGCCCTGGGAGAGGGATCGTGGACGCACGGTGGATTCACCGAGAGAAAGGGATGCCATGAAGGCAGTGCAGTATCGCGAGATCGGCAAAGGCCCCGAGGTGGTCGACATCGAGGAGCCCCACGCGGGTCCGGGCCAGGTGCGACTGAAGGTCACGGCCGCGGGGCTGTGCCACTCGGACTGGTTCGTGATGGACCTTCCCGAAGACCAGTACACCTACGGTCTGCCGCTCACGCTCGGCCACGAGGGAGCCGGCATCGTCGACGAGCTCGGCGAGGGCGTCGAGGGCGTGCAGATGGGCGCGGCGTACGCCATCTACGGCCCCTGGGGCTGCGGTCGCTGCCACGCCTGCGCGCAGGGCGCGGAGAACTACTGCCCCTACGCGGCCGAGATGGGCATCACCCCTCCGGGACTGGGCAGCCCCGGAGCGATGGCCGAGTACGTCATCGTCGACGATCCGCGCCACCTCGCGCCCCTCGGCGACCTCGACCCCGTCGAGACCGTGTCGCTGACCGACGCGGGACTCACGCCGTACCACGCGATCGTCGCGGCGAAGGAGAAGCTCTACCCCGGAGCCACGGCCGTCGTGATCGGCGTCGGCGGTCTCGGACACGTGGGCGTGCAGATCCTGCGCGCCATCACCCAGGCCACCGTCATCGCCGTCGACCTCGGCGAGGACAAGCTCGCCCTCGCCCGCGAGGTCGGGGCGCACCACACCGTGACCTCCGACGAGCACGCCGCCGAGCGCATCCGCGAGCTCACGAACGGCCTCGGCGCCACCGCCGTGTTCGACTTCGTCGGCGTGCAACCCACCATCGACCTCGCGCGCGCCGTCGCCGGGCTCGACAGCTTCATCCACATCGTCGGCATCGGCGGCGGCATCCTTCCCGCCGGCTTCTTCTCCACGCCGATGGGCGCGGCCGTCCGCGCGCCGTACTGGGGAACGCGCAGCGAGCTGATCGAGGTCCTCGACCTCGCCCGCAGCGGCGCGGTCGGCGTCCACGTCGAGCGCTACGGCTTCGACGGCGCCGTGGAGGCCTACGGCAAGCTGCACAAGGGACAGGTGCGGGGTCGCGCGGTCGTCGTCCCCTGAGGCGAGCCTCGAGGGGGCGGCATCCGATCGACGGATGCCGCCCCCTCTGCGTTCCGTCTGGAGGAGCCGCAATTCTCACACTACGCACTACTGCGCACTGCGTGGTACTGTCCGTGGCAGAGAAGCGAAGGGGGCCGCGTGGATACGACGCAGCTGTTGAAAGGGGTGCTGGATGCCGCCGTACTCGCGGTGGTGCAGCACGACGACGGGTACGGCTACGACATCGTGCGACGACTGCGCGAGGCGGGTCTTGGCGAGGTCGGCGATGCATCGGTGTACGGGACGCTTCGGCGTCTGTATTCCGCCGGCGCACTGTCGAGCTATGTCGTGCCGTCCGAGGGAGGACCGCACCGCAAGTACTACGCCATCAACCCGCAGGGCCGCGAGCTGCTCGACGCACAGCGCGCCAGCTGGACGCACTTCGCCTCCGCCATGACGAGCCTGCTCGACGACACCAATCCCACCCCGAAGCTGCGCACGATCGGAGACGCCCGATGATCACCACGACCGTCCACGACGACATCGCGGCGTTCGCCGCCGCGGTCCGCTCCCACCTCGACGATCTGCCCACCGATGAGGTCGAGGACCTGCTCGACGGTCTCGAGGCCGATCTGTCGGACCAGGCCGCCGAGGCGGCCGACGACTTCATGCTCCCGGATGCCGCGACCTACGCCGCGGAGCTCCGAGCGGCCGCGGGACTGCCCGAGCGCGGCACCCCGGCGCGTCGCACCCGCGCATCGATCGTGCAGCAGGTGCGCACCGGCTGGCGAGAGACCGGAGCGGCGGTGCGGAACAACCCGGTCGGCGGGTGGATCCTGGACCTGCTGTGGTCGCTGCGGCCGGTGTGGTGGATCCTGCGCGGCGTCGGCTGGTACCTCCTCGCCTTCCTCGCCGTCTGGCTCGTCGTCCCGAGCATCGGCTACGGCGGACTCGTGACCGCGGTGCTCGTCCTCAACGGCAGCGCGGTGGCCTGGGGCTTCCTTCTGGGCGCGGTGCTGCTCAGCATCCAGTGGGGTCGGGGGCGATGGCTTCCCGCGACGTGGTTGCGGGGCCTGCGAACGGTGGCATCGATCGCCGTCGTCGTCGCGCTGCCTTTCTTGATCGGCGTCTTCTCGAACGCCGTGGCGAGCTACTTCGTGCGCGACACCATGGCTTACGAGACCTACACCCCCGGGCTCTCCGTCGACGGACAGCGCGTGCGCAACATCTTCGCGTTCGACGCCGACGGCAACGCCATCCCGCTGGTCCAGCTGTTCGACCAGGACGGCAATCCGCTCACGACCGTCGGCCGAGACCCGGGGTCGGTCCCGTTCGACACCTATTTCTACGGGGGCGGGGGACCGGTTCCGGTCGCCTACGTCGCGCCCGGGGCCAGGGACACCTGGAACACCTACCCGTTGCGCGAGATCCCGGCCGGGGTGTCGACCTGGGACTGGTCGGACGACATCACCAAGGCCACGGCTGCGCGATTCCCTTTCCCGCGGGTGCAGCCCCTGCCCGCCGAGGTCGTCGGCGGACAGACCGACGCGGTCCCGGATGCCACGCCCACCCCGGTCGCGACGGTCGCGCCGTGAGCGATGGGCCGCGGGTCGTGAGCATCGACCTCACGCATCTCGTGCTCGCGGCACGGGAGCAGACGCGCGGCGAACAGGACTGAGCAGACGACCCGGCGGGGTCGGCGTCGTGCGGAATGAACGCCGACCCCGCCGTCACCGGGTGCTCAGCGCGCGGCCCACCACTCGCGCAGGCGCTTCTCGGCTTCGTCGGCGCCCAACACACCCTCGTCGAGACGCAGGTCGAGCAGGAAGCGGTACGCCTCGCCCACCTCGCGACCGGGCTTCAGGCCCAGGATCTGCTGGATCTTATTCCCGTCGAGGTCGGGGCGGATCGCATCGATCTGCTCCTGCTCGCGCAGCGACGCGATGCGTCCCTCGATGTCGTCGTAGGCGGATGCCAAGCGTTGCGCCTTGCGCTTGTTGCGCGTGGTCACGTCGGCCCGCGTGAGGATGTGCAGGCGTTCCAGCTCATCGCCGGCGTCGCGAACGTACCGGCGCACCGCGGCATCCGTCCACGCTCCTTCGGCGTAGCCGAAGAACCGCAGGTGCAGCTCGACCAGGCGAGACACGACCGTCGTGGTCGCGGCGTCGAAGCGCAGCGCCTGCAGGCGTTTGCGCGCCATGCGCGCACCCTTGATGTCGTGGTGGTGGAAGGTGACGCCCCCGCCGGCTTCGAGACGGCGCGTCGCGGGCTTTCCGATGTCGTGCAGCAGGGCCGCCAGGCGCAGCGCCACGTCGGGGGCGGCATCCGGGTGTCGGCTCTTCTCGAGGGCGATCGCCTGACGCAGAACGGTCAGGGAATGCTCGTACACGTCCTTGTGGTGGTGGTGCTCGTCGACCTCGAGCTTGAGCGCGGGGATCTCCGGCAGGAACTCCTCGATGAGCCCGGTCTCGACGAGCACGCGAATGCCGCGGACGGGATCGTCGGTCTGCAGAAGCCGCACGAGCTCGGCCTGCACCCGCTCGGGGCTGACGATCGCCAACGAGGCGCGCAACTCGGCGATCGCGTCGAGTGTGGCCGGGTCGACCGAGAAGTCGAGCTGCGACGAGAAACGCGCCGCGCGGAGCATGCGCAGGGGGTCGTCGCCGAAGCTGATGGCCGGATCGATCGGTGTGCGCAGGCGCCCGGCGATGAGGTCTTCGACACCGCCGGTGGGGTCGACCAGCGTGCGCGCGGGAACCCGCAGCGCCATGGCGTTGACGGTGAAGTCGCGCCGGCTCAGATCGGCCTCGAGGGTGTCGCCGAACTCGACCGTGGGCTTGCGGGTCACGCCGTCGTAGCTGTCGGCGCGGAACGTCGTGATCTCGACCTGCTCGCCCTTGACGCGCGCGCCGATGGTCCCGAAGGCGCGACCGACGTCCCACTGCACGGACGAGAGGGGCTTGACGAGGGCGAGGATCTCGTCGGGACGAGCGTCGGTGGTGAAGTCGAAGTCGTGCGTCGTGCGCCCCAGCAGCGCGTCGCGCACGGGACCGCCCACGATCGCCAGGTCGCGTCCGGCCTCGGCGAAGGCGCGGGCGACGGTGGCGACGACGGGATGGGCGGCGAGCTCCTCAAGACGCGCGAGACCCTCAGCCATGTTCAGCATGCCTTCGAGCCTAACGAAGGCCGCTGACAGCGCCTCTCGGGCGCCTCAATCCCCGAACGACACGAAACCCGTCACGAGCAGCTCGCGCACGCGCGGCAGCAGATCGGCCCGCAGGTGCGCGGCATCCACCTCCATCAGCTGCGCGATCGCGTCGATCAGGGTTCCGACCGGCAGATCGCCGTCGCACGCCCCGACGAGGGCGGCGAGGGCGGGGTCGACCTCGAGCGTGCGCGCGAAGCCCCCGCCCTGGCGCAGTTCGATGACGGACGGGTCGCCCTCTCCGGGGCGGTGGTGACGCGCCTCGGTGACGTCCGGGGCGACGCGCAGCACGCTGTCGGCGAGGTCTTCGTCGTCCAGCAGCGCCGCGCGGTCGTGCGCCGCGAGGCACGCGGCGAGGTGGGGGCCGAAGCCGCCCTCGCCACCGCCCGCGACGCGCTCGAAGCGCGAGAGCGTCGGCGCCCCGGCCAGCGGCTTGCGCAGCAGCACGTAGCCGAAGCCGACGCCGGTCACCCCGCGCCGGGCGAAGTCGTCGAGCCACGCGTCGATCAGCCGTGCGTACTCCGGTGTTCCGGGGACCGTTCCGCCGTCGCGGACCCACAGTTCGGCGTAGGCGAGCGGGTCGAGCACCTCGCGCTCGATCACCCAGGCATCCAGCGACGGGCCGACCCACGCGCGGACGCGGTCGAGGCCCGACTCTTCGCCGTGGTACTCCCAGTTGCCGAGCGACTGGGCGACTCCGCCGGGCGCGAGGTGCATCCCCACGCCCTCGACGACGGCGGCCACGAGAGCGTCGCCCTCCAGACCGCCGTCGCGGTATTCGTAGGCGGGAACGCCCTCGACCCGGGGCGTGATGACGAACGGGGGATTGGATGCCACCCGGTCGAACGCCTCGCCCGCCACCGGATCGAAGAGCGAGCCGTGCCGGGTCTCGATGCCGTCCACGCCGTTGAGCAGGGCGTTCAGTCGCGTGAAGCGCAGGGCGCGTTCCGAGATGTCGGTCGCGACGACGCGGTCCACCAGTCGGCGCAGCCGCAGGGCTTGGATGCCGCATCCCGTGCCGAGGTCGAGGGCGGTACCGCCGCGGCGGGTCAGCTGCAGGCGGGCGAGCGTCTGCGAAGCACCGCCGACGCCGAGCACGTGGTCCTCGGGCAGCGGACCCTGCAGCGCGGCCTCGTCGAGGTCGCTGGCGATCCACCACTCCACCTCGCCCGCGTCGTCGGCGAAGGCCTGCGGCCGGACGAGGACGGCGGGCGCGATGCCGTCGCCGGTCCGCACGGCCAGCCCGAGCTGAAGGGCGCCGGACACGGTGAGCGACGGCAGGGCCTTCTCGACGAGCGCGTGGGGTACCGGCATCCCGAGCCCCCAGAGACGCCCCAGGACGGCAAGGGCATCGTCGCGGCCCTCCAGCGCCCGCGCCGCGGGGCCGCGCAATCCGCGCGCGAGGGCGTCGTCGGCCGGGGCGCCCCACGCCTCGCGCAGGGCGGCGCTGTCGTAGCCGGCGGAGCGCAGATCGGCCGCGAGGGCCTGACACAGCTGGGGATCGGGTTCGGGGAGCACCGGACCATTCAACCGTCTGCGCGAGGCTATCGGGGGGCTCGAAGCAAGGCGGGCCTAGACTCGTGGCGGTGCGAGGCCCCCTCGTCCCGCCGACGATCGTATGACTGCGACCTCCCCGCCTTCGGGCTCACCCGTGCTGCGGCGCTCCCTCACGCGCCGGCTGCTGGCGACCCTGGTCGCCGGCGCCCTGGCCCTGGGTGTCGGCCTGCCCGCGACCGCCGCAGCGGCGGCCACCCCCAGCCCGTCCCCGTCGGCGTCGCTGTCGCCGGCCGTGCTCTCCGCGGCTCCCGCCGCGAACGGGGTCCTGCGCGCCGGCGAGACCCTCTCGGTGGTCGCCACGATCACGGGCGGGTCGGTCGCCACCACCGCGACGCCCCTCGCTCTCTCGATCGGTGCCGCCGGGCTCGCCGACGACGCCGCCCTCGACCGCTGGCTGAGCGGCGATTCGACCGGGGTGACGCTGCAGCAGGTCGCCACGGGAACGGTGGATGCCGCCGCCTCCGGCGCGCAGAGCACCACGACCCTGTCGACCCCCGCCACCGACCCGGCGCTGGCGAACCGCGCCCCGGGGGTCTATCCCGTGCTCGTGAGCGGCGCCGGGCTGAGCGCGCCCAGCGTGGTGGTCGTCCCGTCCGAGGCCGCGCCGCAGACGCCGGTGGCCGTCGTCGTCCCGATCACCGCCGCGCCCCTGACCCGGGGACTGCTGTCGGCGAGCGAGCTCGCCGAACTGACCGCGGTCGACGGGGCGCTGTCGGCCCAGCTCGACTCCGTCGACGGCACGTCGGCCACGCTCGCCGTCGACCCGGCGATCCCCGCCTCGATCCGCGTCCTCGGCTCCGCGGCGCCCCCGACGGCCGTGTCGTGGTTGCAGCGGCTCCTCGCCCTGCCGAACGACCGCTTCGCCCTGCAGTTCGGCGACGCCGACGTCGCGGCGCAGCTGGCGGCGGGACTCGCGGCTCCGCTCGCGCCCACGTCGCTGCAGAACTACATGTCTGCGGCCGATTTCACGCAACCGGCGCCGGCCGTCTCGGCCGTGTCCTCGCCCGAGCCGTCGGCCACTCCGACGCCCGGCCAACCGGCGTATCCGTCGCTGTCGAGCCTCGTCGACATCGGCGACGCGACGCCGAACATCTTCTGGCCCGCGACGGGGAGCGCCGGCACCGAGACCGTCGCCGCCCTGGCCGCCCTGGGCACGGCGGACACTCCCTCGCACGTGCTCGTGGCATCCACCTCGGTGAACGGCGGCGGTCGTCAAGCCGCCGCGACCGTCGGGGGAGTGTCCACTCCGGTCTACGACGCCGAGGTGTCGCGCGCCCTCGCCGCGGCCGCGGGACAGAACGACACGACCCGCCGTGGCGCGTCACTCGCCGCCGCGCAGGGCTACCTCGCCTTCGCGCGTGCCGCCGCGGGCGCTCAGCCAGTTCTCGCGGTCGTCGACCGCGGCACCGATCGTTCCCGCGTGAGCCTGCGCGCGACGCTGGGGCTGCTGACGGGCGCCCCGGGCTTCGCCCCCACCACCCTGCGCGACGTGGCGGCGCTGCCGGCCTCGGAGGTCTCGCTCGCCGCCCCCGCGGTCGATCAGGCCCGCGTGAGCGAGGTGGGTGACCTGCTCGCCGACGAGCAGGTGATCGACCGTTTCGCCTCGATCCTCGATCAGCCCGAACTGCTCACCGGACGCGAACGCGCCGAGATCCTGCAGGTCATGAGCGTCGGATGGACGGGGGATGCCGCCCGCCAGGCCGTCTCGGACCACCGCGCCCAGACGCGCACGACGCTGGACTCCGTCGGCATCCTGTCCTCCGATTTCCGTCTCGTGAGCTCGAGCGCGCCCCTGCGGCCGTGGGTGCGCAACGACCTGCCGTGGCCGGTGACCGTGGTGCTGTCGGTGCGGACGAACGACGCCCGCCTGCGGGTGCAGGAGCGCACCACGGTCGAAGCCCAGGCGTCGGCGAACACCCGTATGGAGGTCCCGGTCGAGGCCCGCATCGCCAACGGCGAGGTCAGCGTCGACTTCCAGCTGCTGAGCCCCACCGGCGTCGTGATCGGCTCGCCGCAGGCCGTCGACGTCGAGGTGCGCGCCGAGTGGGAGAACATCGGCCTGGTCGTCATCATCGCGCTGATCGTGGGCTTTTTGACCCTGGGCGTCGTGCGGACGGTCGTGCGGCGCCGCCGGACGCGGGCCGCAGAGACCGGTTCGGTTCCGGATGCCGACACCCCCACCGACGGCATCGCGCTGAAGGACCAGCACGCCGACGGCCGCGCCGACGCCGACCCCGACGACATCGACACCCCCCTGGCCACCGACACCCCGCAGGAGAGCCGCCCGTGAGCAGTATCGGACGGGCGAGTGTGCTCATCGGAGCCGGAACCATCGTCTCGCGCGTGAGCGGGCTCCTGCGCACCATCGTCCTCGTCGCCATCGTCGGGTCGGTGGGCACGGCGGCCGGTGACGCCTTCGGCTTGGCCAATCAGCTGCCGAACAACATCTACACCGTCATCTCCACGGGTGTGCTCACCGCGGTGATCGTCCCGCAGATCGTCAAGGCGGCGGCGCACGCCGACGGCGGCCGGGCGTTCGTGTCGAAGCTGTTCACGCTCGGGACCGTCATCCTGCTGGCGGCGACCGCTCTGGCGATGATCGCGGCACCGTTCATCGTGACGGTCTACATCGACCCCGCGAAGGTCCAACCCGATCAGATCGCCCTCGCCACGGCTTTCGCCTACTGGTGCCTTCCCCAGGTCTTCTTCTACGGCCTGTACGCGCTGCTGGGCGAGATCCTCAACGCGCGCAAGGTGTTCGGGCCCTACACCTGGGCTCCGATCGTCAACAACATCGTCTCGATCCTCGGTTTCGGCGCGTTCCTGCTGATCTTCGGCGGCCCCAGCCCCGACGTCGTGCAGTGGACACCGACGATGATCGGCATGCTCGGCGGGGTCGCCACGGGCGGGATCGTCCTGCAGACCGTCGTCCTGCTGATCTTCTGGCGCCGCGCGGGCCTGCAGCTGCGTCCCGACTTCCACTGGCGGGGAGTGGGACTGCGCCACATCGGGCGCCTGGCCGGGTGGACGTTCCTCATGGTGATCGTCGGCCAGCTCGCCGGCATCGTGCAGACCCGCGTGCTGTCGGGGGCCTCGGGCACCGGACCCGCCATCATCGCGTCGCAGAACGCCTGGCTGGTGTTCATGCTGCCGTATTCGATCATCGTGCTCTCGATCGGAACGCCCTATTTCACGCAGTTGAGCGAGCACGCGGCCGCCGAGCGCCATGACGAGGTCAAGGCCGACATCGTCCGCAGCATCCGCGTCCTGGGGCTCTTCATCGTCGCCGCCACCGCCGCCCTTGCGATCGCCGCGGTACCCGCCACTCGCGTCTTCACCAACGGCGCAGACGAAGCCCTCGCGGCCGCACCGCTGCTGCTGTGCTTCCTGGTGTGCCTCCTCCCGCTCGCGGTGCTGTTCGTCGTCCAGCGCACGTTCTACGCCTACAACGACACCCGCACGCCGTTCTTCTTCACCCTCGTCCAGGGCGTGCTGGTCGCGGTGACCGCTTTGGCCGCCGGGGCCGCCGCCTCCGCCGGTGTCGTCCCGATCACGCAGCTCGCCGCGGCCGTCGCGCTGGGCCAGTCCTTCTCCAGCATCGTGCAGGTCGTCATCGCGACGATCATCCTCGACCGGCGCCTCGGCGGCATCGGAATCGGGCAATGGATGCCACAGCTCCTCCGTTTCGTCCTCGCCGCCGTCCCCGCGGCTGCGGCGGGGTGGGGTGTCGTGCTGCTCTGCGGCGGCACGACCGGGTGGCTGGCGTCCGACAAGATCTGGGGAGCGCTGGGCGCCGCGCTGGTGGGAACCGTCGTCCTGGCCGTGTATCTCGGCATCCTGGCCCTGTTCCGCACCCCCGAACTCGCACCCGCGCTCGCTCTCGGGCGGCGCTTCCTGCCCAGGCGCTAGCCCCCGTGCCGCGGAATATCCCGGGGCTAGCATGGGTTTCATCCGGCGGAATCAACGAAGGGAACGCGCTACCGTGCGTCACGTCATCATCATCGGATCCGGCCCCGCCGGCTACACGGCCGCCATCTACGCGGCCCGCGCCAACCTCGCGCCGCTCGTCGTCGCGAGTTCGGTCGAGGCCGGCGGCGACCTCATGAACACGACCGAGGTCGAGAACTTCCCCGGCTTCCCGGACGGCATCCAGGGCCCCGACCTCATGGCCAAGATGCAGGCGCAGGCCGAGCGTTTCGGCGCCGAGGTGCTCTACGACGACGTCGTCTCGCTCGAGCTCGACGGTCCCGTCAAAAAGGTCACCCTCGGCAGCGGCAAGGTCGAAGAGGCCGTGTCGGTCGTCTACGCCACCGGCTCGGCCTACCGCAAGCTCGGTCTCGAGGGCGAGGACCGCCTGTCCGGCCGCGGCGTCTCGTGGTGCGCCACCTGCGACGGCTTCTTCTTCCGCGACCGCACGATCGCGGTCGTCGGCGGCGGCGACTCGGCCATGGAAGAGGCGAACTTCCTCACCAAGTTCGCGTCGAAGGTCTACATCATCCACCGCAAGGACACGCTGCGTGCGTCGAAGATCATGCAGGAGCGCGCGTTCGCGAACCCCAAGATCGAGTTCATCTGGAACAGCGCCGTCGACGAGATCCTCGGAGAGGATGCCGTGAACGGTGTCCGTCTGCGCTCGACGGTCGACGACACCGTGCGCGAACTCCCGCTCGACGGTCTGTTCGTCGCGATCGGCAACGACCCCCGCACCCACCTCGTGCACGACAAGCTCCAGCTGACGGACCAGGGCACGATCTGGGTCGACGGCCGTTCGTCGCGCACTTCGGTCGAGGGTGTCTTCGCCGCCGGCGACGTCATCGACCCGACCTACCGTCAGGCGATAACCGCCGCCGGCAGTGGAACCGTCGCCGCACTGGATGTCGAGCACTTCCTCGCCGCTCGCGGCGAGGCCGGCGAGCCCGCCGTCGCCGAGAGCCCCATCGAGGGGCTTCCCGACGCGGCTGTGGTCTGAGGAACAAATCCGCCTTCACCGGCGTTTTCATCTACTGACGCTCTTATCTAAGGAGAAATCACATGACCGCCAAGGCGACGACCTCCGCCACGTTCGAGCAGGACGTCCTGCAGGCCGACGGACCCGTTCTCGTGGACTTCTGGGCCGAGTGGTGTGGACCGTGTCGCATGGTCGCCCCCGTCCTGGACGAGATCCAGAACGAGAACTCGGGCAAGATCACGATCCTCAAGCTCAACGTCGACGAGAACCCCGATCTGGCGATGAAGTACCAGATCACCTCGATCCCCGCGATGAAGGTCTTCCAGGGCGGTGAGGTCAAGACGACCATCATCGGCGCCAAGCCCAAGTACGCGCTCGAGCAGGACCTCGCTCCGTTCATCGGCTGAGTCCTCATCCTCGAAAGCC
>NZ_CAJYPF010000020.1 GCF_913776565.1 uncultured Microbacterium sp. | reverse complement strand
CGGCTCTCGGTCTGGCCGCGCCGGCATCCTGAGATCCCTCCGCGGGCCATGCCCGCGCGGAGTCCGGGCACGTTCGGTGTCGCCGCGACGCGGTCGCCTGTGCATCCGGCGCTCGTCGCGTGGCCGGATCCGCGGCGCACACGCGAGAGGCCCGGTCGACGAATCGACCGGGCCTCTCGCGGCGGATGTCAGCGCGCGAGCGCCTCTTTCATGATCGCGGCGTGCTCGCTGGCGTGCACCTTGGGTGAACCCGTCGCCGTCGAGGCGGCGGCGGCACGCGAGATGCGACGCACGGGGCGACCGAGCTGCTCGGCGACCTCGAGGGCGATGAACGGCCACGCGCCCTGGTTCTCGGGCTCGTCCTGGACCCAGACGAGCTCGGCGCCCGGATACTGGGCCAGCACCTGATTGAGCTCCTCGACGGGCGCGGGATAGTACTGCTCGACCCGCACCAGGGCGATCTCGGGGTTGGGGTTCTTGTCGAGCTCGGCGCGCAGATCCCAGTGGATCTTGCCGGCGTGCAGCAGCACGCGCGTGACGGCACCGCGGTCGATGCCGCGGTCGTCGTCGAGCACCGGCTCGAACCGTCCCTCGAGGAAGTCCTCGACGGGGCTGGTCGCACCGCGCAGGCGCAGCATGGCCTTGGGCGTGAACACGACGAGCGGGCGGCGCGGGCGCTGGTACGCCTGACGGCGCAGCAGGTGGAAGTACGACGCGGGCGTCGACGGACGCGCCACGATCATGTTGTCCTGCGCGCACATCTGCAGGTAGCGCTCGATGCGGGCGGACGAGTGGTCGGGTCCCTGACCCTCGTACCCGTGGGGGAGGAGAAGGACGACGCTCGACTGCTGCGCCCACTTCTGGTCGGCCGAGGAGATGAACTCGTCGATCACCGACTGGGCGCCGTTGGCGAAGTCGCCGAACTGGGCCTCCCACAGCACGAGGGCGTCGGAGCGCTCGACCGAGTAGCCGTACTCGAACGCCATCGCGGCGTACTCGCTGAGCAGCGAGTCGTACACCCAGAAACGCCCCTGGTTCTCGCTCAGGTTGGCCAGCGGCAGCCACTCCTGCCCGTTGTCGCGGTCGTGCAGCACCGAGTGGCGCTGCACGAACGTGCCGCGGCGGGAGTCCTGCCCGGCCAGGCGCACCGGGGTGCCCTCCATCAGCACCGAGCCGAAGGCGAGCAGTTCGCCGAAGGCCCAGTCGATGTTGCCGTTGCGGCTCATGTCGAAACGCTTGTCGAGCAGCTGCTGGAGCTTGGTGTGCACCGTGAAGCCGTCGGGCTTGTTCACGAACGCGTCGCCGATGTGCTGCACGACCTCGCGCGAGACACCGGTGGTCTCGGGTGCTCCGGTGACCGGCTCGTCGGCGGCATCGGTGGCGATGACCGGGTTGGTTCCCGTCTCGGCCTCGTGGGTGTCGGCGAAGGCGACCTCGAGGCGGCTCTGGAAGTCCTGCTTCGCCTGCTCGTACTCGTCCTCGGTGATGTCGCCGCGACCGACGAGCGACTCCGTGTAGAGACGTCGGACCGACCGCTTCGCCTCGATGAGGTTGGTCATGAGCGGCTGCGTCATCGACGGGTCGTCGCCCTCGTTGTGACCGCGGCGGCGGTAGCAGACGAGGTCGATCACGATGTCGCGGTGGAACTCCTCGCGGTACAGGAACGCGAGCTCCGCGGCGCGGACGACAGCCTCGGGGTCGTCGCCGTTGACGTGCAGGATCGGAGCCTGGATCGTCTTGGCGACGTCGGTGGCGTAGACCGAGGTGCGCGCGTCGGTGGGCGTGGTGGTGAAGCCGACCTGGTTGTTGACGACGACATGGATCGTGCCGCCCGTGCGGTAGCCGCGCAGCTGCGACATCTGCAGGGTCTCGACGACCACGCCCTGGCCCGCGAACGCGGCGTCGCCGTGCACGAGGATGGGCAGCCACGAGAACGTGCCGATGGGCTTGCGGTCCTGCTTGGCGCGAACGATGCCCTCGAGCACGCCGTCGACGGTCTCGAGGTGCGAGGGGTTGGCCGCGAGGTAGACGGGCAGCTCGTCGCCCTGGTCGCCGACGAAGGTGCCTTCGGTGCCGAGGTGGTACTTGACGTCGCCGGAGCCGCGCTTGCTGCCGATCGCCACCGCGCCCTCGAACTCGCGGAACACGTGACCGTACGTCTTGCCGGCGATGTTGGTGAGCACGTTCAGACGGCCGCGGTGGGCCATGCCGATCGCGGCGCCGTCGAGACCGGCGGATGCCGCGCCCTGCAGGATCTGGTCGAGCAGCGGGATGAGCGACTCGCCGCCCTCGAGGCTGAAGCGCTTCTGACCGACGTACTTCGTCTGCAGGAACGTCTCGAACGCCTCGGCCTGGTTGAGCTTGGACAGGATGCGCAGCTGCTCGTCGTGGCCGGGCTTGGTGTACTTGACCTCGACGTTGCGCTGGAACCACTGGCGCTGCGCGGGGTCCTGGATGTGCATGTACTCGATGCCCATCGTGCGGCAGTACGAGTCGCGCAGCACGCCCAGGATGTCGCGGAGCTTGGCGACGCGCTTGCCGCCCAGGCCGTTGGTGACGAACTCGCGGTCGAGATCCCAGAAGGTCAGACCGTGCGACTCGATCTCGAGGTCGGGGTGCGTGCGCTGCACGTACTCGAGCGGGTCGATGTCGGCCATGAGGTGGCCGCGCACGCGGAACGAGTTGATGAGCTCCTGCACGCGCGCGCTCTTGTCGATGCGCTCCGAGATGTCGACGCTGATGTCGGCGGCCCAGTGGATGGGCGCGTACGGGATGCGCAGCGCCGCGAAGATGTCGTCGTAGAAGCCGCGCTGCCCGATGAGCAGCTCGTGCACGATCTTGAGGAACTCACCCGAACCGGCACCCTGGATGACGCGGTGGTCGTAGGTGCTGGTGAGCGTGATCGTCTTGCCGATCGCGAGCTCGTTGAGCGTCTTGTCGCTCGCGCCCTGGAACTCGGCGGGGTAGTCGAGCGCTCCGGCGCCGATGATCGCGCCCTGGCCGTGCATGAGGCGGGGCACGGAGTGCACGGTGCCGATGCCGCCGGGGTTGGTGAGCGAGATCGTCGTGCCCTGGAAGTCGCCCGGCGTCAGCTTGTTGGTGCGGGCGCGGCGAACGAGGTCCTCGTACGAGGCGAGGAACTCGCCGAACGTCAGCGTGTCGGCGCGATTGATGCTGGGGACCAGGAGCGCACGCGTGCCGTCGGGCTTGGGCATGTCGATCGCGATGCCGAGGTTGACGTGGGCGGGGGCCACGACCGAGGGCTTGCCGTCGACCTCGGCGTAGTACACGTTCTGGCTCGGGAACTGCTTGAGGGCCTGGATGAGCGCCCACCCGATGAGGTGGGTGAAGCTGACCTTGCCGCCGCGCGTGCGCGACATGTGGTTGTTGATGACGATGCGGTTGTCGATCATCAGCTTGGCCGGGATCGTGCGCACGCTCGTCGCGGTGGGCACCGTGAGCGAGTCGTCCATATTGGACGCCAGGGCCTTCGGCATCCCCTTGAGGACCGTCACGCGGTCTTCTTCGGTGCTCTCGGATCCGGCCGACGGCACCGCGTTGGGGGCCTGTGCCGGGATCGGCTGCGGCTTGGCGGGTTTCGCCGTCGTGCGCGCCACGGGTGCCTGCCCGACGACCGGGATGGGCGCCGTCACCGGCTTGGGCTCGGAGGGGGCCGCCGATTGCGCGGCCGGAGCCGGGGGCGGGGGAGCGGCGGCGGAGGATCCGTCGACGACCGGGTGGTACGCCTCCAGGATCGGCCACCAGGCCTTGTCTACGGAGTGCTTGTCGACTTTGAACTGTTCGTAGAGTTCGTCTACGAGCCACTCGTTCGCGCCGAACTCGCCCTCGCTCGAAGTACCGACGCCCGTCACCTGGCTCGACACAGTCGATCGCCTGCTTTCCTCGATGAAGATTCCTGTGGATACGCCGACGTCCCCGTCACACGCACCCTCCAGCCTAGCCGAGGTTTCCGGGCCGCCAACGGGTCTTCGCATTCCCCCGATGTGGTGAGGTGGATGCCATGGAGTTCTCCGGTGCGAAGCCCGATGTCGACCTGACCTATTCGGACGTGTTCCTCGTCCCTCGTCATTCCGAGGTGCGCAGCCGCCTCGACGTCGATCTGGCCCCGGGCGACGGCAGCGGGGCGACCCTGCCCCTGGTGTCGTCGAACATGAACTCCGTCACCGGGACGCGCCTCGCGGCGACCCTCGCGCGTCGCGGCGGACTCGGGGTTCTGCCGCAGGACATGCCCCTGCCGCGCCTGGTCGAGGCGATCGCCCACGTCAAGGCGCAGCCGGTGGCGTGGGACGCCCCGCTGGTCTTCCCGCCGTCGGCCACCGTCGCCGACGCGCGGCTCGCCCTGCCTCCCGTGCCCGGTCGCGGTGTGATCGTCGCCGATCAGCGGGAGGGAGGGGCCGTCCCCCTCGCAGGATTCCGGGGCATCGTGCCGGCGCAGCGACTCGCCACCGCCCTGCCCGACGCCCTCCTGGGTGACATCGCCCGCAGTGACGTGCCGGTGGTCGACGTCGAGAACGTGGGGGATCCGCGGGCGGTCTTCTCGCTGGTCGAGTCGGCGGCGGCCGACATCGTCGCGGTCGTCGACGCAGACCACGTGGTCGGCACGCTCTCGGCGCGCAGCGCCCTGCGCGACTCGGTCTATCGTCCCGCGGTCGACGCCGACGGCCGCCTCATCGTGGCCGCCGCGGTCGGGGTGAACGGCGACGTGGCGGGCAAGGCGAAGGCTCTCGCCGCCGCGGGCGTCGACGTGCTCGTCGTCGACACCGCGCACGGCCATCAGGCCCAGATGCTGCGGGCGCTTCGCGAGGTCGCGGCGCTGGATCTCGGCATCCCGATCGCCGCCGGCAACATCGTCACCGCCGATGGGGTGCGCGACCTCACCGACGCCGGCGCGACCATCCTCAAAGTCGGGGTCGGGCCGGGCGCGATGTGCACGACCCGGATGATGACCGCGGTCGGGCGTCCGCAGTTCTCTGCCGTCCTCGAGACCGCCCAGGCGGCACGCGAGGTCGGAGCGCACGTGTGGGCGGACGGGGGCGTGCGCTACCCGCGCGACGTGGCCCTGGCGCTGGCCGCGGGCGCGGCATCCGTGATGATCGGATCATGGTTCGCGGGCACCATCGAAGCGCCCGGGCGCCTGCGCACCGATGACGCCGGGCGGCTCTACAAGGAGTCGTGGGGAATGGCCTCGACGAAGGCGGTGCAGGGCCGGTTCGGCGCCCTCGACCCCTTCGAGCGGGCGCGCAAGGAGCTCTTCGCCGAGGGTATCTCGTCGTCCAAGATCTACCTCGATCCGCAGCGTCCGGGCTTGGAGGACCTGCTCGACATGATCACCTCGGGCGTGCGCTCGTCGTTCACATACGCCGGCGCGGCGACCGTGGCGCAGTTCCACGAGCGGGCGCGCGTGGGCCTGCAGTCGGCCGCGGGGTACGAGGAAGGAAAGGCCCTGCCCGTCAGCTGGTGAGACCGCGCTCCAGGCTCGCCGCGGCCTCGAGGGTGATCCACGCGCCGAGCTGGACCGAGAGGTCGAGATCGTCCCCGGCGGGCGCGGCCGGCCGCCGGGGATCGGCTGGGAACAGCCCGTCCCGTCGCGCGTCCCACAGGGCGTCGGCGTTGCGCCGGACGAGCCGACCCGCGGCGGCCGCCGCCCTCTCGATGCCCGGATCGTCGGCGTCGGCGAACTCCGACGCGGCCTCCGCGAGGTAGCGGGCCAGGATGCCGGCGAACAGGCCGCCGTCGCCCCCGCCCGCGGCGGGGAAAAGGCCGTCGTCGGCGGCGCACCACTCGTCGACCGCGAGGATCAGGTCGCGCGCGCGGCGCACGTGCCGCCACGCCGGGTCGGCGTCGTCCCCGAGAGCCGCCTCGCCCAGCAGCAGCTCGAGACCGATCGTCGCGCCCTGGTTGTAGGTCCACAGCTCGGAGCGGACCATCCCGTGCTCGACGCCGTCGCGCACGAGCCCGGTCGTGTCATCGCGGAGGGTGGATGCCATCCACCCGGCGAGGGCGACGGCCTCGGCACGGTGGCCGGTGAGGGCGAGCACCGCGGCGCCCGGTGCGTTGGCCGGGGCGTTGTAGAGGTCGCTCCCGACGCTCCAGGGCAGGGCGCCGTGGCGGGGGTCGATCGCCTCGCGCAGGGTGCGGGAGATCTTTCGGAGCGCGCGGGTGTCGGCGCCGCTGGAGAACAGTCCGAGTCCCATCCAGGCGATGTCGTCGTAGAACGGCGTCGTCCAGCGCCCCAGGGTGCGCAGGGTCACCCCGCGTCGCAGGCGCCGGAGCAGTCGGCGGCGGCGGGGGTCGGGGCGGTTGCGTTCCGCGTCGGCGAGCACGTGCAGCAGGTGCGCATGCCACCAGTAGTGCCACGTGCGCCGCGCCGGCCGATCACCCGTGGCCGCGTGCGCCCACGCGACGGGGCCGTAACGGTGGAGGAAGCGGCCCAGGACCGCTCGCTCGGCGGCCGCGGCGCGTCGCTGCGTCGAGGTGGTGGCATCCATCTCCCCATCGTGTCGTGCCCGTGCGGGACGGGGACAGTCCGCGCCGCGGCGATCGGGGCTGGCATAGAATCGACGGCACGATGGACGACCCTCCCAGTTGTAGACCCAGGCCCCGCCGACCCTCTTCCGCCGCCACCGCGAGCGGGGGTGATGCCTGATGGATTACGTCATGCTGGGCGTGGGGCTGCTTCTCACCGTGGGCACCGGACTCTTCGTCGCGAGCGAGTTCGCCCTCGTCAACCTCGATCGCGCCGACCTCGAGGCGCGCCGCGCCGCGGGCGAGACGCGGCTGTCCCTCACGATCGACGCCCTGCGGATCACCTCGACCCACCTGTCGAGCGCGCAGCTCGGCATCACGCTGACGACGCTTCTCACCGGTTACACGATGGAACCCGCCATCTCGAACCTGCTGCGTCCCGTCTTCGAGGCGTGGGGGCTGCCCGAGGCGGTGACCGTGACGCTGGCCGCCATCATCGGCGTCGGGTTCGCGACCGTGCTGTCGATGATCCTCGGCGAGCTCGTCCCCAAGAACTTCGCCCTCGCGATCCCCCGGCAGACCGCGAAGCTCGTCATCCCCTTCCAGGTCGCCTTCACCGCGGTGTTCAAGCCCGCGATCCTCGTGCTCAACGGCAGCGCCAACGGCGTGCTGCGCGCCCTCGGTGTCGAGCCGAAGGAGGAGCTGTCGGGAGCACGGTCGGCCGAGGAGCTGTCGAGCCTGGTCAAGCGGTCCGCGAGCGCCGGCATGCTCGAGAAGGACACCGCGTCGCTGCTGGATCGCAGCCTCACCTTCGCGCGACTGAGCGCCGCCGACGTCATGACCCCCCGGCCCAGCGTGCACGCGCTCGCCGCCGGCGACCCGGCCGACGACGTCGTCCAGCTCGCCCGACGCACCGGGCACAGCCGGTTCCCGGTGTACGGCGAGTCGATGGACGACATCGTCGGCGTCGTGCACCTCAAAGCCGCGATCGGCGTCCCACGCGAGCGTCGTGCCGAGGTGCCGGTCGCGGCCCTCGCGACCGAACCGTTGCGCGTGCCCGAGACCGTCCACCTCGACGCCCTCGTGTCGGAACTGCGCTCGCGGGGGTACCAGATGGCCATCGTCGTCGACGAGTACGGCGGGACGGCGGGCGTGGTCACGCTCGAGGATCTGGTCGAAGAAATCGTCGGCGAGGTGCTCGACGAGCACGACCGCTCCCGTGCGGGAGTGGTGCGGTCGGCGGCATCCCTCACCTTCCCCGGTGATCTGCGCCCCGACGAGGTCCTCGACCGCGCCGGTGTGCGCGTGCCCGAGGGCGACGTCTACGACACCGTCGGCGGGTTCATCATGGCCGCCCTCGAACGCATCCCCGTGGTGGGCGACACCGTCGACCTCGACGACGGCGTGCTCGCGGTCCAGCGCATGGACGGCCGCCGCGTCGACCGTGTCCAGTACACGCCCACGCCCCGCGAGCAGGACGTCGACGACCTCGTGCGCGCGGCGAAGGGCGGTGACCAGCGATGAACGACTGGGCCGGAATCGCGTGGCTGGTCGTGCTGCTGGCCGCCAACGCCTTCTTCGTCGGCGCGGAGTTCGCCGTCATCTCGGCGCGGCGGTCGCAGATCGAACCGCACGCCGACCGCGGATCGCGCGCGGCCAAGACCGCGCTGTACGCGATGGAGCACGCCACGATGATGCTGGCGACCTGCCAGCTCGGCATCACGATCTGCTCGCTGCTGATCCTGAACGTGTCCGAACCGGCGATCCACCACCTGCTGGAGGGGCCTCTCGGTCTCACGGGGCTTCCCGAGGCGGCGGTCGGTGTGATCGGTTTCGTCGTCGCCCTGGTGCTGGTGTCGTATCTGCACGTCGTGTTCGGCGAGATGGTGCCGAAGAACCTCGCGTTCTCGCTGCCGGATCGCGCGGTGCTCATGCTCGCTCCGCCGCTGGTGGCGGTGTCGAAGGCGTTCCACCCGATCATCGTCGCGTTGAACTGGACCGCGAACCACGTGCTGCGCCTGTTCCGCGTCGAGCCCAAGGACGAGGCCGCCTCGACCTACACGCTCGACGAGGTCGCCACCATCGTGACGCAGTCGCGCCGAGAGGGGGTGCTCGACGACGCGTCGGGCACCGTGACGGCCGTGGTGGAGTTCACCGAGAAGAAGGCCGCCGACATCGCGGTGCCGATGTCGGAGCTCGTGACGCTGCCCGAGACGACCACCCCGGCCGAGATCGAGCGGGCCGTCGCCCAGCACGGCTACTCGCGCTACGTGATCGTCGACGCGGAGGGCACCCCGACCGGATACGTCCACCTGAAGGACGTGCTGCGCGCGGCCGAGGGGGCGGATGCCGACATGCTGCGGCCCATTCCGTCCAAGCGCGTGCACCACATGGTGTCGGTGCTCGAGACCACCGATCTCGAGGACGCCCTCGCGCTCATGCGCCGGTCGGGCCGCCACCTCGCGCAGGTGCGCGACGAGAACGGCGATGTGCGCGCGGTGCTCTTCCTCGAGGACGTCATCGAAGAGCTCGTCGGCGAGGTGCAGGACGCCACGGAGCGCCGTCGCTTCGTCTGAGCGCGCCTCCGACGACGGATGCCGCGACCTCGGGGTCGCGGCATCCGGTGTCCTCCTTCGCGGGTCGACGGCTGGCGAGACCACCCGATCGGCTCGCGATCACCCGTGGCGCGCGGCGCCGTGCACGTGCGCTCGGGCCGGTCGTGCGACGTCGCGACCGGGCGGGGGCGGGGCGGGGCGCCGCCGGGGCGCGGGTCGAGCACCGCCGGGGCGCGCGTCAGTACGCCCGCAGATACTGCGCGGGAGCGGGGGAGTCGGCGCCCAGCTGCGCGGCGGCGCGCAGGGCGTAGTGCGGGTCGCGCAGCCACTCCCGGGCCGACATGACGGCATCGGCCCGCCCGTCGGCGACGACGTTCTCGGCGAGTGCGGGCTCGTCGATCATCCCGACGGCGCTCACGAGCAGCCCCGTCTCCCGGCGCACGGTCGCCGCGTACGCGACCTGATAGCCCGGTCCGGGCACGATGTGCTGCTGCGGCACCAGCCCGCCGCTCGAGAGGTCGATCAGGTCGGCGCCGGCCGCGGCGACGAGGCGCGACGCGGCGACGGTGTCGTCGACGCTCCACCCGCCCTCGGCCGCGTCGGTCGCGGAGAAGCGCACGAACACCGCCGCCGCGGGAGCGGCGTCGCGCACGGCCTGCGTCACACGCACCAGCAGGCGCACGCGGTTCTCGAACGAACCGCCGTACTCGTCGTCGCGGTGGTTGGTCAGGGGCGAGAGGAACTGGTGCAGCAGATACCCGTGGGCCGCGTGCAGCTCGAGCACCTGGAATCCGGCGTCGACGGCACGGCGGGCGGCATCCGCGAAATCGGCGACGACCTTCTCGATGCCCGCCGCGTCGAGGGCGACGGGCTCGGCGAAGTCGGCGTAGGCGAGGGCCGAGGGGGCGAGGGTGCTCCAGCCGCCGTCGGCGGGGGCGACCGTGCCGCGCGAGCCGGCGAACGGGGCCGACGTCGACGCCTTGCGGCCGGCGTGGCTCAGCTGCACGCCCGCGACGGCGCCGCGCGCGTGGACGGCGGCGACGATGGGCCGCCACGCCTCGGCCTGGGCGTCGGTCCAGATACCGGCATCCTGCGGGGAGATGCGCCCCTCGGGTGAGACGGCGGTGGCCTCGGCGATCACCAGCCCCGCTCCTCCCGCCGCGAACTGGGCGAGGTGGACGTGGTGCCAGTCGTTCACCACGCCGTCCACCGCGCTGTACTGGCACATCGGCGAGACCCACAGACGGTTGCGGATCGCGATATCGCGGATGGACAGGGGAGAGAAGAGGGCGCTCATGGGGACCTTCGCGTTCTAGGGTGACGCCATGACGGCGACGGACTGGGGCGCACAGGATGCCACCCGCGTACTGCGAAGGCCAACGGCGGGCGACGACAAGTATTCCCGGGGCGTCATCGGCGTGCGCACCGGGTCGGCCCGCTACCCCGGCGCGGCGGTGCTCGGGGTCGAGGCGGCGTGGCGCACCGGCACCGGGATGGTGCGCTACCTCGGACCCGCCCGCGCCCAGGACCTGGTGCTGCAGCGCCGGCCCGAGACGGTCACCGCCGACGGCCGCGTGCAGGCGTGGCTGGTGGGATCGGGGACGGATGCCGCCGAGCGCGACGCCGCCGAGACCGCCGCGCTGCGGGGCATCCTGGACGGCCATCTGCCCGTCGTCGTCGACGCGGGTGCCCTCGATCTGGTGCCCGCGGCGGCGGCGCCCGTGATCGTGACGCCGCACGCGCGCGAGCTCGACCGCCTGCGCTCCGCGCTCGGTCTCGGCCCGGGCGACCCCGGCGACCGGGAACGCACCGCGATCGAGACCGCCGAGGCGTTGGGCGGCGTCGTGCTGTCGAAGGGAGCGCTCACCATCGTCGCGGCCCCCGGCGGGTGGGTCGCCCGCGTCTCGGCGGGCACGCCCTGGCTCGCGACGGCGGGCACGGGCGACGTGCTCGGCGGCATCCTGGGTGCCGTGGTCGCCGGGGCCGCGGCCGACGGGCGCACCGGCACGGCCGATCTCGCCGCCTGCGCCGCGACGGCCGCGTGGGTGCACGGGCGCGCCGGACACGTCGCCTCGGTGCGGCACGGGGCCGGCGGCGGCCCCGTGGCGGCGCTCGACGTGGCCGAGGCCGTTCCCGGGGTGATCGCCGAGCTGCTGCGGGACTCGATCGCGTAACGGTTCGCCCCATCCCACCCGCGGGGCCGGGGAGGGCGTCCCGGGGCCGCGGGGGCGCCCAATTAGGATGAGGCGGTGCTGAGGCGTGTCGTTCCCCTGTTGATCGCGTTCGTCGCCGTGCACGTCGTGGTGGGCTGGTTGGGTTACCAGCAGCCCAACGAACCGATGGGCGACGTGTACCTGGTGTACGAACCGTGGTCGCGCTGCGCCCTCTTCGGCGGTGTCGACGTGAGCTCGTGCACGCGCAGCGTGGCGTGGGAGTGGCCCGGCATCACCGAGAAGTGGATCTATCCGCAGCTGGCGTTCCTGCCCATGACGTTCGCGTGGGCCTTCGCCTGGGCGGTGGGCTACACCCCGGCCTGGGCGATCACGGTCTCGCTGTTCAACCTCGTCGCCTTCGTGATCCTCGTCGGGCAGGGCCGCTCGCGCGGCCGCGTCCTCGCCGCGTGGTTCTGGCTCGCGGCCATCCTGCTCATCGGCCCCGTGGGGCTGTACCGCATCGACGGCATCACGGTCCCGTTCGCGATCCTCGGGGGGATCTGGATGCTGCGGCGCCCGTTCGTGGCATCCGTCCTGCTGTCCGTGGCGGTGTGGATGAAGGTGTGGCCCGCCGCGATCCTCGCGGCCGGCCTCGTGGCGATCCGTCGCCGACTGGCGCTGGTCTGGGGTGCCGTGGCGGTGTCGCTGCTCACGATCATCCCGGTCGTCGCGCTCGGCGGGGCGCCCTACGTCTTCGGCTTCGTCGGCGATCAGACCTCGCGCGGCATCCAGATGGAGGCGCCTGTCGGGGGCCTGTACATGTTCCTCGCCGCCTTCTACGTGCCCGGGAGCGAGGTCTACTACGACGGGGACGTCCTGACCTTCCAGGTGACGGGACCGGGGGCGGAGCCGCTCATCGCGGCGATGACGCCCATCATGCTGCTGACCATGGTCGGGGTCGCGATCGTGGGCGTGCGCAAGCTCCGCCACGGGGCGACCTTCGTCAGCCTCTTCCCGCCCCTCTCGCTCGCGCTGGTGACGGCGTTCATCGCGCTGAACAAGGTCGGGTCGCCGCAGTACTACGTGTGGCTGTTCGCCCCGGTCGTGGTCGGCCTCATGATCGATCGGCGCCGATGGTACGCGTTCGCCGGGATGACGCTGGTCATCGCCGGGCTGACGCAGTGGATGTACCCCCTGCTCTACGACGGGCTGATGGCGACGCACCCCAACCCCTTCCCGGTGACCGTGCTCGAAGTGCGCAACGTGCTCGCGCTCGTGCTGCTGGTGTGGGCCGTGGTGCGCGTCGTGCGGGTGCCGACGGGTCGAGTGCGTCCCCCGGCGGGATTGCGCGAGATCGTCACCGGTCGCCGGCCGGTCCCCGCGCGGGCGATCACCCGTCGCTGAGGCCCGAGTGCCCGCGGTAGACGGTCTCTCGACGCGTACGGTGGGGCGACCGTAGTCTCGGAGCATGCTCATCGCCTTCTCTGTCGCCCCGTCGGGGGTCGGCTCCGCCGCTGCGGAGAACCCGGACGCCTCGGTGCACGATGCGGTCGCCGCCGCGGTCGCGGTCGTCCGCGCCTCGGGCCTGCCGCACCGCACCACCTCGATGTTCACCGAGGTCGAGGGGGAGTGGGACGAGGTGTTCGCCGTGGTCAAGGCCGCGACCGAGGCGGTGCTGCCCTACGGCTCGCGGGTGTCGCTCGTGCTGAAGGCCGACATCCGGCCCGGCCGGACGGGAGAGATCGACGGCAAGATCGAGCGGCTGGAGCAGGCGCTCGAGCGGCGCGAGGACTGACGCGGCCGCGGGAGGCGTACCGCAGTCCGCGGCATGTGTCCCTCCCGGGGAAGCGGGCCCCGACGTCCGGTCACGCGGTGGGCGGATCGGTCCAGATTCGCCGGGTGATGGCGGTGACGTCGGCGTCGATCCGCGCCATGTCGCCGCGGAGGCGGCTCTCGACGTTCGCGATCTGCGCCGTGAGTCCGGCTTCGACCCCGGCGATCCTGGCGTTGAGTCCGGCTTCGACGCGGTCGATCTTGGCGTCGAGGACCGCTTCGACGGTATCCATCCGCAAACGGGTCGCCTGCGACTCGGCCGCGAGCTCGGCGCGCGTGGCGTCGATCTTCATGTCGAGGCGTTCGGTGTTGGCGGTGATCACCTTGGTCAGCGTCGAGGTGATGAGGTTCGTCGTGAACGTCATGCCGCCGAGGATCGCGGCGGCGAACGTGCCGATCAGTACCCAGCTCTGCGGTTCCGTCATGTGCGGCATCCCTTCAGTGTGCGGTGCGGGTGTCGACGTTTCCCGATCCGGGTGCGGTCGGTGCGGGAATCGGTTGACATGGGGGACCATTCGCCGGAGATGACGGCGGGGGAGGAGGGGTGGAGTTCTCCGAAACGATTCGACCGCGGTCCGTCGCGCCGACTAGCATCGACGGGTGACCTCTTCGACGACCTCGAGAGGTGCGGCGATGCGGGCGCTCCTTTCTCTCGCCATCGGCAGTTTCGGCATCGGCATGACCGAGTTCGTAGTGATGGGCCTGCTGCCCAACATCGCGCGCGAGCTCGTCCCCGGGACGTGGGCCGCGTCGCCCGACGATGCGATCGCCCAGGCGGGGTGGCTCATCTCGCTGTACGCCCTGGGCGTCGTCGTCGGAGCCCCCACGATCGCGGGATCGGTCGCCCGCTTCCCGCGCCATCGCGTCATGATCGTGCTCGCCGCCGCGCTGGCGTTCTTCACGCTGCTGACGGTCATCGCCCCCACTTTCGAGCTGGTCGCGGCATCCCGCTTCCTCGCGGGTCTGCCGCACGGCGCGTACTTCGGCATCGGTGCGCTGGTCGCCGCGGACGTCCTGGGTCCGGGGAACCGCGCGAAGGGCGTCGCCTTCGTCCTGACGGGCCTGACCATCGCCAACGTCGTGGGTGTGCCGCTGGGAACCCTGCTCGGCCAGCAGGTCGGCTGGCGCGCGGCCTTCGCCGTGGTGACGGCCATCTTCGCCCTCGCCGCGATCTGCATCGCCCTCTTCGTGCCGGCCCACCCCGGCACGCCGGGTCGCCGTCTGCGCGACGAACTGCGCGTCCTCCGCATCGGACAGGTGTGGTTCGCCCTGGGCATCGGGGCGGTCGGGTTCGGCGGCTTCTTCGCGATGTACAGCTACATCGCTCCCATGATCACCGATGTCGCGGGGCAACCCGAGTGGGCGGTGTCGCTCGTGCTCGTGCTGGTGGGCGTCGGCATGACCATCGGCAACATCGTCGGTGGGGCGCTCGCCGACAAAGACCTGCGCTTCTGGCTGTACGTCGGTCTGATCGCGCTGGCCGTGGCATCCATCGGTCTCGCCCTGACGGCGCAGTGGATCGTCTCGCTGGTGCTGTTCGCGTTCCTCGTGGCGTTCTGCGGTGCAGCCCTCAGCCCGTCCATCCAGACACGGCTCATGGACGTCGCCGAGGACAACCAGTCCATCGCCGCCGCGCTGAACCACTCCGCCCTGAACATCGGCAACAGCCTGGGCGCCTTCCTCGGCGGACTTGCCATCGCCGCGGGTCTCGGCCTGGTCGCCCCGGCCTGGGTCGGCGCCCTGCTCGCGCTGGGCGGGCTGGTCGTGGCGGTGATCTCGTACCGCGTCGAGGACCGCTCCGGACGCCACCCGGTGCACCGCGTGCCGGCCGCCGAGGCGGCGACGACCGCGATCACCGGGTCGATCCCCACGCAGCGCTGACGCGCGACGGTGGACGGCGCCCGCGTCCCGCCGTCGCCGGTGGCAGAAACGACCGCGCGTGTCCTCGTCCGCATCGGACGGGGGATGCCGCGGTCGCGGCCGTCGAACGGAGTCAGGTCGCGAGGAGCCGGCGAAGGTGCATCGCGACGGCGGCGGTCTCGATGAGGAAGCCGTCGTGCCCGAAGTCGCTGGACAGCACCACCGCGGCGTCGCCGTCGAGGGTGCGGGGGATGCCGCGGGCGATGCGATGCTGGCCGTCGATGGGGAACAGGCGGTCGCTGTCGATCCCCAGCACGAGGGTGGTCGCGGTCACCCGCGCCAGGGCGTCCTCGACGCCGTCGCGGTCGCGGCCGACGTCGTGCGAGTTCATCGCCTGCACGAGCGTCAGGTAGCTGTTGGCGTCGAAGCGGCGCGTGAACTTGTTGCCGTGGAAGTCCAGGTACGACTCGACGGCGAACCGCCCACCGCGGCCGAGCGGGCTGACGCCCGACTGCCACGAGCGCTGGAACCGCTGGTTGAGCTCGGTGGGACTGCGGTAGTTGAGCAGCGCCATCCGCCGCGCCAGGGCGAGTCCGCGGTGGGGGCCGTCGCCGTCGCCGGCGTCGTAGTACTCACCGCCCGCGAAACGGGGATCGGTGCGCACGGCGTCCATCTGCACCGAGTTCAGCGCGATCTGGTCGGCGGTGGTGATCGGCGGGGCCGACAGGATCGCGGCGCGCGCGACGCGGTCGGGGTGGCCGACCGCCCACTCGAGAGCGTGCATGCCGCCCATCGACCCGCCGACGACCGCGTGCCAGCGGCCGACGCCGAGCTCGTCGGCGAGCAGCGCCTGGGCGGCGACCTGGTCGCGGACGGTCAGATAGGGGAAGCGCGAGGCCCACTCGTAGCCGTCGGGCGCGATGCTCGCGGGACCCGTCGAACCCTGGCATCCGCCCAGCATGTTCGGGGCCACGACGAAGTAGCGGTCGGTGTCGATCGCGGCGCCCGGGCCGACCAGATCGCTCCACCAGCCCGCGGTCGGGTGACCGGGGCCCGCCGCGCCGCGCACGTGGCTGTCGCCGGTGAGCGCGTGCAGGATCAGCACGGCGTTGTCGCGCTCGGGCGAGAGTCGGCCCCAGGACTCGTACGCGAGTCGCACGTGGGGGAGGGACTCGCCGCTCTCGGTCGCGAACATCCCGAACGAGGCGAACCGGCGTTCGCCCACGGCGTCGCCGTCGCGCCACGCCCCCGTCGCGGGGGGACGACCGAGCAGCGACCGCGCGTCGGCCTCCGTCACCGGGGCCGAGGGCACCGTGTCTTCGGAGATCTGCCAGTCCATGGCATCCATTCTCCCCGGAGGGCGGGGGATGCCGCGGACTGTTACGTCACTCGTGCGGGGTGAAGCGGCTCGTGCGCGAATTGTCCACCCCCCGTCTCGGGACGGATGCCCTGGTCATGATCGCGGCATGGCGAACTTCCTCCTCATCGCGGCCTCGAGCGACATCGGCGGGGCGACGGCGACACGACTGCGCGACGCGGGACACCGCGTCATCACCACGGCACGGGATTCCTCGGTCATCGAGCCGGATCACGTGCTGGATGCCACCGATTTCGACGCGGTCGACCGCGTGGTCGCCGAGGCGGGCGAGCTGGACGGCATCGCCGTCTTCGCCGGTTCGATGCTGCTCAAACCCGCGCACCTGACTTCGCGCGAGCAGTACGACGGCCTGATCGCCGCCTCGCTCACGACCGCGTTCGCGGCGGTGCGGGCGGCGGGGGCGCACATGCGCGGCGGCGGGGCGGTCGTGCTGGTGTCGTCGGCGGCGGCCCTGGCGGGCCTGCCGAACCACGACGGCATCGCGGCGGCCAAGGCCGGCGTCATCGGCCTGACCCTGTCGGCGGCGGCGAGCTACGCCGCCCACGGACTGCGCGTGAACGCGGTGGCGCCGGGGCTCGTGCAGACGCGCCTCACCGAGAAGCTCACCTCGAGCGACATGTCGCGCAAGGTGTCGGAGGCGATGCACCCGCTGGGACGGCTCGGCGAGCCCGACGACGTCGCCCGCGCGGTCGAGTTCCTGCTGGCGCCCGAGAACGCGTGGGTGACGGGCCAGGTGCTCGGCGTCGACGGGGGCCTGGGGAGCCTCCGCCCGCGGCAGAAGATCTGAGCGACTCGCGCGTGAGTCGCCGACATCTGTCGCTTCGGGTCGGACCGAGGCGACGGATCCTGGCGACTCGCGCGAATGACACGGACGCCCCGCGCCGGAGGGACCGGGGCGGGGCGTCCGTGCGCGTGCGGGTCAGGCGCGGGCGGCCTCGGAGAAGCGGCGTGCCGCGGCGAGGGCCTGGTCGAGGTCGGCCTTGAGGTCGTCGATGTTCTCGAGACCCACGGACAGGCGCACCAGTCCCGGGGTGACCCCCGCGGTCAGCTGCTGCTCGGGGGTCAGCTGCGAGTGCGTGGTGGAGGCGGGGTGGATGACGAGCGAGCGCACATCGCCGATGTTGGCGAGGTGGCTGAACAGGTCGAGCGCGTTGACGAACTCGCGACCCGCCTCGACGCCGCCCTTGAGCTCGAACGACAGCACCGCGCCGACGCCCTTCGGGGCGTAGTTGTTCGCCGCGGCGTACCACGGCGACGTCGGCAGGCCCGAGTAGTTCACGGTCGCCACCTCGGGGTGCGACTCGAGCCATTCGGCGATGTCCTGCGCGTTCTGCACGTGCCGCTCGACGCGCAGCGAGAGGGTCTCGATGCCCTGGATGAGCTGCCACGCGCTCTGCGGCGAGATCGAGGCGCCGAGGTCGCGCAACAGCTGCACGCGCGCCTTGATGATGTAGGCCAGACCGTCGCCGACCGCCTGCGTGTAGACGGCGCCGTGGTATGAGGGATCGGGCGTGGTCAGGCCCGGGAAGCGCTCGGAGTGCTCCGACCACGCGAAGGTGCCACCGTCGACGATGACGCCGCCGATCGTGGTGCCGTGGCCGCCGAGGAACTTCGTCGCCGAGTGCACGATGATATCGGCGCCGTGCTCGAAGGGGCGGATGAGGTAGGGCGTCGCGATCGTGTTATCGACGATCAGGGGGACGCCCGCCTCGTGCGCGACGTCGGCGACCGAGCGGATGTCGAGGACGTTGATCTTCGGGTTGCCGATGGTCTCGGCGAAGAACAGCTTGGTGTTCGGGCGCACGGCCGCGCGCCACTCCGCGGGGTCGTCCTGGTTCTCGACGAACGTCGTCTCGATGCCGAGCTTGGCGAGGGTGTACTTGAAGAGGTTGTAGGTGCCGCCGTAGATCGAGCTCGACGAGACGATGTGATCGCCGGCCTGGGCGATGTTGAGCACCGCGAACGTCTCCGCCGCCTGGCCGCTGGCGACGAGGAGGGCGCCGGTGCCGCCCTCGAGGCCCGCGACGCGCTGCTCGACGACGTCCTGCGTGGGGTTCTGGATGCGGGTGTAGATGTTGCCGAACTCGGCCAGTGCGAAGAGGTTCGCCGCGTGGTCGGCGTTGTCGAACACGTACGAGGTGGTCTGGTAGATCGGGGTGGCGCGGGCCTTGGTGACCGGATCGGGCTGCGCGCCCGTGTGGATCTGCTTGGTCTCGAAACGCCAGTTCTCGGGTGCCGACATGACTGCTCCTCAGCTTCGTCAGGCCGGGCGGTCGCCCTGGCCACCTGCGAGCGTAGGCACCGCCCGCGGCGCCGACAACCGCCCCGGACATGCGCCGTAATACCACGCGGGGAGCGGCGCGAGAGGGGAATCCCGGTGGTTCCGAGGGGACCAGTACCGTGGATGCCATGACGCGACGCGCGATGGTGACCGGGGCCAGTTCGGGTATCGGAGAGGCGACCGCGCGACTGCTGCGCGAACGCGGGTGGGAGGTCGTGGGGGTCGCCCGACGCGCCGACCGTCTGGCCGCCCTCGCCGCCGAGACGGGCGTCGTCGCGCGCGCCGCCGACCTGACCGACGCCGACGACGTCGCCTCTCTCGCGGCGTGGCTCGACGAGACCGGCGGAGTCGACGCGCTCGTGCACATCGCGGGAGGCGCGCGCGGCGCCGACCGGATCGAGGACGGCGACGCCGAGGACTGGCGCTGGATGTTCGAGGTGAACGTGCTCGCGGGGCAGCGGCTGGTGGCATCCCTCCTCCCCGCGCTGCGGCGTGCGGCGGACGACGTCGGACACGCCGACCTGCTGTTCGTCACCTCGACCGCCGCGCAGACGGCCTATCCGGGCGGGGGCGGGTACAACGCCGCCAAGGCGGGGGAGTCCATGCTGGTGCACGCCCTGCGCCAGGAGCTCAACGGCGAACCCCTGCGCGTCACCGAGATCGCTCCGGGGATGGTGCGCACCGAGGAGTTCACCCTCAACCGCCTGGGCGGCGATCGCGCCGCGGCCGACAAGCTCTACGAGGGTGTCGAGGCACCGCTCGTCGCCGAGGACGTCGCCGACGTCATCGCCTACGCCCTGGATGCTCCGGGGCACGTCAATCTCGACCTGGTGACGATGCGGCCGGTCGCCCAGTCGGCGCAGCACCTGCTGGCGCGGGGGCCGTTGAAGACCCGCTGAGCGCGGGAGCACGGCGTTCTCTGCCGGGTCGTCGCGCCTCGCGGCATCCGAGGGTACGTCCCCGCTAGCGCTCGCACCCGGCGCCGCTGCCGTCGGGCATCGGCTGTGTCTCTGCTATGTTCGCTCGTAAACGTGCAAAAAGGAGACCCCGCGGTGGCACAGTACGCGCAGCGCGCACCGCGAGACGCGGGGGGCGACGGACTGCGGTCCGGCATGGGCACGGCTGAGATGCTCGAGCGCTTCGCCCGGCTCAACGCCCTCGAGGTGAGCGAGGTGAGCGGACACATCGACGACGCCGCGACGTCCGAGTCGTCCCTCCGGGCGCACGCCATCGCGCGTCGGCTCGCCGCCGAGGCGGGGCGGGATGCGGTGCGCGACGACACGTTCTTCTCGCGCTGGACCGACGCGCACGGGGTCGTGCCGCACCCCGGGGTCACCTGGTCGCGCGTGCGCAGCCCCGCGCCGCAGTCCCGGCTCGCGCTCACCCTCGCGGCGGCGTCCCGCGTGCGCACGCGCGACCAGGTGACCCCGGGGTGCGGCACGACCCCGTGCGCGAGATCGGAAGAGCGTCGTGTAGGGAAAGAGTGTAGTTACATGGGGGG
>NZ_CAJYPF010000019.1 GCF_913776565.1 uncultured Microbacterium sp. | reverse complement strand
TAGCCCCAGCGGTCCTCTTGCGCCGCGGAGCCGTGGAACCAGACGATGCCCTTGCCCTCGTCGTGCACGAAGCGCAGGATCGCGGCATCCGTCTCCGCCCCGAACCCGGTCGCCATGTCGTGGTAGCCGTCGCGGCCCTCGAAGATGACGATGAGCACGTCGTATCTGTCGATGACGCTCGCCGGCAGTCCCCGCGGATCCTCGACGACGCGGACCCGGAAGCGCCCGGTGTCCTCCAGCAGTGTGGTGATCCACTGGTTGTGCTGGCGGAAGCTGCGGTGGGCGTTGTCGTGCTCGATGGTCATGTGCCCCGAGAGGATCAGGACGTCGATCACCGGATCAGCCCTTGTTCGAGAACGCGGCGTCGAAGAGCTGGTGCGGCGGGGTGATCTCGCCGAGCTTGCGCACGAAGGCGAGGGCCTCGGGGCCGCCGACGAGGCGGTCCATGCCGGCATCCTCCCACTCCACGCTCGTGGGTCCGTCGTAGCCGATCGCGTTCAGCGCGCGGAACAGCGGCTCCCACGGCACATCGCCGTGTCCGGTGGAGACGAAGGTCCACCCGCGGCGGGGGTTGTCCCACGACAGGTGCGAGCCGAGCACGCCGTTGCGGCCGTCGAGGTTCGTCGTCGATTCCTTGCAGTGCACGTGGAAGATGTGCTCGGCGAAGTCGAGGACGAACGCCACCGAGTCCAGCTGCTGCCAGACGAAGTGCGAGGGGTCGAAGTTGAACCCGAAGCTCCCCCGATGCCCGATGGCCTCGAGCGTCTTCTTCGCCGTCCAGTAGTCGTACGCGATCTCGGACGGGTGCACCTCGAGGGCGAAGCGCACGCCGACCTCCTCGAAGACATCGAGGATCGGATGCCACCGCTCGGCGAAGTCGGCATACCCGCGCTCGATCATGGCGTCGGAGGCGGGCGGGAACATCGCGACGTACTTCCAGATGCTGGACCCCGTGAAGCCGGTGACCGTCTTCACGCCGAGCTTCGCGGCGAAGCGCGCAGTGTTCTTGAGGTCTTCGGCCGCGCGCTGCCGCACGCCCTCGGCATCCCCGTCTCCCCACACCCGCGGCGGCACGATGTCGTGGTGCCGCTCGTCGATCGGGTCGTCGCACACCGCCTGGCCGACGAGGTGGTTCGAGATCGTCCACACCTTCAGGCCGTTGCGCTCGAGGATGTCCCGACGCGACTGCACGTAGGCGGCGTCGTCCCAGCGCGAGACGTCGATGTGGTCGCCCCAGCAGGCGATCTCGAGACCGTCGTAGCCCCACTCCCCGGCGAGGCGCGCGACCTCTTCGAACGGCAGGTCGGCCCACTGGCCGGTGAACAGGGTGATCGGGCGGGCCATGATGCTCCTTCGCGTCAGGCGACCGGGACCCCGGCGGCGACGCCGGTCCAGGCCGATTCATTCTCACTGCTGCGCTCGACCGCGTCGAGCACGCGCTGCACGCGCAGCCCCTCGTCGAACGAGGGGTGCGGGTCGGTGCCGGCGTCGATCGCGTCGACGAGGTCCACCACCTGGTGGGTGAAGCCGTGCTCGTAGCCGAGCATGTGACCCGCGGGCCACCACGCCGAGACGTACGGGTGCTGCGGCTCGGTCACCAGCACCTGCGTGAAGCCCTGACGCCCCTCGGGCGCCGTGCGGTCGTAGAACCGCAGGCTGTTGAGGTCCTCGAGGTCGAAGGCCAGGGCCCCGCGGTCGCCCGACACCTCGATGGTGAGGGCGTTCTTGCGTCCCGTGGCGAAGCGCGTCGCCTCGAACGACGCCAGCGCGCCGTTGTCGAGGCGCCCGGTGAACAGCGCGACATCGTCGACCGTGACCGCGCCCGTCTCTCCGGCGCCGGCCCCCTTCGTCAGCCCCATCGACCCGTCCGCGGGAAGGGGACGCTCCTTCACGATGGTGTCGATCGTGCCCGAGACCCGCTCCACGCCCAGACCGGTCACGAACTGGGTCATGTCGATGATGTGCGCGCCGATGTCACCGAGCGCCCCCGAACCCGCGTGCTCCTTCTGCAGACGCCAGGCGAGCGGCATCCCGGGATCGACGAGCCAGTCCTGCCGATACGCCGCGCGCACCTGCTGCACCGTGCCGACCGCGCCCTCGGCGATCATGTCGCGCAGGAGCGTGACGGCCGGGACGCGCCGGTAGGTGAATCCCACCATCGACCGGATGCCGCGAGCCCGAGCCCGCGCCGCCGCCTCGGCCATGGCCTCGGCCTCGGCCACCGTGTTGGCCAGCGGTTTCTCGCACAGCACGTGCTTTCCCGCCTCGAGGGCCGCGATGGCGATCTCGGCGTGCGAGTCGCCGGGCGTGACGATGTCGACGATGTCGATGTCGTCACGCCCGATGACCTCGCGCCAGTCGGTGGCCGACTCGGCCCACCCCCACTTCTCGGCGGCGGATGCCACGGCATCCGCGTTGCGTCCCACCACCACGGTCATCTCGACCGCGCGCGGCAGGTCGAACATGCGCGGCGCCTGGCGCCACCCCACCGAGTGCGCGGCCCCCATGAAGCCGTAGCCGATCATCGCCACGCGCAGCGCGGGACCCTGAGCCCGTCGACGGGTCATGACAGCACCAGCTCCCGCTCGACCGGCACCCGGTTCGTGACGTACCGCCCGGGGCCGCCGTCGGCCCCCGGCATGATCTGCATGTAGAGCAGACGCATCGTCAGCACGACCTCGACGGTCACCGTCTCGCCCGCCGCGGGCGGGGTGTCGAGGTGGATCAGCACGTCGGGGCGGTCGGCGACGAACCACAGCGTCTCGGACTGCTCGGGCAGCTCTTCGACGCGGTACTCGCGGCCCTCGAGCGAGAACCGCAGGTCGTCCTTCGACACGGCGACACCGTTCACCGTCGCGGCGACGTCATCGACGGCCGACAGCCACAGGCTGCGGTACCAGGGCAACTGCACCGAGACGGCGAGGCCGTCGTCGGTGCGACGGACGTCCTTCTCGGCGAAGAGCGAGTTGTGGGTGGCCATGGGGGCTGTCTCTCAGGCGTAGTTGTCGGAGAAGGTCTGGTGCGCGACCGGCGGCGCGGGCTCGAGCTTCTGCGTGGTCTGGGGGCTGTACGGGTGGTTCGTGGAGGGGACCGGCTCGTCGGCCTTCGGCATGAAGACGGGCTTGCCGTCGTCGCCGAAGTACATGAGGTCCAGGTCGAACGCGCCCTGGTTCTTCAGGCCGAACGCGACCCAGTTCTCCTCGAAGGGAGCGCGGGCGAGCTCGTAGCAGCGGAACTTCCAGAACTTCCACTCGCCGTCCTGCTTGAGGAAGTCGATCGCGTACTTGCACCACACCCAGTGGGCCCAGACCTTCTTGCCGAGCACCTCCTCGGGCGAGTACATGTCGGGGAACTCCTCGGCGACCTTCGGGTCGGTCAGACCCGACTCGGTGCCCGCCATCATCCACACGCCCGTGGCGGTCTTGCCGTCGCCGGCGACCTCGATCACCGGGGTGTTGGTGGCGTGCAGGATGAGCTTGCCCTCGGGGTGGGGCCGCCCGCGGTGGTAGTCGGTGACGCTCTGCCAGGTCGTGTACTGACCGGCGTTGGTGTAGCGCGCGCGGATCCCCTCGGTGCCCTCCTTCACCCACAGCGGGATGATCTGCTCGTCTTCGAACGCGTTGTGCAGGTACATGTAGCGGTTGAAGAGGTTCTCGACCTGCCCGCGGTCCTCGGCGCGCTGCGCGAGGGCGTGGGCGGCCTCGACCTGCTCGCGCAGGCGGGTGACCTCGGCGATGAGGTCGGAGACGGATGCCTCGGTGGTGGTGTTCGACATGGTCATTCCTTCGGTGTGGTGGTGGATCACGCGGGCTGGGGCGCCGCGACGGTTTCTTCGATGGCGGTGCGCATGAGCGCGTGCTGCTTCTTGACGAGGTCGATGGGGTCGCTCTCGCCGAGGTCGCTGAAGGCGTGACCCTCCCACTCGCTGGAGAGGTAGCCCTCGTATCCCCCGACGACGAACTGCTTCACGATGCGCGGGATGTCCATGGCCGGTTCTTCGCCGTCGGCGCCGATGTCGTAGAACTTCGCGTGCACGTGGAAGATCTGCGGCATGATGTCGAGCCACTCCTCCGGCGGCACGAGACCGTGCATGTTGAAGGCCAGACGCGTGAAGGGCCCGAAACGCAGGGGATCGACGCCCTCGCCCGCGAGGTAGTCCTCGAACTTCTGATTGCGCACGTGCATGGGCGTGGGCTCGCGCCAGATCTCTTCCATGACGGGGAAGTGCTTCTCGTCCATCCCCATCTGGCCGAGCGTGCGCAGCAGCGTCGGCGACAGGGAGTGCATGGTCGATGAGAAGTCAGCGGTAAAGCCGAGACGGTCGCTGCCGAGCTCGTCGTAGACCTCCCGGATCTCGAGCACCTTCGCATCGTTCGGTCCCGAGGGCGCGTGGATCTCGTACGCGAGTCGCTGGTCGTACTTCTCGGCGAGGGGCAGCAGGCGACGCAGCAGCTCCTTGCCGGCCGAGCGGATGACGACGGTCGTGAAGCCGAGGGTGTGCGCCGACCTCAACTGACGGGCGAAGAAGTCGTGCTCCTCGTCGGGGGTCATGTCGCGGTCTGCCCGGCGCCCCATGTCGAGGTTGGTGCCCACGGCGCTCGCCTCGAGGCCGTACCTCTCGAGCGAGTCGAACCAGAGCTTCGTGAACTCCGCGTCGACATCGGGGTACGAGCGCAGGAGCTGGGCGAAGTTGAACTCGACGCCCGGACCGATGCCCTGGTCGTGCACCTCGCGGATCAGCGTCTCGGGGGTGTACAGCCCCGCGGCGAACTCGCTCGTCATCGAGTAAAGGGTGGTACCGAGGCGGATGCCGGTTCCGGCGATGCCGTCGCTCATGAAGCGGGTCCTTTCAGGCGCGCACGGCGTGCGCGAGGTGGGCGTCGAGGGCGCGGCGCGCCTCGGCGGCATCCGTGATCATCCGGGAACCGGCGGCTTCGGCGGCGGTGCGCTGGATGGCCTGCTCGCCGCGGACGATCTCGAAGGGGTTCTGCCAGTGGTTCCAGTGCCAGCCCTCGTACTCGCTCGACACGGCACCGCTGTAGCCGTTGTCCACGAGCAGCGTGATGAGGTCGGCGACCGGCACCGACGGCTCGTTCCCGTTCTCGTCGATGCCGAAGAACTTGCCGTGCACGTGCTTCACCCACGGCATGATCTCGAGCCAGTCGTCGACGCGCGCGGGACCGAACAGGCCGGTGCCGTTGATGCCGAAGTCGATGCCGAGGTCGGGGCGACCGTGCTGGTGCGCGAGACCGATGAAGCGACCGAAGCGCTGGCCGTGATCGGCCTGGTCGGCGGGCGGACCCTGTTCGTAGAAGTCGTCCCAGAGCTGGACGACCGCGGCGAGCAGCTCCTCCGACGCACCGCGGCGGCGGTACGCCTCGACGAGCGAGGGCGCGAAGCCGGTGACGGTGGCTCCCCAGTCCATCGTGAAGCCGAGGAAGGGGGACCCGACCTTCTCGTACCGGTCGCGCAGGGCCAGGATGCGGGGGTGCGAGGCGTACTGGTCGGCGTGCACCTCGAGGGCGAGGGTGACGCCGTACTCCTCGGCGATGGGGGCGAGCGCCTCCATCGAGTCGGGGGTGAGGGAGATCTGCACGCGGGCGATCGGGAAGCCGAGCTTCGCCGCCGCCGCGATCTGCGTGCGCATGTAGGCGAGGAGTTCGTCCTGGTTCATGAGCTTGTCGGGGCGCAGGCCGATGTCGGCGTTGACGGCGAGCGAGGTGCGCACCAGAGCGACCTCGTCGACGAGGTCGGAGAAGCGACCCGCGAAGTGGTCGTCGATCTCGGGGAAGCCGCGGAAGCTCGAGAACCCGATGATCTCCAGGCCCGGGCCGAAGCCCTCGGCCGCCGTCTTGCGGATCAGCTGGTCGAGGTCGTACTCGCGCCCGTGGAACGCGCGGGTGAAGCTGTAGAGCGTGACGCCCTGGATGGGCGTGCCGAGCGCGGTCATGCGCGGGCCTCCTCGACCTGGCGTGCGGTCATCGTCTTGGTGTCGTGCTCCTCGATGTGCAGCACGCTGTCGGCGGAGTTCTCGTCGGTCATGATGATGTACGGGATGTAGAGCTCGAGGTCGACGCGCACCTCGTGCTCCCCGGCATCCATCTCCAGGTCTCCCGAGAGCACGGCCGAGTCGGTGGGGAACCACCACTGCGCGGTGTTGGTCTTCATCTCGGCGAAGGTGAGCTCCTCGCCGTTCATCCGCCACCGCAGTGAGGCGACCGGTGCCTCGACCCCGTCGACGGCCAGCTTCGCGCCCGAGATGCAGGAGGCCGGCAGCGCCCGGTACCAGGGCAGGCGCACCTCCACCGACACCCGACCGCCCGCGGCGCTGAGCGTGCCCTGCTCGATGATGCGATCCGGGATCACCATGACCTCCTCGTCGGCGCGGCCGGAGCCGCAGACCACTTTGTCTTGATTCCTACACTTTAATGTCTGATTCCTGCATAAGCAAGGATCAGACGGATGCCGAGACGGCGGCGGCCCGCTCCTGCGACAGCACCGCCGCGATCTTGCGCGCGCCGCGCACCGCCAGGGCGACCGAGGTCACCGTCGGGTTGCAGGCCGTCGCGGTCGGGATGACGCCGTTGCCGGCGACGAACAGATCCGGAACGCCCCACACCTCGCTGTCGACGTCGCACACGCTCGTGCCGTCGTCCGTCGCGCCCATCCGCGTCGAGCCCTGGTAGTGCAGAGACGAACCGAGCGGCAGGGTGAACGGCCGATCGCCGACCGGGTCGCCGATGGCCTCTGCCAGGCGCACGATCTCCCGCCGCGCGCGCTCCACGACCTCGTGATCGCGCTCCGTGAGGCGGTAGTGGATGCGGGGAGCCGGCATCCCGTATCCGTCGACGTGCTCGTCGTCGAAGACGACGCGGTCGTCGGCCCGCAGGTCTTTCGCGCAGAACAGGCCGAGTCCGACGATCGATCCCGGCACGACGGGGTCGTCCTCGGCCAGGGCGATGGGCGAGGCGTCCAGCTGCATGATCTGCCCGTGGAAGGGCATGTCATCGGTGAAGGGCACCCAGCTGACCCCGCTGTACTCCGCGAGGCCCGTCGTCGGGGCATCCTCGGCGAGCGGCGGCATGTCGCGCAGGCGCGAGGCGAAGACGACCTGCGCCTGATCGTTGAGGTACCGCCCGAGGGCCTCGGGGCGCACCCCCGACGCCCAGAGCAGCTGCGGCGTGCGCAGCGCGTCGGCCGCGACGACGACGAAGCGGGCCGCGACGCGGTGCTCGTCGCTGGAGCGCAGATCGCGGACCACGACGCCGGCCGCGCGACCGCCCTCGACGACGACGCGCACGACGAGCGATTCGTCGAAGAGCGAGAAGCCGGGGTTCTCGCGCGTGACGTCGCCCAGGACGATGTCCGAGCCCGACCACACGAGCCGACCGTCGTCGCGGCGGTGCACGGCGAGCGGCATCCGCTGCACCTTCGTGGCGTCGACGCGACCCGCGTCCACCGC
>NZ_CAJYPF010000018.1 GCF_913776565.1 uncultured Microbacterium sp. | reverse complement strand
GTGACGGTCTTGACCGTGCCGACCTCGTAGAGCGTGACGCCGGCCTGACCGACGATGACGCGACCGGGCTCGGTGGCGACGTCGGGCACGGGGATGCCGCGCACCGCGCACTCGGCGGCGATGGCGTCGACGATCCCGTCGGCGATCTCCTCGATGGGGCGCGGGTCGTCCACCGAGGTGTACGAGATGCCGAAGCCGCCGCCGACGTTCAGCAGCGGGATGTCTCCCCCGGCGAGCAGGTCGGCGTGCAGGTCGACCAGGCGCGCGGCCGACTCGCGAAAACCGGAGGAGTCGAAGATCTGCGAGCCGATGTGGGCGTGCAGGCCCACGAAGCGCAGGCTGGGCAGCTCGCGGATGCGGGCCACCGCCGCGGACGCGCCCTCGAGCGAGAAGCCGAACTTCTGGTCCTCGTGCGCGGTGGCGAGGAAGGCGTGGGTCTCGGCGTGCACCCCGGTGCGCACGCGGACGAGCACCGACTGCACCGCGCCGCGCCGCTCGGCGACCGCGGCGAGGCGCTCGATCTCGATCGGGCTGTCGACGACGACCGAGCCGATCCCGACCTCGACGGCGCGCTCGAGCTCGCGCACGCTCTTGTTGTTGCCGTGGAAGCCGAGACGCGCGGGCTCTGCGCCCCCGGCCAGGGCGACCTCGAGTTCGCCGAGCGTGCAGACGTCGACCGAGAGCCCCTCGTCGACGACCCAGCGGACGACCTCGGTCGACAGGAAGGCCTTGCCCGCGTAATAGACGCGAGCCCGGATGCCGTGCCGCTCGGCCGCAGCCTCGAAGGCCGCGCGAGCGCGACGGGCGTGCGCGCGCACCTCGCCCTCGTCGAGGACGTAGAGCGGAGTGCCGAACCGGTCGCGCAGGTCGAAGACCGACACCCCGCCGATCTCGACGGAACCGTCGTCGACGCGGTGTGCGCTGGTGGGCCAGACGGAGGCGACGAGCTCGTTCGCCTCGGCCGGGGCGGTGAGCCACTCGGGCACGAGTGCGGAGTGCGAGGCGGACACAGGAGGACCAATCGGTTTTTGCGGCGACGCGACGGCCGCGGATCACGGCTCCCACCCCCGCGGAGTGTCACGCGGCGGGCAGTCCTTGCAGTCTAGGGCACGGCGTATGCCGTCCCTTTCCCGCGTCCGATGATGGGTGACCCGTTGCGCGCGAACGGGTGAGGTTTCGGGCGACAGGTCGCCATGCAGCCCGCATCGGCGCCCGCGTCGGCGCGGACGGCACCTACCGTGACCTCATGATCCCGCCGCCTCCGTCTACGCTGCTCGTCGACGCGGTCGGGGTCAAGGTGCGGATCGACCTGACCGAGCTGACCGACGCCGATCGAGGAGCCGTCGAGAGCGCGTGGGCGGGCGCCCGCACCGTCGACGATGCCGGCGCGGATGCCGTCGTCCGACCCGTGCGGTCCGAACCGACCGATCAGATGCTGTCTCACCTGTCCGGCGCCGTGACGCACGAGGCCATCCGCGCGCAGCGCGGCTCGTCGTGGATGCTGCACGCCGGCGGCGTCGCGGCCCCCGACGGCGGCGTGGTCGCCCTCGTCGGGGCGTCCGGCGCCGGCAAGACCACCGCGACGCGCCGCCTCGCACGCACCTGGGCGTACGTGTCGGACGAGACGATCGGCGTCGATCCCGACGGCCGTGTCCACGCCTACCGCAAGCCGCTGTCGGTGATCACCGCGGGTCACCCCGTCAAGCTGCAGCACTCCCCCGCGAGCCTCGGCCTGCGACCGCTCCCCGACGCGACGCTCCGACTGCGCCGGATCGTGCTGCTCGATCGGTCCGATCACCATCGCGAGGCGCGACTCGTCCCGGTCGATCCCGCCGAGGCGCTCATCGCCCTCGCCCCGCACTCCAGCGCTCTCGCCGCGATGCCGCACCCGCTCACCACGGCGACCCGCCTGCTGGCGGCGACGCGGGGGCTCTGGCGAGCCGAATACGCCGAGGCCGACGACCTCGACGCGCTCATCGAAGACATCCTCCTGCGCGACGACGACCACGAAGCGCCCTCCTCCGTCGCGGCGCCCGAGCCCCCGCGCGCACCGGTAGCCGATGCCACGACGCCGGCCCCTCGCGCACTGTCCGCGAGCGTGTCGCCCGGGGGCCCGACGACCGGGGGGCGGCGGTTCCACCGCGCACCCGCGGTCGAGACGCTCCCCTTCTCCCCCGATCGACTGGCCGTGCTGACCGCGAGCGGTGACGGCGCAGGACTCCTGCACCTTCTGGCGGGGGCGGCTCCCGCCCTCTGGCATGCGGCGGACGCGGCGACCCGAGAGGAACTCATCCGCGCCGTCACCGACGGGCGGGGGCATCGGGAGGCCCACGAGGCGATCGACGGCATCCTGGATCAGCTCGTCGAGGCGGGCCTCCTCACGGTCGCGTGAACGGAGCCGCTCAGCCGCAGGTGCCGTCGGCCTGCAGAGCGGGATCGTTCAGCAGGGCACCCGCGATGTCGAACGTGGCGACGAGGTCCTGCCCCTGCGCCGTGGCCGAGGTGAGCGTCAGCCCGGCCGGGAGGCGATCGGCGATGCACAGGCTCTGCGTCTGGACCAGCGGGTCCGCGACGCCGCCGAACTGTCCGCGCAGGGTCTCGGCGTCGATCACGTTGCCGGCGATGCGGAACCCCGAGGGCGTCAGCGTGAGGTCTCCCTCGGCGGCACCGGGCGTCGCCGTCACCCCGACCGGGATTCCGACGCCGAACAGGGTCACCGTCGTCTCGAACGACACGTCGGGCGCCGCGACATCGACCGTGCCGGCGGGAAGGTTCGGGATCTGGCTCAGGAGCGCGCGCAGCTGCTCGCGATCCAGGCGGACCGAGGCGGATCCGCCCTCGGCCGCCGAATCCCCCGCGATCGGCACGCCGCGCAGGTCGACGCGCACATCGCCGGTGATCGGGCCGAGCGCGACGTCGTCGGAGGCCACCGCCACCTCGTCCAATCGCCCGGCGATGACCTGGGGCAGCACGAGTCCGGCGAGCTGCACGTCGACGTCTTGATCGGCGGGAAGACCGACGTTCTTCACCACCAGGCTGCGAACCGTGCTCGTCACGACCGAGCGCGCGATGAACTCGGCGGCCACGACCGCCGCGGCCAGCAGGACGACGAGGACGACGAGCACGGCGACGATGCGGCCGGTCCGTCGCCGCGGACGGGCCGGTGGGGCCACGGCATCCGCCATCGCCTACATCCGCTCCGGAGCGCCCACGCCCAGCAGCGTCAGCCCGTTGCGCAGCACCTGGCCGGTGGCGTCGTTGAGCCACAGGCGGGTGCGGTGCAGCGCCTCGACCGGGGCCTCGGACAGCGGGATGACGCGGCAGTTGTCGTACCACCGGTGGTAGAGGCCGGCGAGCTCCTCGAGATAGCGGGCCACGCGGTGCGGCTCGCGCACCTCGGCCGCGTACGCGACGATGCGGGGGTACTCCTGCAGCGCGCCGAGCAGCGCCGACTCCGTCTCGTGCGAGAGCAGCTCGGGGGCGAACTCGGAGCGGTCCACGCCCGAGTCCGCGGCGTTGCGCGCCACGTTGTGGGTGCGGGCGTGCGCGTACTGCACGTAGAAGACGGGGTTGTCGTTCGTGCGCTTCTGCAGCACGTCGAGATCGATGTCGAGGTTGGAGTCGGCGGAGCTGCGCGTGAGGGCGTAGCGGGCGGCATCCACCCCGACGATCTCGACGAGGTCCTCGAGCGTGACGACCGTCCCGGCGCGCTTCGACATGCGCATCGGTTGGCCGTCGCGCACGAGGTTGACCATCTGGCCGATGAGCACCTGCAGGTTGACGTTCGGCTCGTCGCCGAAGGCGGCGCACATCGCCATGAGACGCTGCACGTAGCCGTGGTGATCGGCGCCGAGCATGATGATGCAGCGGTTGAAGCCGCGCTCGCGCTTGTCGAGGTAGTACGCCAGGTCGCCCGAGATGTAGGCGGGCTGCCCGTCGGACTTGATGATGACGCGGTCTTTATCGTCGCCGAACTCGGTCGAGCGCAGCCAGGTGGCGCCGTCGGCCTCGAAGATGTGGCCGAGGTCGCGAAGCCGCGTGACGGCACGCTCGACCGCACCGGAGTCGTGCAGGTCGTTCTCGTGGAAGTACACGTCGAAGTCGACGCCGAACTCGTGCAGCGACTGCTTGATCTCGTCGAACATGAAGTTCACGCCGAGCTCGCGGAAGGCCTCCTGCTTCGCCGCCGCGTCGAGCGCGTCGATGTCGCCGTCGTACGCCGCGGCGACGCGCTTCGCGATGTCGCCGATGTAGGCGCCGCCGTAGCCGTCCTCGGGAGTCGGGTCGCCCTGGTGCGCGGCGACGAGGCTGCGGGCGAAGCGGTCGATCTGCGCGCCGTGGTCGTTGAAGTAGTACTCGCGGGTGACCTGGGCGCCCTGCGACGACAGGATGCGCGCGAGGGCGTCGCCGAGGGCGGCCCAGCGCGTGCCGCCGAGGTGGATCGGGCCGGTCGGGTTGGCGCTGACGAACTCGAGGTTGATGACCTCGTCGGCGCGCGAGTGGTTCGTTCCGAACGCCGCTCCCTGCTCGACGATCGTCTTCGCCAGGGCGCCGGCGGCCGCGGCGTCGAGACGGATGTTGATGAAGCCGGGGCCCGCGACCTCCACGCTCGCGATGCCGTCAACGCCCGCGAGCCCCTCGGCGATCTGCGCCGCGAACTCACGCGGGTTCGCGCCCACGACCTTCGACAGCTTGAGCGCGGCGTTGGACGCCCAGTCGCCGTGCTCGCGGTTCTTGGGCCGCTCGAGCGGCAGGTCGTCGACGCTCAGCCCGGCTGACGAGCCCTCTCGTCGCGCCTCGGCGAGCGGGGCGATAACGGCGAGCAGGGCGGCGGAGAGGGCTGCGGGATTCATAACCCCTCCAGTGTATGGCGGGGCGACCACGCCGCCCGCCGCCCGAGGCCGGGTCTCAGCCGAGCTCTCCCGTCACGAACTGCGCGACGCCGTGACCGAACGACCAGTCGGCGTCGCCGTTGTCGACGATGCTGACCACCAGGTCGGAGCCGGCGACGCCCACGCGCTCGTGCAGGGTGTCGGCCAGCGCCCGGTACAAGGCGGTCTTGGCCTCGTCGGGGCGGGCCTTGGAGGTCACGCGCACCATCACCAGTCCCTCGGTCCGCTCGATCCCCAGGCCCGTGTCGAGGGCGACCAGCTCGAAGGGCTCGTGCTGCGTGAGGATCTGATAGCGATCGGTCTCGGGAACGTCGAAGGCCGAGACGACGGCATCCTGGACAGCATCCATCAGCGTCCGCAGCTGCGTCGGGTCGTAGTGACCGCGGATGACGTCGATCGCGATGAGGGGCATGGGGTTCTCCTTCGCCGGGTGGGGCCCTGATCGGTCCCGGGGCCCAGCGTCGGTCACGCACCTGTGCCCCGGCGGGGGCTTGCGCCAGGTCGCGGCGTCGCCCTCAGGCGATCTGGACGAGCGCCTCGTGATCGTCGGCCGCGGACGCCTCGTCGCCCTCGAGCACGGCATCCACGTGCATCGCCTCGAGGCCCACGTACCCGCCGTGATAGCTCAGGAAGGCGCAGTCCGCGGCGTCGCGACCCGTGGCGATGCGCACGAGCGAGCGCCGATCGGCCAATCGCGTCGCATCGATGACGTACCACGCACCGTCGAGATAGGCCTCGGCGACGGCGTGGAAGTCCATCGGCGACAGCCCCGGCGCGTAGCACGCGGCGTAGCGCGCGGGCATGTCCATCGCCCGCAGCAGGGCGATCACGACATGGGCGTAGTCGCGGCACACGCCCTGACCGGTCATGAGGGTGGTGACGGCGCTGTCGGTTCCCAGGCTCAGCCCCGGCGTGTACGTGACGGTCGTGGCGACGAAGGTCGAGACGGCGGCGACCAGATCGGCACCGCTCAGTCCGCGGAACTGCCGACGGGCCTGGGCGAAGACCTCGTCGGACTGGCAGTACCGGCTCGGACGCAGGTAGCTGATCGTCTCGAGATCGCTCGTGCGCGGGCTCTGCGCGGGGCCCTCCACGACCGCGTCGTAGCGCACCTCGAGGCGACCGGGCTCGGCGCCCAGGCGGTGCAGGCGGCTTCCGGACTGGTCGACGATCTCGGTCGGGGTGTAGACCCGCTCCCCCTGCGCGAACGTCAACACCTCGCTGGACAGGGGCACGCCCTGGGCGGCGGTGATCTGGAAGATGAGGTCGACGGACGCCCCCAGATCGAGGTCGAGTCGGGAGGTCACTCGGCGCGGCACCGGGCAATCCTCGCACGCCGCGACGCGCCCACGGACCGCGCGCCGCGAATCGGTCCGGACACGCCCGACGAGTCGCCGCGCGCGGGGCTCAGCCGTCCTTCTTGCCGGGGCCGAAGTCCTTCGCCCCGGGGCCCTTCTCTCCCTTGTCGCCGCCCTTGCCCCCGGGTCCCTGGTCGGTCGGCTGCTGGTCGGTCGGCTGCTGCTCGGCGGGCGGATCGCTCTGCTGGTCGCCGCCGTCGTCCGAGACCGAGTCCTGCGCGGGCTCCGTCTCCTGCTCGGTGGGCGTCGGAGTCGGCGTCGGCGCGAGCGAGGCGAGGTCGGCGCGGACGGTGGCGATGCGGCTCAGGATGCCGTCGGCCTCGTCCGCGGTGATCTCCCCGGCGTCGCGCCGGGCGATGACGTCGGCCTCGAGGGCGTCGAGGTTCGCGAGCGCCGAGGTGTAGTCGCCCGTGGCCGCCTGCGAGGCGAGGGTCTGCACACTCTGCTGCCAGGCCGAGGGCGCGGCCGCCGGGGGCGTGCACCCGGCGAGCACGAGGGTCGCGGCGACGAGCGCGGCGGTCGTCGAGGTCGCGCGACGCATCACGGCGCCACCTCCCGATACAGGTCGTCCATGTGCTGATCCAGCGGCTGCGGCAGGGTCGGAAGTTCGGGCTGCGCGGCGGCGTCCTGGCCGTTCGCCACCACGACGGCGGTGACCACTCCCAGCGCGAGGACGAGTGCGACCAGGGATGCCACGGTGACGGTGCGCCGGGACAGGCGCCTTCCCGCGCGGTCGCCGCCCGCGTTCCACACCCGGGTGGGCGCCGTTCCTCCCGGCATACCGGCGGTGGCGGCCTCCAGACGCGCCGTGGGTGCGTCCGCGCCGACCGGCGGACGGGGGACGTCGACATTGGCGAGGGTGCGCAACGCGACGATGAGCGCGGTGGCATCCGGCCTGTCGGACGGTTCGAGAGCGGTCATGTGCGACAGCACCTCGCGCCAGGACGGCGGGATGTGCGCGGGGATGTCGGGCGTCGACACCAGCCGGGCGGCCAGCGCCTCGTGCGGGGTCGCCGAGGACCACGGACGCGACCCCGTGAGGGCTTCGAGCAGCACGAGTCCGAGGGCGTAGACGTCGCTGCGGGGCGAAGCCGGCATCCCCCGCGCCTGTTCCGGGCTGAGGTAGGCCGCGGTACCGACGACGGTATCCGCCCGCGTGACGCGGGTGGCACCGACCAGCGAGGCGATGCCGAAGTCGGCGAGCGTGGCGCGCGGCGTCTCTCCCGTGTGCGCGGCAGGACGGATGAGGATGTTGGACGGCTTGACGTCACGGTGCACGATGCCCCGCGCGTGGATGACCGCGAAGGCCTCGGCGACCTCGCGGCCGATGCGCGCCACCTCGGGCCCGGCGAGGGGACCGCGCGCGATGCGGTCGCCCAGGGTGGGTCCCGAGATGAGCTCCATCGCCAGGTACGCGGGAGTGGAGGCGAGACGCGCGTCGTACAGCGTCACCAGCGACGGATGCGACAGCGACGCCAGCAGTCGCGTCTCGGAACGCACCCGGGCGACGTCGGCCGGGTCGGCGCCGTCGCCGTCGATGATCTTGATCGCCAGTGTTCGCTCAAGCGCGGTGTCGACCGCCTCGTAGACCCGGGCGTACCCGCCCCGGCCGAGCAGGCGACCGAGGCGGTACCGCCCGTCGAACAGCTCGTCCGCCGCCGGATCGGATGCCACGGTCGGTGTCGGTTCGCTCATGTTCTGCCTCCGGGGATGGACCCCGAAGTCGTCAGACGAGGTCGTCGTTGGAGGAGCGCGTGGTCGAACGGGTGACCTGGGCGCCCCCCACTCCTTCGGTGCGGGTCACCGTGTCGGTTTGGCGACGGCGCACCAGCAGCACGACGCCGATGAGGAAGACCACGACTCCGGCTCCCATCATGATGTACCCGATCATGCCGAGGCTGACGTAGTCGTTCGGCAGATTGACCGCGAACGCGAGGATGGCGCCGATGACGAACAGCGCGATTCCGGCTCCGATGCTCATGATGTACCCCTTTCGAAGGTGCTCACAGCATCCCAGGAGGGCGCCCGAACCCGTCTCGGTCTTGACAACGCCTGTCAAGACGGGGGCTGCTCTCGATGGTCGGGTGTGACATGGATGCCATGACGAAGAACGACGTGACCACCCGATCGAACCGTGGCCAGTGGGAGAACGCGGTCGAGGGCCGCCCCGAACTGTCGGCGAGCTTCTCGAGTCGCGAGGAGGCCGTCGACCAGGGCCGCGCGGTCGCCGACGAGCTCGGCTCGCGCCACCTCGTCGAAGAGGCCGAGGCCACCGGCGCGGCCAGCGACGAGGACTGACCGCCGTTCGGAATCCGTCGGTTCGCCGGGGTCGGGCGCATGGATTCCGCCAGGATCCCCGCGGGGGCTCCGCGACGGGACGACCGTGGTCGGCATGACGACGAATGCTCTCCGACTCCCCCGCGTCGACACCGGCGCATGGGGCTCGTACGAGTGTCGGGTGGGCGGCCATGGCATGGTCACCGAGCACCTGCAAGTGCTGCCGCCCGACACCACGCCGCGCGACCGGGCTCTATGGGCGCTGCTGACGATCTGGCCCGGTGCGGGATTCCTCCTCGGCATCGCGGCCGCCGTCGCCGCGCACCAGCTCACCGGAGCCGACGCGAGCGCTGCGATCGGTGCCGTCGTGTGGCTGCTGCCCTGGGCGGTGATGGAGTGGCGCGGGCGTCGCTTCACGCGCCGGGTGCACGAATCGTGGCGCATCCACGACCTCGCCTCGTGGGAGCCGTCGCTGTCGCCGCTGCGCGAGGACGCGCGGCGGCTCGGCGCGGCGGACCCGGGACCGCTGTGGGCCGAGTGCGGCTCGACGTGGAGCGAGGTCTACGCCCGCACACCGTCGCGCACGCGGCGGGGCTGATCGACCCGATGAACGACGAAGCGCCGCCCGAGTGGGCGGCGCTTCGTGTTGTGGTGGAGTGCCCTCGACAGGAATCGAACCTGCGACCTTTGGTACCGGAAACCAACGCTCTATCCCCTGAGCTACGAAGGCGGGCCTGTCCAGGTTAGCACCGCGGCGGCGGCGGACCCGACCCGGCGGCGGGGCACCCACCCCGCCGCGGGCGGCGTCACTCGTCGCCGATGACGCCGATCCCGGTCGCCTGGTGATCGGCGTTAGGGTCGTCCTTCGACGGCGCCTTGACCTCTTCGTCGACGTCGTTCTCCTGGCTGGGCTTGACCGTGGGGTCGTCGCCGAGGTCCGCGGACTCGTCGGGGGTCGTGTCGTCGCGCTGATCGCTCATCGTGTTCCTCTCGTTGCGGAGATCCCAGCCTCGCAACGACCGCCGTCGGCGCGTACCGGCTTGACCCGCCGTGCACAGGGTCCTAGTGGTGGAAGAGCGCACGCACGCGGCGGGCGAGCGGCATCCGGAGCATGACCTCGCGTCCGTCGACGTCGACCGTGACGATCGAGCCCCCCAGCCCGCGGCCGGGTGCGGGTGCGGCGTCGCCGCGGACGTACGCCTCGGCCACATCGACGTAGACGGCGAGCAGCTGCGCGCTCTGATCCTTGGACGAGGACGCGTCGACGAGCTGCATGCGGTGGCCCGTGTCGGTCTCGACCGAGAACCACCGCGAGCCGGGCGTCGACACCAGCGCCCACCGGTCACCGCGCGAGAAACGCGCCCACGCCGCTCCGTCGCGCAGCTCGGTCGTCACCGCGAGATCCGCCTGGGCGACGACGAGGACCTCGAGCATGGCGAGCGCCTCGGCGGCCGTGACGTAGTCGGCGCGGTCGGCGCTGAGCCCACCCCACTCGAATCTGCGCTCGCTCATCCCGCCGCCTCCTCGCCACGCACGTCAGGGACGAGCGTAACCCCGCGCAGGGTCGTGCGGGCGGTCGCTCAGGCCAGACGCAGGCTGTCGTCGGGGTGCAGACTCCGCAGAGGGACGGTACCGTCGACGATCGCCCGCAACGCCCGCGGACTGACCTCGAGCTCCGCCGAGAGGGTCTCGATCCCCGTTCCGGAAGACACGGCCGCGCGCAGAGCCGACTCGGCCTCGCGCGTCGCCTGATCGACCTCACCCGCGGAGCTGCGGACGAATGCGGCCAGACGGGCCCGGGCGACCCGGATCCACGCGCGCTGACGCTCGCGCGGATCGGTGGACTCGGTCGCTGCGACGGGGGCGGGCGCGAGGGCACCGTGGCGATCGGGCGACATGACTCTCCACTCCGGACGTTCGACGCCCGCGCGGACCGCGGACGTCATCCCATGCTGAGGGAGGGAGAGGCCGAGCACATCCTCCGAGAGGATGAACCCGGATGAATTCCGGGTGACGTCTCAGCCCCGGGTGGGCTGATCGAAATCCCAGTCGATCGGTTCGTCGTCGGCATCCCGATCCGGCTCGACGGCACGCAGGTGCGTACGCGGGAACAGCCGGTGGTTCTTCAGCTCCTCGGCGGCGCGGGAGAAGTCCGGCTCCTCGTCGTGCCACTCGAGAGGGGAGGACAGGACGTCATTGCCCACACCGATCACCAGCTCGGCCTGCGCGACCCTCTTCTCGTCGGTGACGATCGGGATGTGCACGGCCTCGGCCTGACCCTCTTTGGCCACCGCCGCCGTCAGTTCGACCAGGGACTGCGCGACGTCGTCGGTGGTCGTCACGGTTTCACCGGCATAGGTCACGCTTCTCATGCTCCGAGCTTGCGGGACCCGTTCCGCCGACGCACGCGGGTTGCCCCGGCGCGACGGGTGAGCTACGGATCAGTCGCGGCGCTGCGCGCTGCGGAACATCGCCTCGTCCAGCTCGAACCACACCGCGCGGACGGTGTCGAACTCCCCGAAGGGTTCGGGTTGCGGGTCGCTGAGGGAGAGGCGGTAGCCGCGAGGCAGGTCATCCACGTGCTGTCCGTCGCGCGGGCCGCCGACGAGCACGAAGATCACGGGGACTCGATCTGCGGGGTCTCGCTCGCGGCCGGTTCGACCGCGACGCCGTCCACGGCGTCGCTCATGCGGTGCAGGAAGGCCACCACGGCGGCGGACTCCTCGGGGCTCATGTCGATGACGGCCGCGAGCATGCGGTCGTGCATGTTGCCGAGTGTCTGACGGACCTCGGCGTCCGCGCGCGGCGTGGACTCGATGAAGATGCTGCGCCGGTCGTCGGGGTTCGCGCTGCGCACGATGTGACCGGACCGCTCCAGACGGTCGAGGATGGCCGTGGTCGACGCGGTCGACAGGCCGAGGTACCGGGTGAGCTCGCCGGGGCGGACCCGGCGCGTCTTGTCGCGCAGCAGATAGCGCAGGACGAGCAGCTCGTTCTCGCCCATCGACATGGAGTCGCGCGTGCGACGTCGCATGGCGACCTCGGCCGCGCGGTAGATGCGCAGCGCCTCGAGGACGGCCTTGCTGCGTCGCCGCCGGTCGGCCGGCTCGTCGCCGTACCAGTACGTGACCTCGTCGTCGGACCCCGCGGTGGTGGTTTCGCGGGACGTGGTTTCGACGTCTGTCATGGCACACTCCTCCCCGCTCGTTCTCGAACTATACAACGAAACAAATAGTTAGACAAACTAGTTACTAAGCGAGTATGTTCTACACGCAGCTAATCGCTTCTGAAGGGAGAACCCCATGGGCCACCTGTTCTACGGCACGTCTACCGAGTCGATCACCATCCCCGACCGTCTTCTCTCCCACATCAAGGTGGTCGCCACCACCAAGCTCCGCCGTTCCGAGAGCTTCACCCTCAGCTGGACCCACGTCGACGGCACCCCCGGTCGTTCCACTCTCTGGCTGCAGCCCGCCATCCCGCTGCGCTTCGTCTTCGACTCGGTGGAACCTGAGTCGCTGAACGCCACCACGCTGAAGAACATGGCCGACATGGCGAACTCCTCCGCCGGTCTCGTGGTCGATCTGACCGCCGAGATCCCCGCCGCCGAGGCCGCGCCGCGTACCCCGGTCCGCACCACCGCCTCGGCCGCCCGCCGTCGCTCGCTCTCGGTCGCCGCCTGACATGTCCCTCACCAGCCCCACCCTCGCCTCCGTCCGCGTGACGTGGGCCAAGGTCGACACCGGCTTCTGGGTCGCGCACCGCGGCGGCGAGTACTTCGGGTGCGTCGACGCCGTCGCGGGTGGATTCGTGTCGCGCGACGCACACGGCATCCCGATCGGTCGCTACGACGCGCTCGGGACGGCGAAGTCGTCGTTGCGCAGCACCACGCACCCCGCGAACACGCGCCGCCGCGCGCACGCGGAGCGTGCCGCGCTCGTGACGGCCACCGCCGTCGGGGGAACGGCCCTGGCCTTCGCCCTCACCGCCGGCGCCCTGGCGCCCTACCTGTGAACGGCATCGCCGACGTCGACCTGCGCGACGAGGCCGACGCGTTCGAGGAGGCCGCGACCGCCGACTTCACGGCTCGATACGGCGTCACCCCGCTCTGATCGCGCGTCGACCCCCTGGACACGGCCGAGGAGTCGTGTCATGGTCGCCGTTCACTCGACGAGGGGAATGCCATGAACCCGAACGACGGTCGTCACGACGACGCCCCCGACCAGGACGCGGACGGCGCCGGCAGCGAATCACCCGAAGAGGGTTCCGCCGCTCGGCGCGACGCCGACGACGCCGCCTCCACGGCGGACTCGCCCACCGGCGAGATCGCCTGACCGACGACCCCGGGGGCCCTAAGCGGCCCCGGGGTCTCTGCGCTCAAAAGGCGTACCGCACCCGGCAGTACGGGAGCTTCCGGGCGATGAGCGAGGTCAGCGCCGCCACGCTCTCGGCCTTGAGCGGATGCCGGTAACGGACGTTGACGGCTCCGTTCTGCGATCGCTTCTCTTCTTGCACCGTCGGGGTCCAGAGCAGCTCCTCCCCCTTCGGGTGCCACCCCAGGTTGACCTCGTGCAGGCCCTCGTTGTGCGTGAGGAAGATGATCTCGCACGCCAGCTGCGCCTTGGCCCGCGGGTGCAGGGCCGCGTCGAGCTGATCGAACAACTCGGCCCAGTCGCGCAACCACGTCGGGGTGAGGATCACGGGCGAGAAGTTGACGTGCACCTCGTACCCCGCGTCCACGAAGTCGTTGATCGCGGCGATGCGCTCGGCCATGGGCGAGGTGCGCAGGTCGGTGACGCGCGCGGTGTCGGCCGGCATGAGCGAGAAGCGGATGCGGGTACGCCCCGCCGGATCCCACTCGAGCAGATCGCGGTTGACGAACTTCGTCGCGAACGACGCCTTGGCCGTGGGGAGCATGCGGAACAGGTCGCACACGTCGCGAACGTTCTCACTGATCATCGCATCGACCGAGCAGTCCCCGTTCTCGCCGATGTCGTAGACCCACGCCTCGGGATCGCACTGGTTGGGTTCGGTCTTGGGTCCCCGTGCGGCGACGTGCCGGGCGAGGTGCCGGCCGATCTGTTCGATGTTCGCGAAGACGGTGATGGGGTTGCTGTAGCCCTTTCGGCGCGGCACATAGCAGTAGGCGCACGCCATGGCGCAGCCGTTCGACAGCGAGGGGGCGATGAAGTCGGCGGAGCGGCCGTTCACGCGCGTCGTCACGCTCTTCTTGACGCCCAGCACCAGCGCCTCGGTCTTGATCCGCACCCACCGGGCCACGTTCGTCTCGTCGCCGTGCACCTCGGGGATCTGCCAGTGCGAAGCGATGGGGACGATCCGGGCCTCGGGCCACCGCGCCACGATCTCGCGCCCGCGCTCGAGGTCGAGCGCGGCGTCCTCGGCGTAGATGCGGGTGACGCGCAGCAGGTTCTCTCGGTGGACGGCCATCGTCCCGTTCTACCTCGGGGCTGCGACATCGGCGGCGGACGGCGACGGCTGGCACCGCGGGCACCACCACGTCCGCCGCTGCTCCGGATCGTCCGCCACCTCGTCGCGCACCCGCACCCGGGTACCGCATCGCAGACACGGCCGTCCCGCGCGCCCCACGACCCAGTGCGACGAACCGCGCCGCCGGTTTCCCGTCGTGACCTGGTACATCCCCGGGACGGTGGCCGACAGACGCAGGCACCGCGCGGCGAGCGCGACGAGCGCATCGAGGTCGGTCGCCCCGATGGGAGCGAACGGATGGATGCCGCGCAGGAACGCGAGCTCGTTGACCCAGAGGTTGCCGAGGCCCGCCATCCGCGTCTGATCCAGCAGCGCGGCGACGAACGGACGATCGGGGCGCTGCGACAGTCGCCGCGCCGCCTCGTCGGCATCCCAGTCCTCCCGCAGCGGATCGGGACCGAGGTACCCCACGGCGTCGATCTCTCGTGCCGTGGGCAGCAGCTCCACCACCG
>NZ_CAJYPF010000017.1 GCF_913776565.1 uncultured Microbacterium sp. | reverse complement strand
ACTCGATGTTCGACCTCGCCCGCGGCTACGCCGAGCGCGCCATGAGCGCGTACGTCGAGCTGCAGGAGGCCGAGTTCGCCGCCGAAGCGAACGGCTACACCGCCACGCGCCACCAGCGCGAGGCGGGTACCGGCTACTTCGACGTCGTCTCGACCGCGCTCAACCCCGACAGCGCCACCCTCGCCCTGGCCGGCTCCACCGAGACGGCCCAGTTCCACTGACCCCCGTCTCCCTCTCCCGCCCCGCGCCGCCCCGCAGAACCTCGTCGCACTTATCGCGGACCTCGTCCCCCTTTCGGCCGGTTGGGCCACCCCCGGCCAGCCATAAGCGGGACAAGGTTCGCGGGGCGACGGGCATAGCGCGACACAGACAGAAAGCCACGACCATGACCCTCATCACCTCTCCCCCGCCCACCACCGCGACCCCGCCGAGCGGCAGCCGCACCGACGCCGAAGGATCCCGGATGCCGAGCACCCCGGCATCCGCCCCGCACCTGCGCCTCGAGCGCCCCCTCGAAGGACGCGACGGCGAGATCCTCACCCCGGCCGCGATCGCCTTCCTCACCGAGTTGCACGACCGCTTCGCGCGGCGCCGGCACGACCGGCTCGCCGCCCGCGAACGGCGGCGCTTCGAGATCGGCACGGGCGACGACCCGCACTTCCGCGCCGACACCGCGCACATCCGCGACGACCCGTCGTGGCGCGTGGCGGGTGCGGGCCCTGGCCTCGAGGACCGCCGCGTCGAGATCACCGGACCCACCGACCCCAAGATGACCATCAACGCGCTGAACTCCGGTGCGCGCGTCTGGCTCGCCGACCAGGAGGATGCCACCAGCCCCACCTGGCGCAACGTCATCGGCGGGCAGCTCTCGCTGTTCGACGCGATCCGCGGGCAGCTGTCGTTCACAAGCCCCGAGGGCAAGCGCTACGAGGTCACCGCCGAGCGCACGCCCACGATCGTGATGCGCCCGCGCGGCTGGCACCTGCCCGAGAAGCACGTGACGTTCATCGATCGCGCGGGACGCGAGCTGGCGGCATCCGGTTCCCTCGTCGACTACGGGCTCTACGTCTTCCACAACGCGCACGCCCTGATCGCGGCGGGTCGGGGGCCGTACTTCTACCTGCCGAAGATCGAGTCCGCCGAAGAGGCGCGACTGTGGGACGACGTGTTCTCGTTCACCGAGGAACGCCTCGGCCTCGCGCACGGCACGATCCGCGCCACCGTGCTGATCGAGACCCTGCCCGCGGCGTTCGAGATGGAGGAGATCCTCTTCGCCCTGCGCGACCACTGCGCGGGTCTGAACGCCGGCCGCTGGGACTACATCTTCTCGATCATCAAGACCTATCGCGGCCGCGGGGCGCGGTTCGTCCTCCCCGACCGCAGCGAGGTCACGATGACCGTGCCGTTCATGCGGGCCTACACCGAGCTGCTCGTGCAGACCTGCCACAAGCGGGGCGCGTACGCGATCGGCGGCATGAGCGCCTTCATCCCCAACCGCCGCAAGCCCGAGGTGACCGAGGCCGCGTTCGAGAAGGTCGCCGCCGACAAGAGGCGCGAGGCCGGAGACGGCTTCGACGGCACGTGGGTGGCCCACCCCGACCTCATCCCGGTGGCACGCGCCGAGTTCGACGCGGTGCTCGGCGACCGCGAGAACCAGCTCGAGCGCACCCGCGACGAGGTGTCGATCGACCCCCGCCAGCTGCTCGACGTGCGCATCGGCCTGCCGGTGACCACGGCGGGCGTGCGCGGGAACGTGTCGGTGGCCATCCGCTACCTCGAGGCGTGGCTGCGGGGACTGGGCGCCGTCGCGATCGACGACCTCATGGAGGACGCGGCGACCGCCGAGATCTCGCGCTCGCAGATCTGGCAGTGGATCCACCAGGACCGCGAGACCGCCGAGGGCACCGCGATCACGCGTCCGTTCGTCGAGGGCCTGGTCGACGACGTCCTCGCCGAGACCCCGCGCTTCGACGGCGACCGCTTCGACGACGCGGCCGAAGTGTTCCGCGAGGTGGCGCTGCGTCCGGAGTTCCCGGCGTTCCTGACGCTGCCGGCGTACGCGAAGTACCTGGACTGACCAGATGCCGAGAGGGCCGGGGCCACGAGCCCCGGCCCTCTCGCGTGTCTCGGCGACGGGCGCCTACTGCCGGCCGGGGTCCACGGGGGCGAAGGGCCGCAGGCTCTCGCGAGAGGTGAGCTTGGATGCCGCGAGCGAACCCGCCACGGCGAGGAAGAGCGGCAGCAGCAGCTCGAAGCCGGTGTCGGTGAACTCGATGATGAGGGCGATCGCCGTGAACGGCGCCCGCATGTTGGATGCCAGGAACGCCCCCGCCGCGACGATCGCGAGCGCCGTGCCGTCGGCTCCGGGCCAGACGAACGCCCACCCGGCCGCCGCCGCCGCACCGAGCGCCGCGCCGATCGCGACCGAGGGCTGCAGCGTCCCGCCGATCGCGCCGGAACCCAGCGACAGCGCGGTCGCGGCGTACTTCAACACGGCGAGCGCGAGCAGCAGCAGCGCCGGCTGCGACAGATCGAACCCGGCCGTGGCCAGGGCCCGGCCGTTGCCGAGGATGAGCGGGAAGGCCGCCCCCACGGCACCCACCGCCGTGAACGTCAACGGCAGCACGACCAGCAGCTTCCACCCCTCGGGACGGAAGCGCGCGAGCTTCTTCGTCACCGCGGCGAAGCTCGTGGCGCCCCACCCCATCAGCGGGCCGATGAGGATCGCGGCGACGATCAGAGACGCGTTGACCTCGAGCGACCCGACCGCGTACAGCGAACCGTCGCCCACGAGCGGACGGGCCACCAGGGTCGCGATCGTGCTGACGCTCAACGCCACCACCGCCGCTCCCACGCTGAACTGCGCGAGGAGGATCTCGACGGCGAACAGGGCCCCGGCCAGCGGCACGTTGTAGACCGCGGCGAGCCCCGCGCCCGCGGCCGAGGCGATCAGGATGCGGCACCACCGCGCGTCGAGCCCGAACCAGCGCACGACCTTCGAACTCGCCATCGCCGAGAGCTCGCGCGGGGCGACCTCCTTGCCGATCGAGGCGCCCATCGCGACCGAACCCACCTGCAGCACGGTGTCGGCGAGCGTCTCCCACCACGGCATCCGGGCCCCGTCGACGCCCTGCTCGACCGTGGCGATCTTCCGCCCGAACCGGCGCAGCAGGTACCAGCCGAGAGCGGCGACCACGCCCGCGCCACCCACCGTGACGATGGGCAGCCACCACCGCTCCGGGTAGGCCAGACCGTCGAGGAACGGCCCCTCCTCGTGCCCCCAGACGAGGTGCTCGAGGCTGTGCACGATCCACACCAGCAGCAGCACGGCCAGACCCGTCGTCACACCGACGAGGAGGGTGGCGATCCCCAGACGGACGAGAGCGGCGAATCCCCGACGTCGCGAGCGCAGCGGGGTGGCGGTCTGAGCGGTCACCCCGCCACGCTAATGGACCCGTGTTTCGTGTTTCGTCCGCCGCGAGCCCGCGTCCCCCACCGCTCACCGCTCCTCGCGACGTCCGGGGCCCGTCGCCCCCGCCCGTCATGACCCTCGGCGGAAAAGCCCGGGAACACTAGGCTCGGAACCGTGACTTCCCGCGCCCCGCTCTCCCGCAAGCTGTCCGCCATCGCCGAGTCCGCGACCCTCAAGGTCGACGCCAAGGCCAAGGCCCTCCAGGCCGCCGGCCGGCCCGTCATCTCCTACGCGGCCGGCGAGCCCGATTTCGCCACCCCCTCGTTCATCGTGGATGCCGCAGCGAAGGCGCTGCAGGATCCCAAGAACTACCGCTACACCCCCGCCGCGGGCCTGCCCGTGCTGCGCGAGGCGATCGCCGCCAAGACGCTGCGCGACTCCGGTCTCGAGGTCGCGCCCTCGCAGGTCATCGTCACCAACGGCGGCAAGCAGTCGGTGTACCAGGCGTTCCAGACCGTGGTGAACCCCGGCGACGAGGTGCTGCTGCCCGCGCCGTACTGGACCACGTACCCCGAGGCGATCGCCCTCGCCGATGGGACGCCCGTCGAGGTGTTCGCCGGCGCCGACCAGGACTACAAGGTCACCGTCGCCCAGCTCGAGGCCGCCCGCACCGACAAGACCACCGTGCTCGTCTTCGTGTCGCCGTCGAACCCGACCGGCTCGGTCTACACGCCCGAAGAGACCGCCGAGATCGGACGCTGGGCGCTCGAGCACGGCATCTGGGTCATCACCGACGAGATCTACCAGAACCTCACCTACGAGGGTGCGCGCGCCGTCTCGATCGTCGAGGCCGTGCCCGAGCTCGCCGGGCAGACCATCCTCGTCAACGGCGTCGCGAAGACCTACGCCATGACCGGATGGCGCGTGGGCTGGATGGTGGGACCGGCGGATGCCATCAAGCTCGCCGGCAACCTGCAGTCGCACCTGACGAGCAACGTCAACAACGTCGCGCAGCTCGCCGCCGCCGAAGCGCTGAACGGCCCGCAGGACGAGGCCGAGCAGTTCCGCCTGGCCTTCGACCGCCGCCGGAAGCTGATCGTGTCGGAGCTGTCGAAGATCGACGGCGTCGAGGTGCCCAACCCGCTCGGCGCGTTCTACGTCTACCCCGACGTGCAGGGCCTGTTGGGCCGCTCGTGGGGCGGCGTCACCCCGACCACGTCGCTGGAGCTGGCCGACCTCATCCTCGAGCAGGCCGAGGTCGCCGTGGTCCCCGGCGAGGCCTTCGGCCCGAGCGGCTACCTGCGCCTGTCGTACGCCCTGGGCGACGACCAGCTCCTCGAGGGCATCCAGCGCCTCCAGCGCTTGTTCTCGTAACCCCCCACCCCTCCCTCCCTCCCGCCCTCCCCCCCCTCCCTCCCCCTCCCTCTCCCGCGTGAGGGGTCAATTCCTGTCGCTTGAGTCCGTCGCAAGCGACAGAAACTGACCCCTCACGCGCGGGGGCGAGGGGCCGCGGGGGCGAGGGGGTGTGGAGAGAATCCGGGGAGGGGCGGGGAGAGTCGGCAAGATGAAGGATGCCGTCCAGCCCCGCATCCCGCGCTCGCTCTGCCGCGTTCACGATCGCCGAAGGGCGCTCGGACGGGCTGTCTCCGAGCACGTTGCGCTCTCGCGCGTGGAGCAGTCCCCACCGCGGCGTCCGCGTGCTGGCCGGAAGCGTCGACGACCGTGGGCGCATCGCCGCTCTCCTACGCGCCCTACCCGAGGGGGCATTCTGCTGCGGCCCGACGGCAGCGGTGTTCCTCGGCCTCCCTCTGCCGCGCCGACTGGAGGCGCCGGCGCTGCAGACCCCGTTCATCGCGGTGCCACGCGACCACGTGCGCATCCGTCGAGAAGGAGTGGTCGGGCGCCGTCTGAACGTCGAAGAAGGCGACCTCGTCGACGTCGATGGCGTGAGGTGCACGTCATTCGTGCGAACGTGGGCCGATCTCGCCGGATCGCTCACCGTGACGGAGCTGACCGTGATCACCGATCGGCTGCTGTCGCGACGGCATCCGCTCTCCACCCGCACTGAGCTCGAGGCCGTTCACCGTCGCCAGCTGGGCGGACGGGGTTCCCCAGCCCGGCGTCGGTCTCTCGACCTCGCGAGCGACGGATCGGAATCGCCGAGGGAATCGGAGCTCCGCGTTCTGCTGGTGATGGCTGGTCTTCCCGCGCCGGAATGCAACGTGGAGATCTTCGACGGACGACGATTCGTGGCGCGGGTAGACATGCTCTATCGCGACGCGCGTGTGATCATCGAGGACGACGGCGACTACCACCGCGACCCGCGCCAGTGGAGTAAGGATCAGGCGCGACGCGCAGAACTCGAGTCACTCGGGTACCGCGTCACGGTGGTCACGGCCCGCGACTTCGACACCCCCGACGTTCTCGTCGCCCGCATCCGCCGCCTCCTCTCCCCCCGAGCACGCGCGTGAGGGGTCAAAAAGTGTCGCTTCATCGACGCTGAAGCGACAAGGACTGACCCCTTACGCGCCTAAAGCTCGACGTTGACCAGGACGGGCTCGGGCTGCAGCAACAGGCCGAACTCGGACTGCACGCGCTGCTGCACGAAGCGGGCGAGTTGGGCGATCTCGGCGGCGGTCGCCTCGCCCCGGTTCGTGAGCGCGAGGGTGTGCTTGGTCGACAGCCCGGCGCGCGAGCGCGGGAAGCGGAACCCGCGCGACAGACCCGCGTTCTCGATGAGCCAGGCGGCGCTCACCTTGACCTCGCGCCGCTCGACCGGAGGCGGGGGCAGGATGCCGTCGAACGCGGCGAGCGGAATGACGGTCACCGGGTCGATCTCGGGCGCCATCGGCCATTTCGGACACGCCTCGGGAAGGGTGCGTGCGAAGGACTCCGACACGATCGCGTTCTGGAAGAACGACCCGGCGCTCCAGGTGTCGGGGTCCTCGGCGTCGAGCACCATGCCCTTGCGCGCGCGGGTGGCGAGCACGTGCTCGCGGATCCACCGCAGAGAGACCGCCTCGTCGGCATCCAATCCGAGAGCTCCGCGCAGCTGCGCACCGGCGATCGGACGCGCGTCGTCGCCGACGCGTTCGAGCTCGAACGTCGCCGACAGGATCACCGCGGGACGCTCGGGGACCGAGCCGTAGTGGTGTTTGAACACCGAGGTGCGAAAACCCAGACCCAGTTCCGCGGCGGGAACCGTCGACACCTCGCCGGTCGACTCGTCGAGCAGCTCGACCTCGACGAGGGTCTGCACGACCTCCTGGCCGTAGGCGCCGACGTTCTGCACGGGAGCCGCACCCACGGTTCCCGGGATGCCGGACATCGCCTCGACGCCGGCATAGCCGCGCGCGACGGTCTCGGCGACGAACGCGTCCCAGTCGTGCCCGGCCTGCACGCGCAGCCGAACGGTGTCGGGCCGCGAGCCGGGGAGTTCGTCGATGCCGGTGGTTCGCACGAGGATGACCGTGCCGTCGAACGGCTCGTCGCCGACGAAGAGGTTCGATCCCCCGCCCAGCACGAACCACGCGCCGCCCTCGGCCCAGACCTCGCGGACGGCGGCGACCAGTTCGTCGGTCGTCGTCGCCTCGACGAGACGGGCGGGCTGACCGCCGGTGCGCAGCGTCGTCAGTCGCGCGAGCGGAACGGCATCGACCTCGGGCATCAGCGCACCCGCACCCGCACCTGCGCCTTGCCGAGAACGGTGGTCTCGGCGAACGTCACGGTGAGGTCGATGCGGGCGGTCTCGTCGTCGACGGCGCCGACCTTCGCGCTCACGTGCAGGTCGGCCCCGGCGTCAGGATCGACCACGACGGGACGCGTGAAGCGGACGCCGTACTCGAGGATCCGGCCGGAGTCGCCCAGCGCCTCGCCGAGGGTGCCGACGGCGATGCCCATCGTGAGCATGCCGTGGGCGAGGACGCCCGGCAGTCCGACGGCCGCAGCGATGTCGTCGCGGTAGTGGATGGGGTTGAAGTCGCCCGACGCCCCGGCGTAGCGCACGAGGGATTCGCGCGTCAGGTGAACCGAACGCTCGGCGACGACCTCGCCGACGGTGAAGGTGCTCATGCTCCGGCCTCCCCGGCGAGCAGAACGCTCGTGGTCGTGACGACGTGGGCGCCGTCGGCATCCACGATCTCGGCTTCGCTGGTGATCATGGCGTTGCCGCCCATCGAACGGATGCCGGTGACCGACAGCGTCGCAACCAGCTCGTCGCCCGCGACGATGGGGCGGCTGTAGCGGAATCGCTGTTCAGCGTGCACCAGACGGGACAACTCGATGCCGGAGTCGGGGTCGCCGAGCAGCTGCTGGAGCGTGAGGTCCTGCACGACCATCGCGAAGGTCGGCGGGGCCACGACGTCGGCGTAGCCGAGCGCGCGGGCGGCCTCGGGGTCGCTGTGCTGCGGAGCGTCGGCGAAGACCGCGCGGGCGAACTCGCGCACCTTCTCTCGGCCGACCAGGTAAGGAGCGGTCGGCGGGAAGGCACGACCGACGAGTTCGGGGTTCACGGGCACCGGGTCAGTCTACCGAGCGGTCCCGCGCGCGCTGCGGCTCCGACGCTCCCGCCGCCGTGGCCCCGGTGCGGGCGCCGGCCTCAGCGCTGGTGACGGCCGCGCACCGCCTTCACCGCGATCTGCGAGGCGATGAAGACGAGGAAGATCGAGAAGAGCACGTTGGCCACGAACGGGTCGACGGCCTTGGCGATCTGCGCACCGAGCGCGGTCGTCGCGCACGCGGCGACGCCGACGCACAGCGCCGCCGGCAGGTCGACGTTCGACCGCCGCAGGTTGCCGACGGTGCCCGACACCGCCGTCGGGATCATCATCAGCAGAGACGTGCCCTTCGCGATGAGGTCGCTCGTGCCGAACAGCAGCAGCAGGGCCGGGACGACGATGATGCCGCCCCCGACACCGAGGAGTCCGGCGAGGATGCCGGTGATCACGCCGAGCAGCGCCAGCCCGGGTCCGGTGATCCAGGTGAGTTCGAGCTCGGCGTCCCGCGAGGGGATGACGAAGTACAGGCTCACGATCACCGCGACGAGGAAGACCACGAACGACCAGCGCAACGCCGTCTGCGAGAGCTTGGGCAGCAGCCACGTGCCGATCTGCGCACCGCCGACGGCCCCGGCCGCGAGGATGAGCGCCGGGAACCACGCGACGTGCCCGTCGACGGCGTAGGTGATGACCCCGACGGATGCCGTGGGCACGATCGCCGCGAGCGAGGTCCCCGCCGCGAGGCGCTGGTCGTATCCCCGCAGCAGCACGAGCAGGGGCACGATGACGGTGCCGCCGCCGACCCCGAAGAGCCCGGACATGAGCCCGGCCAGCAGGCCGACCGCGATGCACACCAGGTACAGACGAGCGGAGCGGGTCGGGCGGCCGGTCACGGCGGGGCGGGTCTTGGAAGGCACGACGCTCAGTCTCCCACCGCGACCGGCCGATCGACGACCCGCCCGCGGGGCGATATCGGGGGAAAAGAAAGCGGCCCCCGGTGGTCCGAAGCCGCGTCCACCGGGGGCCGTCGCCCTCACAGGTCAAGCAGGACGGTGACCCGAACACCGGACTGCGACCACTCGCGTGAGGGTGCGACGAGAGAAACGATATGCACCCCGCCGCCCCGCCCAGGACCGGTTGACACTGATA
>NZ_CAJYPF010000016.1 GCF_913776565.1 uncultured Microbacterium sp. | reverse complement strand
TCCAGCTCGGCGGGGTCGTCGAGCAGCTCGAGGGCCCGCGCGCGCACCGGCTCGAACTCGCTCACGACGACCTCGGCGAGTCCCTTCTTGAAGTCGCCGTATCCGCGACCCGCGTACTCGTCCTCGATCGAGGTGATGTCGCGACCGGTCAGCGCCGAGTAGATGACGAGCAGGTTCGAGACGCCGGGCTTCTCGTCCCGGTCGAAGCGCACCGCTCCCTCGGAGTCGGTGACGGCCCGCATGATCTTCTTCGCGCTGACCTTGGGGTCGTCGAGCAGCCACAGCACGCCGGCGTCGGACTCGGCCGACTTCGACATCTTCGACGTCGGGTTCTGCAGGTCGTAGATGCGCGCCGTCTCGCGCTGGATGACGGGCTTGGGCACCGTGAACGTCTGACCGTAGCGCTGGTTGAAGCGCTCGGCGAGATCGCGCGTGAGCTCGATGTGCTGCTTCTGGTCGTCACCGACGGGGACGACGTCGGTCTGGTACAGCAGGATGTCGGCGGCCATCAGCACCGGGTAGGTGAAGAGGCCGACGTTGGTGGCATCCGTTCCGTACCGAGCCGACTTGTCCTTGAACTGGGTCATGCGCCCGGCCTCGCCGAAGCCGGTCAGGGTCGACAGCACCCACTGCAGCTCGGCGTGCGCGGGCACGTGCGACTGCACGTACAGCGTCGAACGCGAGGGTTCGATGCCGGCGGCGATGTACTGGGCGGCGGTGCGACGGGTCTTCTCGCGGCGCTCGCCGGGGTCACCGGGCTGGGTGAGGGCGTGCAGATCGACGACCGAGAAGAAGGCGTCGTACTCGTCCTGCAGGTCGCGCCACTGCAGCAGGGCCCCGATGTAGTTGCCGATCTGGAGACTGTCGGCGGAGGGCTGCATTCAGGAGTAGAGGCGCTCAGTGGTCACCGTTCGATCCTAGGCCGCTTGCCCGGGCCATCCCGCCGACGGAGGGTCCGGGATGCCGCCACCCGAGCCGACGCGCGGTTCGCGGCGCGGGGGCATCCGGAGGGGTGCCTTCATGCCGGGCGGGCCGCGACGCTCCGAAGACGCGCCCTGGCGTGCCCGTCCGAGCGGGTGCCTCCACGCGGGACGCGCCGCGATGCCCCAGGGACGCCCCGGCGTCAGCGCCCGAGCGTGTAGTCCACGATCACGGGGGAGTGGTCGCTCCACCGCGTGTCGTACGACGGGGCACGGTCGACGCGATACGAGGTGACCCGCTCGGCGAGAGCGGGGGTGGCGACGTGGTAGTCGATGCGCCAGCCGCTGTCGGTGTCGAACGCCTTCCCGCGCATGGACCAGAACGTGTACGGGCCGTCGATCTCGCCCATGGCACGGCGGCCGACGTCGACCCAGCCGAGACCGGTGCCGGTGGACCCGTCGACGCCCTCGACCCGCTCACCCGCGGGGCCGAAGAAGCGGTCGAGATAGGCGCGCTCGCGCGGAAGGAATCCCGCGTTCTTGCGGTTACCGCGCCAGTTCTTGATGTCGAGCTCGCGGTGTCCGACGTTGAGGTCGCCGACGACGAGAGCGAGATCCCGCTCCTCGGCGAGTTCGCCGAGACGGCGCTCCATGGCGTCGAGGAAGAGCCACTTGGCATCCTGCTTGGGGGTGTCGACCTCGCCGCTGTGCACGTAGGCGCTGACGACGGTCAGTGTCTCGCCGTCGACGTCGAAGTCGGTCTCGATCCACCGGCCCGAGGCGTCGAGGGGGTCGGGACCGAGATGCGTGCGCGTCTCGACGCCGGGCAGGCGGCTGATGATCGCGACGCCCGCACGTCCCTTCTGCAGCGCCTCGTCGTTGACGATCTGCCAGCCGGGCAGGGCGTCGGCCAGTTGCTCGCCCGTGGCGCGGACCTCCTGCAGGGCGACGATGTCGGCACCGGAGGCGTCGAGCCAGTCGTTCATGCCCTTGCGGACGGCGGCACGGATGCCATTGACGTTGATCGAGACGATGCGTACGGAACGAGCCACCCGACGAGCCTAACCGCGACCTCCGACACCGGGCCCGACCGGGTCGAGGGCCGTCCGTTCAGTCGGGGATGAGCGAGGTCCGGCGGGGAGCGGGGACGTCGGCCTCGGCGCGGGCCAGCGTCTTCTCGGCGGCCGTGAGGCGTCGGCGTGCCCGCCACCGCCACGGCCAGCGCGAGAGGGCCAGCTGCTTCTCGGCCTCGCGCACCCCGACCTGCGCCGCGATGACCAGGGCCGCCTGCTCCATCGCGCGACGGTCTTCGGGGGAGCGCAGCGGGACGTCGCGGTCGCCGGCGGCAACGGCGATCCACGCCGCCGACACGAGGATGACGATCCCGATGAAACGGAACCACAGCAGGAAGCCGATCAGGACGGTGAAGGTCGACAGCAGCGGATTGGACGGGGTGTAGACGAAGAGGAAGCCCGCTCCGATCTGCAGCACCACCATGCCGACCGCCCCGACGACCGCACCCGGCCAGGCTCTCCGCCAGGTGAGTGTGGTCCCGGTGAGGAAGCGGAAGAGCGAGGCCAGTGCGACCGTGTTGACCCCGAAGGCCACCACGATCGAGATCAGGCGCGCGCCGATCGACCACCCCAGCGTCTCTTTGTCCCAGCCGATGAGGCCGAACACCAGGTCGACCGCGCCGGTGGTGATCGATCCCAGAAGGGCCCCGATCAGCAGCGAGATGCCGAAGAGGACCGACGCGAGGAAGTCGCGCGCCTTGAGCATCACGTAGTTGCGCCGGTCGAAGGGCAGGCCGAACGTGTCGCGCACCGCCCGTCGCGTGAAGGTCACGAAACCGATCGCCGTCCAGATGACCACCACGGCGGCGACGCCGCCGGTGATGGTCAGCAGACGCCCGCTCTCCTGCGTGGCGGCCTCGACCTGCTCGGGTGTGACCAGACCGTGGGCGCTGATGAGCCCGGGGATGTACCCGTTGACGATGCGGATGAGGCCGTCCACCGCGGCTCTACTGCCCCCCAGCCAGATACCGACGCCTGCGAACGCGAGGTACAGGGCCGAGAAGACGGCGAACAGGCCCTGGTAGCTCATGCCCGCCGCGAGCAGAAAGCCGTTGTGCTGCAGGAAGTGCCGCCACACGCGGATCGGGAACCACTGCGCGATCCTGGCCGCCCGCGCGATCGGCTGGTCGAGTCGCTCGCGCACGGCGGACTGCGCTTCGGTGAGTCGGTCGCGCAACGACGTCTCGTCGCCGCGCACCGCGGGCAGCGGTCGCGGGTCGGGGGGCGTGTCGGTCACCGGGAAAGCCTAATGAATGGATGCCGCCCGCCCGGCCCGGCCGCGTCACGGCATCCCTCGGTTCATCCGCGCGCGCCCTGCCGGACCCTGTCGCCTCGCTCCGGTTCGAGGCGATGGATCGGGGCGACTCGAGCGGGGGAGGACGCCGGATACGCCGAACGGCGGGGCGCCGGAGCGCACCCGCCGTTCGAGAGGAGAGGGGTCAGCGACCGCCGCGGAGGACGGCCTGCTTGACCTCGGCGATGGCCTTGGTGACCTCGATGCCGCGGGGGCACGCCTCGGTGCAGTTGAAGGTGGTGCGGCAGCGCCACACGCCCTCTTTGTCGTTGAGGATGTCGAGGCGCACGTCGCCGGCGTCGTCGCGCGAGTCGAAGATGAAGCGGTGCGCGTTGACGATCGCGGCGGGGCCGAAGTACTGCCCGTCGGTCCAGAACACGGGGCACGACGAGGTGCACGCGGCGCAGAGGATGCACTTGGTGGTGTCGTCGAAGACCTCGCGGTCGACGATCGACTGCACGCGTTCCTTGCCGGGTTCCGGCTTCGTGTTCGAGATGAGGAAGGGCTGCACCTCGCGGTAGGAGGCGAAGAACGGCTCCATGTCGACGATGAGGTCCTTCTCGAGCGGCAGGCCCTTGATCGCCTCGACGTAGATCGGCTGCGAGATGTCGAGATCCTTGATCAGCGTCTTGCAGGCCAGGCGGTTGCGGCCGTTGATGCGCATGGCATCCGATCCGCAGATGCCGTGCGCGCACGAGCGGCGGAACGACAGCGAGCCGTCGACCTCCCACTTGATCTTGTGCAGGGCGTCGAGCACGCGGTCGGTGGAGTACAGCTCCACGTCGTAGTCGACCCAGCGGGGCTCCTCGTCGACCTCGGGGTCGAAGCGGCGGATGTTGAAGGTGACGAGGAACGACTGGATGCCGGTGTCCTCAGGAGTCTGCTCGACCTCTTCCGAGGTGTCGACCTGCTCGATGACGGTGGATGCCATCTCAGTACTTCCTCTCCAGCGGCGGGTAGCGCAGCTCCCCGGCCTCGTTCTTGGTGAACACGACGGGCTTCCAGCCGAGTTCGATGTGATCCGCGGGGTGGGACGAGTGCGGGTCACCCGACAGGTACGCCATGGTGTGCTGCATGTAGTTCTCGTCGTCGCGCGTGGGGAAGTCGTCGCGCATGTGGCCGCCGCGGCTCTCCTCGCGGTTCTGCGCCGAGTAGACGACGACCTCGGCGAGGTCGAGCAGGAAGCCCAACTCGACGGCCTCGAGCAGGTCGGTGTTGAAGCGCTTGCCCTTGTCGTCGACGTGGATGTTCTTGTAGCGCTCGCGCAGGTCGGCGATGACGTCCATGACGTGGGCGAGGGACTCGTGCGTGCGGAAGACCTGCGCGCCCTTGTCCATCTCGTCCTGCAGCGTCTTGCGCAGCACCGCGATGCGCTCGGTGCCGCTGTTGTTGCGCAGTCCCTCGATGAGGCCGCGCACCTCGGCTGCCGGGTCTTCCGGCAGCGGGACGAACTCGGCGGTCTTGACGTACTCGACGGCGTTGCGTCCGGCGCGCTTGCCGAAGACGTTGATGTCCAGCAGCGAATTGGTGCCCAGGCGGTTCGACCCGTGAACCGAGACGCACGCGCACTCGCCGGCGGCGTACAGACCCGGCACGACGGTGTCGTTGTCGGCGAGCACCTCGGCCTTGATGTTGGTGGGGATGCCGCCCATCGCGTAGTGCGCGGTCGGCATCACGGGGACCGGCTCGACGACCGGGTCGACACCCAGGTAGGTGCGGGCGAACTCGGTGATGTCGGGGAGCTTCGTCTCGAGGACCTCGGCGCCCAGGTGCGTGCAGTCCAGCAGCACGTAGTCGCGGTGGGGGCCGGCGCCGCGGCCCTCGGCGACCTCCTGCACCATGCAGCGCGCGACGATATCGCGCGGAGCGAGGTCCTTGATGGTCGGGGCGTAGCGCTCCATGAACCGCTCTCCGCTGGCGTTGCGCAGGATCGCGCCCTCGCCGCGAGCACCCTCGGTGAGCAGGATGCCGAGACCGGCGAGACCGGTCGGGTGGAACTGGAAGAACTCCATGTCCTCGAGCGGCAGGCCCTTGCGCCAGACGATGCCGACGCCGTCACCGGTGAGGGTGTGGGCGTTCGAGGTGGTCTTGAAGATCTTGCCGAAGCCGCCGGTCGCGAAGACGACCGCCTTCGACTGGAAGACGTGCAGCTCGCCGGTGGCGAGGTCGTAGGCGACGACGCCGGCGACCTGCGTCTTGCCCGCGGCATCCTTCACCGTGATGAGGTCGAGCACGTAGAACTCGTTGAAGAAGTTGATGCCGAGCTTCACGCAGTTCTGGAACAGCGTCTGCAGGATCATGTGACCGGTGCGGTCGGCGGCGTAGCACGCGCGACGCACGGGCGTCTTGCCGTGGTCGGCCGTGTGGCCGCCGAAGCGGCGCTGGTCGATCTTGCCCTCGGGAGTGCGGTTGAAGGGAAGGCCCATGTTCTCGAGGTCGATGACGGCGTCGATGGCCTCTTTAGCGAGGATCTCGGCGGCATCCTGGTCGACGAGGTAGTCGCCGCCCTTGATGGTGTCGAAGGTGTGCCACTCCCACGAGTCCTCTTCGACGTTGGCGAGCGCCGCGGCCATACCGCCCTGCGCCGCACCGGTGTGCGAGCGGGTGGGGTACAGCTTCGAGATGACGGCGGTCTTCGCTCCGGGACCGGCCTCGATGGCGGCGCGCATGCCGGCGCCGCCGGCGCCGACGATCACGACGTCGAACTGGTGGTAGTGGACGCCGTCCTTGACGATCGAGTCCGAGCTGGTCTGAGTGCTCACGTGTGCAATACCTCTGCTGTCAGGGGAAAGAAGGGATGCCGCCGGCTCACGCCGCCTGGCACACGTCCCACAGGGAGCTGCTCTCGGTCACGCCGAGGCAGGGGTCGAACGTGAAGACGACGAGCGTGCCGAGCAGGATCAGGAACCCGGCCGACACCCACAGCGAACCGACGAGGATCGTGCGGATCTTGGCGTTCGTGACGTAGTCGTTCACGATCGTGCGCATGCCGTTGGCGCCGTGGATCAGCGCGAGCCACAGCATCAAGACGTCCCACCACTGCCAGAACGGCGAGGCGAGCTTGCCCGCGACGAACGCGAAGTCGATCTGGTGGATGCCGTCGCCCGTCATGAGGTTGACGAACAGGTGGCCGAAGATCAGGACGATCAGCAGCACGCCGGAGGCGCGCATGTAGATCCAGCCCCACTTCTCGAGGTTGGAGCCCTTCTTGCGGACGCTGGGCGTGCGCGGGGCGGGGATCGTGGCGGCTTCTTGGGCGACGGACATCAGTGGCTCCCGGTGACGGCGCTGAAGACGTTGATCAGGTGACGCGGGGTGAAGCCCGCCATGGTGACGACCCAGAGGCCCAGCACGCCCCACCAGAGCTGGCGCTGGTGGCGGGTGGCCCAGGGCCAGAAGTCGACCAGGATGATGCGCAGGCCGTTGAAGGCGTGGTACGCGATCGCGCCGACGAGGGCGACCTCGCCGAGACCCATCACGGGGTTCTTGTACGTGCCGATGACGGCGTCGTACGCCTCGGGCGAGACGCGGATGAGCGCCGTGTCGAGGATGTGGACGAGCAGGAAGAAGAAGATCGCCACACCGGTGATGCGGTGCAGGACCCAGGACCACATCCCCTCGCGACCGCGGTAGAGAGTGCCGCGCGGCCTCTTCGACGTCGTTTCCTTCACCGACGGCGTGGCACGTGCTGGTGCTGACACGGTCGTCCTCCCTGATCGAACACGGTGTGGGGGCCCGCACAGGCCCCGAGCGTCACACGGGCGCTCCTGAATACTACGTCCGGCCTATGAATCCCGGGGATTAGGCGGTCCTAAGACTCTCTCGATATCGAGATAGTTCTTCGGATGCCGTGGACCCGGTGCGGGAGGGGCGCGATCGGGTCCGCCGCGGCGCGGGCACTAGGGTCGGTGCCATGGCAGACCTCGCTATCGACGACTTCTACGCCGTGATCCCCGCCGGGGGCATCGGGAGCCGGCTCTGGCCGCTCTCTCGCGCCGACGCACCCAAGTTCCTGCACGACCTCACCGGATCGGGGCAGACGCTGCTGCGCGACACGTGGGACCGCCTCGCCCCGCTCTCGGGCGAGAACCGGATCGCGGTCGTCACCGGGCGCGCGCACCGCGCCGCGGTCGAGCGCGAGCTGCCCGGAGTCCCGGATCACAACGTCTTCCTCGAGTCGGAGCCGCGCGACTCCTCGGCCGCGATCGGCCTCGCGGCCGCGATCCTCGTCCGCCGCGAGCCCGACGTCATCATCGGATCGTTCGCCGCGGACCACGTCATCCGTCAGACCCGTCAATTCGACTTCGCGGTGCGTCAGGCCGTCGCCGTCGCCCGCGCCGGGTACATCTGCACCATCGGCATCCAGCCCGCCGAGGCCTCGGTCGGTTTCGGCTACATCAAGCAGGCCGACGAACTGATCGTCGACGGCGCCCCCGAGGCGTACACGGTCGAGCGTTTCGTCGAGAAGCCCGACCTCGAGACCGCCAAGCAGTACTTCTCGGACCGGTCGTACCTGTGGAATGCGGGCATGTTCATCACGCGGGCCGACGTGCTGCTCGCGGAGCTCGCCGTGAACGAGCCCGAGCTGCACGCGGGGCTGCTCGAGCTCGCCGAGGCCTGGGACGATCGCGACCGCCGCGGGCCGGCCGTGGACCGCATCTGGCCGGAGCTGAAGAAGATCGCGATCGACTACTCGGTCGCCGAGCCCGCGGCCGAGAAGGGCCGCCTCGCCGTCATCCCGGGGCACTTCGACTGGGACGACGTCGGCGACTTCGCCAGCCTGTCCAAGCTCAACTCCTCGGGCGGTCGCAACGAGCTCGCGATCCTCGGCGAGGATGCCCGCGTGCTGTCGGATGCCTCGAGCGGCATCGTGGTCTCGCAGACCAAGCGGGTCATCAGCCTCATCGGCGTGCGCGACATCGTCGTGGTCGACACCCCCGATGCGCTGCTGGTCACCACGAGCGAGAACGCCCAGCGCGTCAAGGGCGTCGTGGACGCCCTCAAGCTCACCGGCCGCGGCGACGTTCTCTGACACCGGATGCCACACTCGGTGGCATCCGGTTCCTGTTCTGCGTCCGCGTGTGGCGGGCTCGTCACGCGAGATTGCGTCTTTGTAACCATTGGCGTGCAGCGGGCCTCTCGGGGCGCAAGCGGACCGACACAGTAGGTAACGTGACGGCATCGTCCCCCGAACCCGTTGGGGGCATCCGTCTTGGAGGACCATTCGTGAAGACCACGAAGAAGGCCGTCGTCAGCGGCCTCGCCATGATCGGCGCGGCTGCGCTGCTCGCCGGTTGCGGCGCCGCACCCGAGAGCAACGGCGCGTCCGGCGCGGCCGGAGGAAGCGTCGTCGACGGCTTCACCCCCTGCATCATCTCGGATGACGGTGGCTGGAACGACCGCTCGTTCAACCAGTCCGCCAAGGAGGGCATCGACAAGGCCGCCGCCGAGCTCGGCGTCAAGTCGATCGACGTCGAGTCGAGCTCGGCGAACGACTACGCCCCCAACCTCGAGAACCTCGTGGCCGAGGGCTGCACGTTCATCGTCGCCGTCGGCTTCAAGCTGAGCGCCGACACCGTGGCCTCGGCGACGGCCAACCCGAACCTGCAGTACGCCATCATCGACGACCGTGCGGACACCGACAACAACGGTGAGACCGACGCCCCGAACATCAAGCCGCTGCTGTTCGACACGGTCCAGGCCGCCTACCTCGGTGGCTACGCCGCCGCCGCCTACTCCGCGGAGAACGGTGTCAACAAGGTCGGCACCGTCGGCGGCATCCCGATCCCGCCGGTCACCATCTTCATGGACGGCTTCGTCGACGGCGTCAAGAAGTACGACGAGGACAAGGGCGGCAACGTCCAGACCTTCGGCTGGGACGTCGCCGCGCAGAACGGTTCGTTCACCGGTGGCTTCGCCGCCAACGACGCGGCCAAGCAGGCCGCTCAGGGTCTGCTCGACCAGGGCGTCGACGTGCTCCTGCCCGTCGGTGGCCCGATCTACAGCAGCGCCGCCGACGCGATCCGCGACAGCGGCTCGAAGAGCGTCATGCTCGGTGTCGACTCCGACCTCGCCAAGGCCGACCCGAACGTGTCGGACCTGGTGCTGACCTCGATCCTCAAGCGCATCGACACCGCGGTCTACGACGCGGTGACGCAGGCCGCCAAGGGCGAGTTCGACGTGACCCCCTACGTGGGCACGCTCGAGAACGACGGCGTCGGCCTGGCCGACTTCAACTCGAAGTTCACCCTGCCGGCCGGTCTGACCGACGAGCTCTCGGCTCTGCGCGAGCAGATCGTCTCGGGCTCGCTGAAAGTCACCTCGCCCAGCTCGCCGTAAGGCAGCCTCTCGAAACCGCGGCCGCTCGGATCCGTCCGGGCGGCCGCGGTTTCCGTCCGCCTTCACAACGTCTTCGAATAAGGTGCACAGCATGAAGCTCGAGCTCCGCGGCATCACCAAGCGGTTCGGGTCCCTGGTTGCGAACGATCACATCGATCTGGTCGTCCAGCCGGGCGAGATCCACGCTCTCCTCGGAGAGAACGGTGCCGGTAAATCCACACTCATGAACGTCCTCTACGGTCTGTACCAGGCCGATGAGGGAGAGATCCTGCTGGACGACGTCGTCCAGCGCTTCCGCGGCCCCGGCGACGCCATGGCCGCGGGCATCGGCATGGTGCACCAGCACTTCATGCTCATCCCCGTCTTCACCGTCGCCGAGAACGTCATGCTCGGCCATGAGAACACCAAGGCCCTGGGCGCGCTCGACCTGAACGCCGCCCGGAAGCACGTGCGCGACGTCGCGCAGCGCTTCGGGTTCGAGGTCGACCCCGACGCCCTCGTCGGCGACCTGCCGGTGGGCGTGCAGCAGCGCGTCGAGATCATCAAGGCGCTCTCTCGCGACGCCAAGGTCCTCGTCTTCGACGAGCCGACGGCCGTCCTCACCCCGCAGGAGACCGACGAGCTGATGGGCATCATGCGCCAGCTGCGCGATGAGGGCACGTCGATCGTCTTCATCACGCACAAGCTGCGCGAGGTGCGCGAGGTCGCCGACCGCATCACGGTCGTCCGACTGGGCAAGATCGTCGGCGAGGCCGAGCCCACCGCCAGCAACGGCGAACTCGCCTCGCTCATGGTCGGACGCGCCGTCGAGCTCACCGTCGTCAAGGATGCACCGAAGGCGGCGGCATCCGGCGGTCTGTCGATCCGCAACCTGCGCGTGGTCACGCCCGAGGGAGCGGTGGTCGTCGACGACGTCGACCTCGACGTGCGTCCGGGCGAGATCGTCGCGATCGCGGGTGTGCAGGGCAACGGACAGACCGAGCTCGTCGAGGCCATCGTCGGCCTGGCCGACGGCGTCACCGGCACCGTCGACCTCGACGGCACCGACCTGGTCGGCAAGAGCGTGCGCGCCATCCTCGACGCGGGCGTGGGCTTCGTGCCCGAGGACCGCAAAGAGGACGGACTGGTCGGAGCCTTCTCGGTGGCCGAGAACCTCATCCTCGACCGGTCCTCCGACTCCGCCTTCGTCTCGGGTGGCACCATCAAGCGGACCGCGCTGGGCGCCTTCGCGCGCGAGCGCATCGCCGAATACGACATCCGTACGCAGTCGGCATCCACCCCCGTCGGCACCCTCTCGGGCGGCAATCAGCAGAAGGTCGTCATCGCCCGCGAGATGAGCCGCCCGCTGAAGCTGTTCGTCGCCGCCCAGCCGACCCGCGGCGTCGACGTCGGCTCCATCGAATTCATCCACAAGCAGATCGTCGCCGCGCGCGATGCGGGAGTGCCCGTCATCGTCGTGTCGACCGAGCTCGACGAGATCGCCGCCCTCGGCGACCGCATCGCGGTCATGTACCGCGGCGGCATCGTGGGCATCGTGCCGGGGGACACCCCGCGCGAGGTGCTCGGGCTCATGATGGCGGGCGAGCAGCCCGCGGAGGAGACAGCGTGAGCGGCCACATCCCGAGCACGGGCGCGACCGGGGACTCCGGCCTGCCGCCCGAGCAGCTGCCCGGCGCGTCGGGGCCGCTGACCGGTCATGCCCCGGCCGAGACCCCCGCACCCCCGCGCACCAACCAGTTCCTCACGGAGCTGCTGCGCTCGTCGTGGATCACCACGGTGCTGGCGGTCGTCGCAGCGATGATCGTCGGCGGCATCCTCATGGCGGCCACGAACGACCAGGTCCGCGTCACGGCGGGGTACTTCTTCGCGCGCCCCGGCGACCTGCTGGCGGCGGTGTGGAACTCCGTCTACGGCGGGTACGAGGCCCTCTTCCGCGGTGCCATCTTCAACTCGCGCGTGTCCGACTTCGGCGCCCAGATCCGGCCCCTGACCAACACCCTGGGCTTCGCGGCTCCGCTCATCGCGGCCGGTCTCGGCGTGGCGCTCGCCTTCCGCGTGGGCCTGTTCAACATCGGTGGACGCGGCCAGATCCTCGTCGCGTGCGCCTTCGCCGGTCTCATCACCTTCAACCTCGACCTGCCGATGATCATCCAGCTGCCGCTGACGCTCATCGTCGGCATCGCCGGCGGAGCCCTCTGGGGTGGGATCGTCGGCCTGCTGAAGGCGCGCACCGGCGCGCACGAGGTCATCCTGACGATCATGCTCAACTACGTCGCCTACTACCTGGTCACGTGGATGGTGCGCACCCCGGGCCTGCTGCAGCGTCCCGCCGGCGACCAGCCGATCTCGTCGGCCACTCCCGCGAACGCGCAGTTCCCCGAGCTGTTCGGCCCCCAGTTCCCCCTGCTCGACCTGGGCTTCGTGTTCGTCGTGGCGGCCACCGTCTTCGTGTGGTGGCTCATGGAGCGCTCGAGCCTCGGCTTCCGCCTGCGCGCGGTGGGAGAGAACCCCCACGCCGCCCGCGCGGCCGGCATCTCGGTGCCCCGCATGTACGTCTACGCGATGCTCTTCGCCGGAGGCCTGGCGGGTCTCGCCGGGATGAACCAGATCCAGGGATCGGTCACCACGGGCTTCGACGGCCTCATCGACGCCGGCATCGGCTTCGACGCCATCACCGTGGCCCTGCTCGGGCGCAGCCGCCCGTGGGGCGTGTTCGCCGCCGGCATCCTGTTCGGGGCCCTCAAGTCGGGCTCGTTCACCATGCAGGCATCGCAGGGCATCCCCGTCGACATCGTGCTCGTCGTGCAGGCCCTCATCGTGCTGTTCATCGCGGCCCCGCCGCTGGTGCGCACGATCTTCTTCCTCCCCAAGAGCGAGGCCGAGCGCGCGGCCAAGGACCGGGCCAAGGCGGCCAAGAAGGCGGTGGCGGCATGACCGCGACGCATCTCGCGGATGACGCGATCCAGCTGACCACGGTGCGCGTGCGCCACATCAAGCTGGCGGTGAGCCTCGCGGTCGTGACCGTGCTGCTCGCCCTCCTTTTCGCCCTCGTGCCGCGCGACGGCCAGAGCACCTTCCGCCTCGGCGACCCCGCCTCGAACATCGACCTCGGCAGCGTGGGCGTCCCCACCGCCGCGACCAGCTGGGGCGTGCTCGTCGTTCTCGTGCTGCTGACCGCGTGGTCGGTCTGGGACGCGGTGAGCTACCGCCGTACCCCGCTGTGGCTGCCGATCGCCTTCGGCGCCCTCGCGGTGTTCGCGTTCCTCGTCTGGGCGGCCGCCGACGGTCTCGTGCCGGTCACGGGTCTGCTGTTCGGCGCGCTGTCGCTGTCGGTCCCGCTGATCTTCGGCGCGCTCGGCGGCGTGATCGGCGAACGCGTCGGCGTCGTCAACGTCGCCATCGAGGGACAGTTCCTGTTCGGGGCGTTCAGCGCCGCGCTCGTGGCATCTCTCACCCGCAACCCCTTCCTGGGACTCGTCGCGGCGATGGTGGGCGGCGTCCTCGTGGCCTTCGTGCTCGCGGCGTTCTCGATCAAGTACCTGGTCGACCAGGTGATCGTCGGTGTCGTGCTCAACGTGCTCGTGACCGGTCTGACCGGGTTCCTCTACGGCGCCCTGCTGGTGCCCAACGAAGACATCATGAACCGTCCCGAGCGCTTCCCCCGCTGGGAGATCCCGCTGCTCGGCGACATCCCGATCATCGGACCGGTGCTGTTCAACCAGACCTTCATCGTCTACCTGATGTACGCCGTCGTGGCCGTCGTGGCGTGGGGGCTCTACCGGACCCGTTGGGGTCTGCGCCTGCGCGCCGTCGGCGAGCACCCGCAGGCCGCCGACACCGTCGGCATCAAGGTCAATTCGAGCCGGTTCTGGAACGTCTCGCTCGCCGGCGCCATCGCCGGCATCGGCGGCGCGTACTTCACGCTCGTCTCGGTGGGGCAGTTCACCAAGGAGATGACGGCGGGCCTGGGCTTCATCGCCCTCGCCGCGGTCATCTTCGGCCGGTGGGACCCGATCCGCGCCACTCTCGCGGCGCTGCTGTTCGGTTTCGCGACCAACCTGCAGAACCTGCTGACGGTCCTGCGCACCCCGATCCCCAGCGAGTTCATGCTTATGCTGCCCTACGTCGTGACCATCATCGCGGTGGCCGGCTTCGCAGGGCAGATCCGCGGCCCCGCGGCCGCCGGAAAGCCCTACATCAAGGGCTGACCAGGCCCGCTTCCCCCTTCACGAGAGGACCCTGCACTCCACGATGACCGACATCGACTGGGACGAACTCCGCGTCGCCGCCACGGATGCCATGCACCGCGCCTACGCGCCCTACTCGCGCTTCAAGGTGGGCGCCGCGGCGCTCGTCGCCGACGGGCGCATCGTCTCGGGGTGCAACGTCGAGAACGCCTCGTACGGCGTCACGCTGTGCGCCGAGTGCGGGCTCGTGTCCGACCTGCACATGAGCGGGGGCGGCCAGCTGGTCGCCTTCGTGTGCGTGGACGGCGAGGGGCGCACCCTCATGCCGTGCGGTCGCTGCCGTCAGCTGCTGTTCGAGCACGCCATCCCCGGGATGCTGCTCGAGACGGTCAGCGGCATCCGCACCATCGACGAGGTGCTGCCCGACGCCTTCGGTCCGCGCGACCTCGAGGAGGCGGCGCGATGACCCTTCGACAGGCTCAGGGACCGGTGGAAGCATATGACGCGGTCGACATCATCCGCGCGCAGCGCGACGGCCGGCCGATCACCGAGGGCGAGATCCGGTGGCTCGTCGACGCCTACACGCGCGGCTACGTCATGGACGCGCAGATGTCGGCGTTCACGATGGCGGTCCTGCTGAACGGCCTCGGCCGGGATCAGATCCGCGTCCTCACCGACGCGATGATCGCCTCGGGCGAGCGTATGGACTTCTCGTCCCTCGGCAAGGTCACCGTCGACAAGCACTCGACGGGCGGCGTGGGCGACAAGATCACCCTGCCGCTCGCCCCGCTGGTCGCCGTGTTCGGCGTGGCGGTGCCGCAGCTGTCGGGCCGCGGGCTCGGGCACACCGGCGGCACCCTCGACAAGCTCGAGTCGATCCCCGGCTGGCGCGCGGCGCTGTCGAACGACGAGATCATGGCGCAGCTGCGCGATGTCGGTGCGGTCATCTGCGCCGCGGGCACGGGTCTCGCGCCCGCCGACAAGAAGCTCTACGCCCTGCGGGACGTCACCGGCACGGTCGAGGCCATCCCGCTGATCGCCTCGAGCATCATGTCGAAGAAGATCGCCGAGGGCACCGACTCGCTCGTGCTCGACGTGAAGTTCGGTTCGGGTGCCTTCATGCAGGACATCGATCGCGCGCGCGAGCTCGCCGAGACGATGGTCGCGCTCGGCACCGACTCGGGCGTGAACACCACGGCCCTGCTCACCGACATGAACACCCCGCTGGGCCTGGCCATCGGCAACGCCAACGAGGTGCGCGAGTCGGTAGAGGTGCTGGCCGGCGGTGGCCCCGCCGACGTGGTCGAACTCACCGTCGCCCTGGCGCGTGAGATGCTGACCCTCGCGGGGCAGCCCGACGCCGACGTCGAGGCCGCGCTCTCGGACGGCCGGGCGATGGACGTGTGGAAGCGCATGATCCGTGCCCAGGACGGGGATCCGGATGCCGCACTGCCCACCCCTCGCGAGACGCACACCATCGTCGCCGAGCGGTCAGGCGTCGTGACGCGCGTGGATGCGCTGCCGTTCGGCATCGGCGCATGGCGCCTGGGAGCCGGTCGCGCGCGGGCCGAGGATGCGGTCGTGCACGCCGCGGGCATCGACCTGCACGTCACCGTGGGGCAGTCGATCAGCGCCGGACAGCCGCTGTTCACCCTCTCGGCCGACGACGAGTCGCGCTTCGATCGCGCCCTCGGCGCGGTCGAGGGGGCCTGGGAGATCGGCGACACCGCGCCCGCGGCATCCCTGATCGTGCGCGAACGCATCACGGCGTGATGGCCGCCGGGAAGAGGAGCACCATGGCCGCCGACGAGTTCCGGGTGCAGGGGCGCAAGGTTCGCGAGCTGCCCAAGGTGTCGCTGCACGACCACCTCGACGGGGGCCTGCGTCCCGCGACGGTGCTCGAGCTGGCCGACGAGATCGGCCTCGACCTGCCCGCGAACGACGCGAAGAGCCTCGAGGCGTGGTTCTCGGACCACATCGACGGCGGCTCCCTCGAGGACTACCTCGAGAAGTTCGACGTCACCGTCGGCGTCATGCAGACGCGCGAGGGGCTCGTGCGCGTGGCGAAGGAGTTCGTCGAGGACCTCGCCGCCGACGGCGTGGTCTACGGCGAGGTGCGGTGGGCGCCCGAGCAGCATCTGACCCGCGGCCTCAGCCTCGACGAGGTCGTGGACGCGGTGCAGGAGGGTATCGAAGAGGGCGAGGATGCCGCGGACGCCCGCGGACACGACATCCGCGTCGGTCAGCTGCTCACCGCGATGCGCCACACCGACAACTCGCGCGACATCGCCGAGCTCGCCGTCGCGTGGCGCGGTCGCGGGGTGGTCGGGTTCGACCTCGCCGGCGCGGAGGACGGGTTCCTCCCCAGCCGGCACCGCGCGGCGTTCGACTACCTGGCCGAGCAGTTCTTCCCCACGACGGTGCACGCCGGCGAGGGGGCGGGTCTGGCATCCATCCGCTCCGCCCTCATCGACGGTCGGGCCCTGCGTCTCGGCCACGGCGTGCGCATCGCCAACGACCTCGACGTCGTCTCACGCGAGGGCGAAGAGGTGCAGGTCACGTTCGGCGACCTGGCGCGCTGGGTCCGCGACCGCGAGATCACCCTCGAGCTCTCGCCGACGTCCAACCTGCAGTCCGGTGCCGTCAACGCCTGGGGCGACACCCTGGACGCGCACCCGTTCGACCTGCTGTACCAGCTCGACTTCTCGGTCACCGTGAACGTCGACAACCGCCTGATGAGCGCGACCACGCTCACGCGCGAGCTGGGTCTGCTCGCTCAGGCCTTCGAATACGACCTCGACGACCTCGAGGCGTTCCAGCTGAACGCGGCCGCGGGGGCATTCCTGCCGGTCGAGGAGCGCGAGGAGCTCATCGAGATCATCTCGGAGGGCTTCCAGCGCTGAGCTACTGCGAGGAGGCGCGCACCGGTTCCGGTGCGCGCCTCCTCGCGTCCCGCGCTCCGGATCTCGGCTCAGGAAATGCCTCGCGTGCCCGTGTGCGGAGCGGGCGAGGGCGTGTTCTTCCGGAGCGCGGGACGCCCGGGCGCGAGCCGGCGCCGAAGCGGCGCTGCAGTGCGCTTCATGCTGTCGTGCGCTTCATGCGTGCCGCTCTCCGGATCAGCGGTCTCTCAGACGGCTTCCGCGTGCCTCGACTCGCCGTCCACCACCGGATGAGCCGGAGCGCGGGACAGGCGGACCGTGATCCAGGATGCTCTGCAGCTGGAGGCGGACAGCGTCGGGGCGCGAGAGGACGTCCGCCGCGAGGAGGCGGACCGTGCAGAAGCCCTGCGCCAGGGCCGCGGCGTCGCGGTGCCGGTCGCGGACGTGAGCCTCCCACTCGGAGTGGAACTGTCGGCTGTCGCACTCCACGATGAGCCACCCGTCGACGAGGAGGTCGACCCTCCCCACTCCCCGGATGACGACCTGCAGTTCGGCTCGATGACCGAGCGTGCGCAGGATCAGCCTGACGAGCGTCTCGACTCCCGCTTCGCTACGGGGATCCAACAGCGTCCGCAGCACCTGGAGCGCTCGCGGCAGGCGACGGAAGACCTCGTCGATGCCCTCGACATCCACCACACCGAGGTGCCACGCGCTGTCGAGCGTGGCGATGGCGTGTCGCGCCGGTTGGCACAGGACCGCCTGGGTCAGTGCCTCCACCACGTCGACGGCCAACGAAGCGGCGGGCGCAGACGACGACCGCCAGTGGCACCGGACGCGGGCAGGCCGCAGTGGTAGACGCGTCGCGTGCCGATCGACCTGGATGTGCGGACCGTCATGCGTGTGGACGAAGACTCCGAGATGGGACAGCAACGAGATGCAGTCGACGCGACCGCCCCATCGTGCGGCGTCGATGAAGATGTCCGGAGTGTGTTCGAGCGCGTATCGCCCCAGCCGGAGACGGATCACGCGCCCCTGCCGCACGGCGGTCGCGATCTGTCGTTTGGTCAGGCCCGCCTCGCGCAGGTCGCTCGTGGACAGAGCTTGCGGGAGCGGGGACGGGGTCTGCACCCGTCCAGGGTGGTCGGACGCCCGGGCGTGTGGACCCCGTCTCGAGAAAACGGGGATTGATGCGGGCCTGTGCAGGAGGAGTGAGTGCGGGGGCCGTCGTGTGCCGCGCTCCGGACGACTCCTGCCAATCCCCGCTGATTTCGACCTCGCCGACGGTATGGAGCGGGGATGTTCCGGAGCGCGGGACCCGCGCGGAGCGCCGCGCGCGGCCGGGTGCGGGCTACGGCCGCGGCAGGAACCCCGCCAGCTGCTCCGCGATCACCCGGTCCACGTCGGCCGGGTCGGCGGTGGGCGTGCCGTCGCCGGGCTGCGGGCCATACGAACCGAACGAAGCGTGCGAGGCGCCGGGGATCTCGACGAAGGTCGCGTCCGCGGGGAGTTCGCCCTTGGCATCCGCGATCTTCTGCGGGGTGGACAGGCCGTCCTCGGACCCCGAGAGGCTGAGGACGGGAAGCCCGGATGCCGAGAGGTCGTTCGCGCAGTACGAGGCGAAGAGGACGAGGGCGTCGGCGTCGGTCGCGAGCTGACAGGCGCGGACGCCGCCGAGCGAGTGACCGCCCACGGCCCACGTGCGCACGTCGGGGGCGAGGTCGGTGAAGGTCGTCAGCGGGCGCGGGTCGAAGAACGCCAGGTTGAGCCAGGGACGGGTGATGACGACGGTGACGCCGTCGTCGACGACCGTGTCGGCGAAGGTCGCGATATACCCCTCTGGCTGGACCTTCGCGCCCGGAATGACCCCCCGGCCGCGCCCGGGCGCGCCGGCGGTGGGGGTCATGGGCGCCGAGTCCGGCCCGCTCGCCGACGCGCGCGCCAACCCGGGCCTGTCGATCACCGACGACG
>NZ_CAJYPF010000015.1 GCF_913776565.1 uncultured Microbacterium sp. | reverse complement strand
CGGCGCCGAAGCCGATCTGCAGCGCCAACCCGCCGCTGAGCTCGGGGTGCTCCTCGAGCAGGCGGTGGGTGGCGAGCGGAATGGATGCCGCGGAGGTGTTGCCCGTGGTCTCGATGTCGCGACCGATGACCACCGTCTCGGGCAGGCCGAGCTGCTTGGCGAACTCGTCGATGATGCGCATGTTCGCCTGGTGCGGAACGAAGGCGGCGAGGTCGGCGGGCTCGATGCCCGCGGCCTCGATCGCCTGGCGCGCGACCTTGACCATCTCCCACACGGCCCAGCGGAAGACCGTCGGGCCCTCCTGGCGGAGGGTGGGCCACGGTGCCGTACCGTCGCGGAACTCGTTCAGGGTGGCGTTCATGCCCACCGCGTCGGCCTTGGAGCCGTCGGAGCCCCAGATGGTCGGTCCGATGCCGGGGGTGTCGCTCGGGCCCACGACCACCGCGCCCGCGCCGTCACCGAGCAGGAACGAGATGCTGCGGTCGGTGGGGTCGACGATGTCGCTGAGCTTCTCGGCGCCCACCACGACGACGTGCTTCGCCAGGCCCGCCCGCACGAGGGCGTCGGCCTGTCCCACGCCGTAGGCGAAGCCGGCGCACGCGGCGTTGACGTCGTACGCCGCGGCGGGGTTGGCGCCGATGCGGTCGGCGACGATCGCGGACGCCGAGGGCGTCTGCTTCGGGTTGCTGATGGTCGCGACGATCACGGCGTCGATGTCGTCGGGGGAGACCCCGGACTTCTCGACGGCCTCGCGCGCGGCTTCGGAGGCCAGGTCGATGGCATCCGTCTCTTTGTCGGCGCGCACGCGCGTGACGATGCCGGTGCGCTGGCGGATCCACTCGTCGCTGGAGTCGATCGGCCCGACGAGGTCGTCGTTGGGGACGACCTTCTCGCCGCGAGCGGCGCCGTAGGCGTAGATGCGGGTGTGCGCCGCGCCCTGGGGCTGACGGAGGGTGGGGGTGCTCATGCCTGGTCTTCTTTCAGGAGTGAGACGGCCGCGTCGAGGTCGTCGGGGGTCTTGACCGCCACGGTCGGGGTGCCGCGCAGGGCGCGCTTCGCGAGCCCCGTGAGCGCGCCCGCGGGCGACAGTTCGATGATGCCGGTCACGCCGTGCTCGGCGAACGAGGCCATGCAGCGGTCCCAGCGGACGGGAGAGGCGACCTGCGCGACGACAAGGTCGAGGGCGCGACGCCCGTCGGTCACGGTCGAACCGTCCGAGTTCGTCCAGAGCGTGGTCTCGGGGTCGGACACCTCGACCTCGGCCGCGGCGGAGCGCAGCGTCTCGACGGCGGGCTCCATGAAACGGGTGTGGAAGGCGCCCGCGACCTGCAGCGGGATGACCCGAGCGGCGCGAGGGGCCTCGCCCGCCAGTTCCGACAGGGCGGGCAGCTCGCCGGCGGCGACGATCTGTCCGCCACCGTTGTAGTTGGCGGGGGTGAGCCCGAGTTCCGCGAGGCGATCGAGCACGGCCTGCTCGTCCCCGCCGACGACGGCGCTCATGCCCGTCTCGACGGCCGCGGCGGCCTCGGCCATCGCCCGCCCGCGCAGTCCGACCAGGCGCAGCGCGTCGTCGTCGCGGAGGACACCGGATGCCGCCAGCGCCGCGATCTCGCCGACCGAGTGCCCCGCGACACCGGCGACGGCCGCGTCGGAACCCTTCTGCAGGGCCGACCACGACAGCAGGCTCGCCGCCACGATGAGAGGCTGGGCGACCGCGGTGTCGCGGATGCGATCGGCATCCCACTCCGTCCCGGCCGCGACGAGGTCGACGCCGGCCTGCTCCGAGAACGCCTCGAGACGCTCGCGCGCCCCGTCGAGTTCGAGCCAGGGCGAGAGGAAACCGGGGGTCTGCGAACCCTGTCCGGGGAAGACGGCGATGATCACCGTTCCATCCTGCCAAGGATCGAGCGCCCGCTTCTGGAGATATCGACACAGATATGCGGCGTGTCTTTGTGCGCGCCGTGCATCAGCCCGGCTCCACCCCCGTCGCGAGTCCAGAACACGCCGGGCAGCGTGAGCCGCTGGCGGCGTGTTCTGGACACTCGATCAAGGGGGGCCCCGGGGGGCGGGGGCGGGGTCAGCGGGGAGAGACGGGACGCCTACCGGCGAGGCCGCGGCGGCGTGTCGCGTCGGTGCCGATCGAGCCCAGGATGAGCGCCGTCTGCAGGATGAGCGCCTCGCGGGGGCCGGTGGCATCCCATCCGATCACCTCAGACACGCGCTTCAGGCGGTACCGCACCGTGTTCGGGTGCACGTACAGCTCGCGTGCCGTCGCCTCGAGGGACCGGCCGTTGTCGAGGTAGCTCCAGAGCGTCGTGACGAGGTCGGCGCTGTGCGCCTGCAGGGGGCGGTAGACGCGGTCGACGAGGGTCTGCTTGGCGACCGCGTCTCCCGCGAGAGCCCGCTCGGGCAGCAGGTCGTCGGCCTCGACGGGACGCGGGGCGTGGCGCCACGCCCGGGCGACGGCGAAGCCGGCGAGGGCGGCGCGGGCGCTCTGGCCCGCGTCGACGAGGGCGGGCACGGCGGGTCCGAGCACCAGGTGCCCGGAGCCGAAGCTCGGCTCGAGACGTTTGGCGATCTCGGTGAACGCCAGCTCGGTCACGTCGTCGCCCGCGCGCGCCGGCAGGTCGGCGCGTCCCAGCACCAGGACGAGGCGCGAGCCCTGCACCCCGATCAGCACATCGACGCCGAGCTTGCGGGCGGTGCGGCGCACCTGGTCGACGTCCAACTGCGGGGGAGTCGTACCCACGAGCACCGACACCTCGCCGTGGCCGTGCCAGCCGAGGGCGGCGATGCGGCTGGGCAGTTCGTCATCGGCCTCGCCGGTGAGGATCGAGTCGACCACGAGCGCCTCGAGACGGGCGTCCCACAACCCGCGCGCCTCGGCGGCGCGCGCGTAGACGTCGGCGGCGGCGAACGCCACCTCGCGCGAGTACGACAGCATCGCCTCGCGGACGCGCTCACTGCGGCCGGCGACGCGCTCCTCCATCACCTCGACGGTGACGCGGACGAGCTGCAGGGTCTGGGTGAGGCTCACGCTGCGCAACAGTTCGCGGGGGGCGGCGGCGAAGATGTCGGCGGCGATCGCGGGGGTCGACGCGGGCTCCTCGAACCACTTCAGGAACGACGTGATGCCGGCCTGCGCCACGAGCCCGACCGCGGAGCGCCGAGCGGGCGGCATCTCGGCGTACCAGGGCAGCGTCTCTTCGAGCCGTTGGATGGTCGCGGTGGCGAGATCGCCCGAGATGCGGCGCAGCCAGACGAGCGTCTCGGCCTTCTCCTGCGCCACCTCGGCCGCGACAGCCGCGGACCGGTCGGGCCCGGCCCCGCCCGTGGGGGCGGAACCGGGCCCGTCGGTGGAGGACCTCACGTGGATCAGGCCTCGCCGCCCGCGTTGCCGCTGGTGCCGGCATTGACGTCGTGCAGGCGGTACTTCTCGATGGCCTGGCCGACGACGGCGCGGTCGACCTTGCCCTCTTCGGCGAGTGCCTGCAGGGCGCGCACCGCGAGCGAGGGGCCGTCGATCTTGAAGAAGCGACGGGCCGCAGCGCGGGTGTCCGAGAAGCCGAAGCCGTCGGCTCCGAGCGTCCAGTAGTTCTGCGGGACCCACTGGCGGATCTGGTCCTGCACCGCGTGCATCCAGTCGCTGACGGCCACGACGGGACCCTCGGCCTCTTTCAGCTTGTCGGTGAGGTACGCCACGCGCGGCTCCTCGTCGGGGTGCAGGAAGTTGTGCTCGTCGGCGGCGAGGCCGTCGCGGCGCAGCTCCGACCACGAGGTGACCGACCAGACGTCCGCCTTCACGTTCCAGTCGTCCTTCAGCAGACGCTGAGCTTCGAGCGCCCACGGCACACCGACGCCCGAGGCGAGCAGCTGCGTGCGGGGGCCGTCGCCCTCGCCGGTGGAGATGTGGTGGATGCCGCGGACGATGCCGTCCACGTCGACGCCCTCGGGCTCGGCGGGCTGGACGTAGGGCTCGTTGTACACGGTCATGTAGTACATGACGTTCGGGTCGGAGTGCTCGCCGCCGTACATCCGCTCGATGCCCGAGCGGACGATGTGCGCGATCTCGTACCCGTAAGCCGGGTCGTACGACACGGTCGCGGGGTTCGTCGACGCCAACAGCTGCGAGTGCCCGTCCGCGTGCTGCAGACCCTCACCCGTCAGTGTGGTGCGACCGGCCGTGGCGCCGATGATGAAGCCGCGCGCCATCTGGTCGCCGGCGGCCCACTGGGCGTCGCCCGTGCGCTGGAAGCCGAACATCGAGTAGAAGACGTAGACCGGGATGAGCGGCTCGCCGTGCGTCGCGTACGCCGTACCGGCCGCGGTGAACGCCGCCAGGGCGCCCGCCTCGTTGATGCCGACGTGGATGATCTGCCCCTCGGGGCTCTCTTTGTACGCCAGCAGCAGCTCGCGGTCCACCGAGGTGTAGTGCTGCCCCTTGGGGTTGTAGATCTTCGCCGTCGGGAAGTACGCGTCCATACCGAACGTGCGCGCCTCGTCGGGGATGATCGGCACGATGCGGTGACCGAAGCCCTTGACCCGCAGCAGGTCCTTGAGCAGGCGGACGAACGCCATCGTGGTGGCGACGTCCTGCGTGCCGGAGCCCTTCTTGGGCAGCGCGTACGCGGCATCCCCGGGCAGTTCCAGACCAACGTGCGTCGTGCGCCGCTCGGGAAGGAATCCGCCGAGCTCGCGACGACGCTCGAGCATGTACTTGATCGTCTCGTCCTGCTCACCGGGGTTGTAGTACGGCGGCTGGTACGGGTTCTCTTCGAGCTGCGCGTCGGTGACGGGGATGTCCATCGCGTCGCGGAACGACTTGAGGTCGTCGAGCGTCAGCTTCTTCATCTGGTGCGTGGCGTTGCGGCCCTCGAAGTGGGGGCCGAGGCCGTAGCCCTTAATGGTCTTGGCCAGGATCACGGTGGGCTGGCCCTTGTGCTCCTTGGCGGCCTTGAACGCCGCGAACACCTTGCGGTAGTCGTGGCCACCGCGCTTGAGACCCCAGACCTGCTCGTCGGTGTAGTCCTTGACGAGCTCGAGGGCGCGGGGGTCGCGTCCGAAGAAGTTCTCGCGGACGTACGCGCCGTTCTCGGCCTTGTACGTCTGGTAGTCGCCGTCGGGCGTGGTGTTCATCAGGTTCAGCAGCGCACCCTCGGTGTCGCGGGCGAGCAGGTCGTCCCACTCGCGACCCCAGACGACCTTGATGACGTTCCAGCCGGCACCGCGGAAGAAGCTCTCGAGCTCCTGGATGATCTTGCCGTTACCGCGGACGGGTCCGTCGAGGCGCTGCAGGTTGCAATTGATGATGAACGTCAGGTTGTCGAGACCCTCGTTGGCGGCGACCTGGAGCTGGCCGCGGCTCTCGACCTCGTCCATCTCGCCATCGCCGAGGTAGGCCCACACGTGGGAGTCGGAGACGTCTTTGATCCCGCGGTTCGACAGGTACTTGTTCGACATCGCCTGGTAGATGGCGTTGATCGGCCCCAGACCCATCGACACCGTCGGGAACTGCCAGAACTCCGGCATGAGACGGGGGTGCGGGTAGGAGGGGATGCCGTGGGGCGCTGCCGACTTCTCTTGACGGAAGCCGTCGAGCTGGGCCTCGGTCAGTCGTCCCTCGAGGAACGCGCGGGCGTAGGCGCCGGGCGAGGCGTGACCCTGGATGAAGATCTGGTCGCCGCCGGACGGGTCGTCCAGGCCGCGGAAGAAGTGGTTGAAGCCCACCTCGTAGAGGGCCGCCGACGAGGCGTACGTCGAGATGTGGCCGCCGACGCCGATGCCCGGGCGCTGCGCGCGGTGCACGGTGACCGCAGCGTTCCAGCGGATCCACTTGCGGTAGCGGCGCTCGAGCTCCTCGTCACCGGGGAAGTCGGGCTCGTTCTTCTGCGAGATGGTGTTGATGTAGTCGGTGGTCGGAACCATCGGCACGTTGAGGTGCAGTTCCTTCGAGCCCTTGAGCAGGCTCAGCATGATCTCGCGAGCGCGAGCCGGACCCTTGGCCTGGACGAGCTGGCGGAGGGATTCCTGCCACTCCCCGGTCTCTTCCGGGTCGCTGTCCTGCGGCCCCTGCGAATACGGATCCTGGTCGTGAACAGTCACGGAAGACCTTTCGTCGTCTGGCAGGTCATGCCAGAGAATCGCCATACGAGTGCGGCAACCCTTGTTCGCTCCGCACAATCAACCAACGTCCAGCCTAGCGAGTCGCGCCGACATCGGATGCGCGCGGACGACGCCACGGCGATCTCGTCGTCCCGTCTGCTCGATGTCGAGATGTCGTGCGCCGCCGATGAACTCCTGATGAGGGATGCCACGGCCTCGCCGTCGCCGAAGAAGAGGCGTCCCGCGCGGTCTAGCCTGAGCCCGTGAGCACCCAGGATCCCGCGGGGTTCCGCACCCGCCCCGAGCACCGGTGGCCGGTGCTGATCGCCCTCGCCGTCGGCGCGGGACTCTACGCCTTCCTGCCGAGCGAGGCGTCCGGCATCCTGAGGTACATCGTCGTCGGGGTCGGCGCGCTGTGCTTGATCCCGATGGTGGTGACCAACCCGTCGCGACTGACCAGGCCCTCGCGCCTCGGACGCGGCTTCGCGATCGCGTTCACCGCCCTGCTGCTGATCGCCAACCAGGTCGCTCTGGTGCTGCTGCTGCAGCAGCTGCTGCGCGGCGAGGGAAGTGGAGCGGCGACGCTGCTCGGAGCGGCCCAGGTGTGGGCGATCAACGTCATCGGCTATGCGGTCGTGTACTGGGAGATGGACCGCGGAGGGCCGATCGCCCGCCGCCGCGACGCGCGCGAGGAACTGCCGGCCGCGGACTTCCAGTTCCCGCAGGACTCGGACCGCGACGCCGTGAGCGAGGTCGCGCGCCGTTCCTCGGACGTCGAGGACTGGGCGCCCGGGTACGTGGACTACCTGTACTTCTCGGCATCCAACGCGATGGCCTTCAGCCCGACCGATGTGATGCCGCTCACCAGCCGCGCGAAGCTCTTCATGATGGTGCAGGCCATCTCGGGTTTCGTGCTGCTGGCGCTGGTGATCGCGCGCAGCGTCAACATCCTGAACTGAGGTGGGCCCTGCCGGGATCGAACCGACGACATCCACGGTGTAAACGTGGCGCTCTACCAGCTGAGCTAAAGGCCCGGGATGCCATGAGTCTACCGCCGCGCGTCCGTCGGACCGCGCCACGGGGCGGCGCACGGGCGTGCCGCGGATGTCGGAGGCCCGGGGTAGCGTTGAGCACGTGAATGCCGATCCCGCCGACCAGCGCAAACTGCTCGATCTCGCCGACCTCGACGCCCGCATCCGCCGCGACGAGCGCGTCGCGGCGAACCCGCCGCAGGCCGAGCGTGTGCGCGAGCTCATCGCGCAGCGGGCGACGCTCACGCAAGAGCTGTCGGCGCGCGCCAACACGCGCGACGACATCACCGCCGAGCTGAAGCGCCTCGAGTCCGACGTCGCGGTCGTCGACGCACGCATCGCGCGCGACACCGAGCGCCTCGCGGCCTCGACCAACCCCAAGCAGGCGCAGGGCTTCGAGAGCGAGCTGGCGTCGCTGACGCGCCGCAAGGGCGACCTCGAGGACATCGAGATCGCGCTCATGGAACGCCTCGAGGCCGCGGACGCCGCGGTCGCCGAGCAGCAGGCGCTGATCGCCGACACCAACGCACAGGGGGCGCAGCTGAGTGCTGACGCCAAGTCGACCGTCGCCGAGGCCACCACCCGCCTCGAGGGCGCGCGCCGTGACCGCGACGCGGTGGCCGCGTCCGTGCCCGCCGACCTGCTCGGTCTCTACGAGCGCTTGGCCTCGCGCGGCAACGGCGCGGGTCTGCTGCGCGCCGGCGCATGCGAGGCCTGCCGCATGGTGCTGCCGCCCAGCGACCTGGCCACCGTGCGCCGCGCTCAGACCGACGAGGTCGTGTTCTGCCCCGAGTGCGGCGCCATCCTGGTCCGCACCGAAGAATCGCGATGACCCCCACCGGCGTCCGTGCCGTCTGACACGGTCGTCGTCGGGCGCACGAGCGGCGACCGGTTCGCCCTCGTCGACACGGATGCCACGGGCGCGCCGACGACCTCCGTCGAGGTCCCGATCGACCGGCTCCCGCAGACCGTCGCCGCACGCGAGGCGCAGCGCGACACACGCTGGGTGTGGGCCGACACCGCGAGTCTGGCGCCACGACTGCTGGACGCCGGAGTGCGTATCGCCCGGGCCTGGGACCTGCGGCTGGTGCACGGCATCCTGCGCGACGCCGTCTCGGTGAGCGACGATCACGGCCTGCGCGCCCACGTCGAGTGGGATGCCACCTCATCCGCCCCCACGACCGGCGACACGCTCTTCGACCTGGGTGAGGCGGCATCCGGGATCCCGGACACCCTCGACGCCGCCGCCGCCGAGTACGGCCGTCAGCTCGCCGTCATCCGCGACAGCGCCTCGGCGGGCGCGCTGCGGTTGCTGTGCGCGGCCGAGTCCGCGGGGGCGCTCATCGCCGCCGAACTGCATGCTGCCGGTGTTCCGTACAGCCGCGCTGCGCACGAAGCGCTGCTCGAGCGCGAGCTCGGAGCGCGACGCGCGGGCGGTCCACCCGAGCGCATCGAGCGTGCCGCCGAGGCCGTCCGCACCGCTCTCGGCGATGCGTCCGTGTCGCTCGACTCGCAGCCGAAGCTCTTGCGCGCGCTGCACCGCGCGGGACTGCTCGTGCAGTCGACCTCGCGGTGGGAGCTCGCCGAGCACGACCACCCCGCCGTCGCGCCCCTGATCGCCTACAAGAAACTCATGCGGTTGTACACGGCGAACGGCTGGGCATGGCTGGACGAGTGGGTGCGCGAGGATCGGTTCCGCCCCGTCTACGTGCCCGCCGGAGTGGTCACCGGGCGTTGGGCATCGTCCGGGGGAGGGGCGCTGCAGATCCCCCGATCGCTGCGCGCCGCCGTGCGCGCGGATCCCGGCTGGACGCTCGTGACGGCCGACGTCGCGCAGCTCGAACCACGCGTCCTCGCGGCGATGGCGCGCGACACCGCCCTCGCCGAGGCCGCGGCCGGTCGCGATCTTTACGCGGGCATCGTCGAGAGGGGCGCGGTGGCGAGCCGCGCCGAGGCCAAGCTCGCGATGCTGGGCGCGATGTACGGTGCCACGACCGGCGAGAGCGGCCGGCTCCTTCCGCGTCTGCGCCGCACCTTCCCCCGGGCGATGGGCCTCGTCGACCAGGCCGCGCGGGCGGGAGAGGACGGCGGCGTCGTGCACACGTGGCTCGGTCGCACCTCGCCCGCGGCCGGGGAGATGTGGCGTCTGGTGCAATCGCAGGCGAGCGGGTCGGCGGCATCCGGGATCGATGAGACGCGCGCACGACGGGCCGCGCGCGACCGCGGACGCTTCACCCGCAACTTCGTCGTGCAGGGCACTGCCGCGGAGTGGGCACTGGCGTGGCTGGCCGACCTGCGCACCCGTCTGGCCGAGTTCTCGGTCCCGGATGCCGTCCCCCCGGCCGCGGCGTCGGGTCCGGTGTTCGCGCGCCGGCCGCACCTCGCGTTCTTCCTCCACGACGAGATCGTCGTGCACACCCCCGTCGAGCTGGCGGATGCGGTCGCCGACGCGGTCCGCGAGGCCGCCGCCACGGCGGGGCGACTGCTGTTCGGAACGTTCCCCATCGACTTCCCCCTGGACCTGCGCATCGGCGACACCGCCGAGAAGGGGTGAGCCGTCGGGGCCGATCCCGCCGCGCCGGTAGACTCGACCTCGCGAATGGGTCGGCTGGACGGTCGCGTCGCGGGTTCGCCCGCGCCGAGGAACGTCCGGGCTCCACAGGGCAGGACGGTGGGTAACGCCCACCCGGAGCAATCCGCGAGACAGTGCCACAGAGAGCAGACCGCCCGCGCCTCACGGCGCAGGTAAGGGTGAAAGGGTGGTGTAAGAGACCACCGGGGTCGTGGTGACACGACCCGCGAGGTAAACCTCGTCCGGAGCAAGGCCAGACAGGGGATGACGACGCGGCTCGCCGAGTCCCCGGGTAGGCCGCTGGAGCGGCACGGCAACGTGTCGCCGAGAGAGATGACCGTCCACGGGGCTCACGCCCCCGGACAGAACCCGGCGTACAGGCCGGCCCATTCGCCCCTCGTGGAGTAGATCGCGGTGTCCTCGCGACTCACGCGCGCCGTCTGGGCGGGCGGCATCCGCCGCGCCAGTCAACGTGTGGCCGTTTATCGGACAAGCCGCTGGCGCGGGCGCGCCCGCTCGGCCTCCTCCGATCACGAGCCCACGGGGTCGACCGCGCCGACGTCTCACTCACCTGCCGCCCCGTCCTATCCGATCCTTATGCGGTCGCCGCTGATGCCGCACCGCTCGGTGTCCCCGGGGGCCT
>NZ_CAJYPF010000014.1 GCF_913776565.1 uncultured Microbacterium sp. | reverse complement strand
AAGCCGATCGTCATCACCCAGCCCGAGGGCTCGAGCTTCACCGTCGACGACGAGCACGTCACGTGGGGCGAGTGGGACCTGCGCATCGGCTTCGACACCCGCGAGGGTCTGATCCTGCGTCAGCTCTCGTTCGCCGGGCGACCGGTGATGTACCGCGGCTCGATCAGCGAGATGGTCGTGCCCTACGCCGATCCCGCCCCGAACCGGTTCTGGCAGAACTACTTCGACACCGGCGAGTACCTCTTCGGCCGGTACACGAACGAACTCGAACTCGGCTGCGACTGCGTCGGCGACATCACCTACGTCGACGCGGTGCTGTCAGATGAGAACGGGATGCCGCGCACCATCCGCAACGCGGTGTGCATGCACGAGGAGGACTTCGGCACCCTGTGGAAGCACACCGACATCTTCACCGGGTCGAGCGAGGTGCGTCGCTCACGGCGTCTGGTCATCTCGTTCTTCACGACGGTGGGCAACTACGACTACGGCTTCTACTGGTATTTGTACCTCGACGGCACCATTGAGTGCGAGGCCAAGCTCACCGGCATCCTGTTCACCTCCGCCTACCCCGGTGAGGGCTACCCGTTCGCGTCCGAGGTGGCTCCGGGGCTCGGGGCGCCGTATCACCAGCACCTCTTCTCGGCCCGACTCGACATGACCGTCGACGGGGTGGCCAACGTCGTCAACGAGATCGACGCCGTGCGCGTGCCGATCTCGCCGACCAACCCCGCGGGCAACGCCTTCACCAAGAAGGTGACTCCGATCACGAGCGAGAGCGTCTCGGGCCGCGTCGCCGACGGGGCGGTCAACCGCGTCTGGCAGATCGCGTCGGCGGAGAAGACCACCGCGCGCGGCCAGGCGACCTCGTACATGCTCTTCCCCACCGAGACGCCGGTCCTGCTGGCCGATGATGACTCGTCCATCGCGGCACGCGCCGCGTTCGCCACCAAGAACCTGTTCGTCACGAAGTACGACCCCGACGAGCGCTACGCCGCGGGCGACTTCGTCAACCAGCACCCGGGCGGAGCCGGCATCCCTGCGTTCATCGCCGGCGACGAGCCCCTCGTCGGTGAAGACCTCGTGCTCTGGCACACGTTCGGCCTCACGCACTTCCCGCGCAACGAGGACTGGCCGGTCATGCCGATGGACTACGCGAAGTTCACGCTCAAGCCCTACAACTTCTTCGAACGCAACCCCGTGCTGAACGTCCCCGCGCCGGCTATCACGCACTGCACCCCCGCGGCGGGGCACGGGCACGGGCACGGGCAGCACGCGGACGCCCCGGCATCCGGCGCGCACGGTCACGAGCACGGCGCGCACGGCCATGACGGGCACGGCGACGCGCACCACGGTTGAACCGATGAGCGAGATCCTCCACGCCTGGGCGGTCGCCCCCGCCGCGGTCGGCGCCTGCTGTCTGGCAGCCGATCGTGCGCGGGTGCGGCCGCCCGAGGTCGTGGCCTCCGTGCTCATGCTGCTGGCGATGCTGGACGCCGCCGCGTTCGAGGTCGTGGCGCCGGTGGGATGGACGGCGCTGCTGCTCACGGCGGCCGTGGGCCTCGCGGTCTGGCGGCGTCCCCGACAGCGTCGAGCCGCGCGCGTTCCCGTGATGATGACACTGCACACGACGCTCGGGATGGTGGCGATGGCCGCTCTCCAACTCGGGATGGGCGGACACGGCGCCTCCACCGGCCATGCTCACGGCGTCGCCCTGGCCCCGTTCCTGCTCGCGATCGCGGCCGGGTACGCGGGGTTGTCCATCGCCGCGATACGACGGATGCCGGCGCGGCTCGACCGTACCCAGATCGGCGCCATGGCGGTGTCCGTGGCACTCATGACCGTCGCAGCGGTGTGAGCGGTCGGCGCACTGTGGCTCGGCGGCTCGGGAAACCGGTTCGCGCGACGGACCCTCGGCTCGACACGGTCACTCACGGGCTGTTAAGCATGCTCGATCGCCTGACCCTGCCGTGCTGTGCGGTGCGGCCGGGATCCCGTCGGTCCCCGGCCGCACCGCTTTCGTCCGGATCAGCGCGTGAGGCGCAGCGTCACGAGCTGGAACGGCCGCAGCTCGAGATCCACGACGCCACCCTGCACGGCGGTGACCGCCGCGGCATCCACGTCGCGCTCCAGCAGGTCGGTCTCGCTCACGCGGGCGACGTCGAAACCGGCCTCGAGCCGCGCCTGCGTACGCTCCCCCAGCGCCTCGTAGAGGCGCACGACCACGTCGCCCGACCCGTCCTGTGCGAGCTTGACGGCCTCGACGACGATGCCGGGGGCGTCGATCGCCACCAGCGGGGCGATGCTTTCCTCGGCGGCGTCCGTCACCGTGCGCGCCGGCAGGTTCGTGCGGTAGCCCTCGGCGACGGCGTCGAGCACGTCGGCGCCCACGACGATGCCCACCTCGAGGTGGTGCGCGCCCTGGTCCTGACCGGGGTCGGGGAACATCGCCGAGCGGATGATCGACAGGCGCACGAGCGAGAACGTGCCCCCGCCCTCGCGCTCGTGGCGCGTGATGTCGTGTCCGTAGGTCGAGTCGTTGGTCACGGCGACGCCGAAGTCGGGCTCGGCGACGCGCACCCACCGGTGCGCGGCGGTCTCGAAACGCGCCGCGTCCCACGAGGTGTTCGTGTGGGTGGGGCGAACGATGTGACCGAACTGGATCTCGGATGCCGCACGGTCGGTGTGCACGTCGACCGGGACGCCGAGCTTGAGCAGCTTCTGCTGCTCGTGCCAGTCGACGTCGAGCGACAGGCGCACCGTGCGCGACCCCGCGGCGAGCGCGAAGCGCGTGACGATCGTGGAGTCGCCGACCGAGCGTTCCACCACGACGGCGTCGCCGTCGACGCGGACGGCGTCGGCGCTGTCGAGGGGTGTGGCGTGACGGCGGTAGGTCTCGTCGATGTCCCACGCGTCCCACTGGGTCGGGGTGTCGCGGAACACCTCGAACAGCCCCGCCGCCTGCCCCGCGGGCACGACCTCGCGGCCCGACACCACGTCGACGAGCGAGATGAGGAGCCCGCGACCGTCGATGACCGCGTGCACGATGCCGTTGTCGAGCACGTAGCCCTCGCCCTCGGCGCGCGGCGCGATGTCGCGCGCCCCCGGCGCCGGCGCGATGCCCAGGGCGGGCGCCCCGGAGCGGGCGTGGGGCGCGGCGTTGGCGAGCAGCGTGCGGTCGCCCTCGCCGGCGAGCGCGCGGAGGCTGTCGGCGATGATCTGCTCGAGCTCGGCCGCGATGGCTGCGTAGTTGCGCTCGGCATCCCGGTGCACCCATGCGATCGAGGTGCCGGGGAGGATGTCGTGGAACTGCTGCAGCAGCACCAGGCGCCACAGGCGGCGGAAGGCCTCGGCCGGATACTCCGCCCCCGTGCGCACGGTCGCGGTCGCCGCCCACAGCTCGGCCTCGCGCAGCAGGTGCTCGCTGCGACGGTTGCCCTGCTTGGTGCGCAGCTGGCTCGTGTAGGTGCCGCGGTGGAACTCGAGGTACAGCTCCCCCGCCCACACGGCCGGGTCGGCGTATTCGGCCTCGGCGGTCTCGAAGAACTCCCGCGGGGTCGAGTGCTTCACGATCGGCGCGCCCTCGAGCGAGTGGGCGCGCGCGATGGTCGCGGTCATCTCGCGCGTGGGGCCGCCGCCGCCGTCGCCGAAGCCGTACGGCAGCAGCGAGGTGCGCGCGCGGCCCTTGTCGGCGAAGTTGCGCTCGGCGTGCGCGAGGTCGGCCGCCGTCACCTCGGAGTTGTACTTGTCGACCGGCGGGAAGTGCGTGAAGATGCGCGACCCGTCGATGCCCTCCCAGCGGAAGGTGTGGTGCGGGATGCGGTTGGTCTCGTTCCACGAGATCTTCTGCGTGAGGAACCAGCGCGCACCGGCGGCCTTCATGATCTGCGGCAGGGCTCCGCTGTAGCCGAACGAGTCGGGGAGCCACACCTCTTCGGTGTCGATGCCGAACTCCTCGAGGAAGAAGCTCTTGCCCTCCACGAACTGGCGGGCCATCGCCTCGCCGCCGACCATGTTGGTGTCGGACTCGACCCACATGCCGCCCACGGGCACGAAGCGCCCCTCGGCGACCCGCTCCTTGAGCCGTTCCCACAGCGCCGGGTAGTGCTCCTTCATCCAGGCGAACTGCTGCGCCGACGACGACGCGAAGACGAAGGCGGGGTCTTCGTCCATGAGCGACAGCACGTTGCTGAAGGTGCGCGAGACCTTGCGCGCGGTCTCGCGGACGGGCCACAGCCACGCCGAGTCGATGTGCGCGTGTCCCACGGCGTGCAGCACGTGGGCACTGGATGCCGCGGGCGCGGCCAGCAGCGGAGCGAGGACGTCGCGCCCGGCCTGGGCCGTGCCGGCCACGTCGTGCGGATCGACGGCGTCGATCGCGGCATCCATCCCCTCCAGCAGGGTGGCGCGGCGCGCGGAGGTCGCGTCGAGCTCGGCGATCAGGCCGTGGAGCAGACGGAAGTCCTGCAGCAGGTCCCACACCGCGAGGTCGCGAAGGCCGATCGACATCTCGCGCAGCGTATAGAGAGGAGCATCCCCGGCGGTCGCGGGGTCACCGACCGGCGTGGGCTCGAACGTGAAGAGACTGCCCACGTCGGGATTGGATGCCGCCTCGACGAGCACGTCGACCCGGCCGTCGGCGTCGACCGCGGCGGGGCTGGCGTTGTTGAACGGCGAGACGCCCTTGATGGGCGCGCCCTGGCGGTTCCACACGAGCGCTTCGCACTGGAAGCCGCTCTG
>NZ_CAJYPF010000013.1 GCF_913776565.1 uncultured Microbacterium sp. | reverse complement strand
AGACGCTGCCCGAACTGTTCGTCTCGATGCGGGTGCGCCCCGTCGGCGACTACCCGAACAAGCTGCTCGCGGCCCTGCGCGCCTCCGCCCCGCCCGGAATCGACGACCCGAACATCGTCGTGCTCACCCCGGGTGTCTACAACTCGGCGTACTTCGAGCACACGCTGCTCGCGCGCCTCATGGGCGTCGAGCTCGTCGAGGGCCGCGACCTGCTGTGCATCGGCGGCAAGGTGTTCATGCGCACCACCCGCGGACCGCAGCGCGTCGACGTCATCTACCGCCGCGTCGACGACGACTTCCTCGACCCGCTGCAGTTCCGCGCCGACTCGATGCTCGGAGCCCCCGGACTCATGCTCGCGGCGCGCCTGGGCAACGTCACGATCGCCAACGCGGTCGGCAACGGCGTCGCCGACGACAAGCTGCTCTACACGTACGTGCCGGATCTCATCCGCTACTACCTCGCCGAGGAGCCGATCCTCAAGAACGTCGACACGTGGCGCCTCGAGGACCCGGGCGCGCTCGAAGAGGTGCTGGACCGCCTGCCCGAGCTCGTGGTCAAGCCGGTCGACGGCTCCGGCGGAAAGGGCCTGGTCGTCGGCCCCGACGCGTCGCCCGCCGAGCTCGACGCGCTGCGCAAGCGCCTGAAGGCCGATCCACGCGGCTGGATCGCCCAGCCGGTGGTCATGCTCTCGACCATCCCGACGCTCGTCGAGGACGGCATGCGCCCCCGCCACGCCGACCTTCGACCCTTCGCCGTCAACGACGGCGACGACATCTGGGTGCTGCCCGGGGGACTGACCCGCGTGGCCCTGCCCGAGGGGCAGCTCGTGGTCAACTCCAGCCAGGGCGGCGGGTCGAAGGACACCTGGGTCGTGGGCGGATCCGCGCCCTCGCACGTCGAGTACGGTCAGGGCAACGGCGTCTCGGGTCTCGTCGCCGACCAGGCCGCGGTGACCGAGGCCATCCCGATCATCTACGACGGTCAACCCGCCCCCGCCACCTCGCCGCGCGACCCGCGGCCGGGCGCCGGCCCCTCGGGCAAGGAGCAGCAGGAGCAGCAGCAGCAGGATGCCACGGTGCAGCACGGGCCGCAGGCCGAGCAGCAGCAGCAGGCCTCGCAGCAGGACGAAGGGGTGTCGGGATGCTGAGCCGGATCGCCGAGAGCCTGTTCTGGATCGGGCGGTACATCGAGCGCAGCGACGGCACGGCCCGCATCCTCGACGTGCACCTGCAGCTGCTGCTCGAAGATCCCTGGATCGACGAGGACACCGCCTGCCGGTCGCTGTTGAGCGTCATGGGTTCGGCCTGGCCCGAGAACGTCGACACGGTGCGCCGCGACGACGTGCTCGCGCGCCTGGCCGTCGACCGCATGAACCCCTCGAGCATCGCCTACTCGCTCACCGCGGCGCGCGAGAACGCCCGCCGGGCGCGCGAGATCGTCTCGACCGAGCTGTGGGAGATCCTCAACACCACGAATTCGCGGATGCCGCGGCGTCTGCAGACCGACAAGGTGCACGAGTTCTTCCAGTGGGTGCGCGAGCGCGCGGCCCTCGCGATCGGCATCGTCGACTCCTCGACGAACCGCGACGAGGCGTGGCAGTTCTTCACGCTCGGGCGCAGCATCGAACGCACCGACATGACCGCGCGCCTGCTGGCGACCCGCTCGCTCACCGAGGTGTCCGGACCGTCGTGGACGACGATCCTCCGCTCGTGCGGCGCCTATGAGGCGTACCTGCGCACGTATCGCGGCATGCCGAGCGCCCGCAACGCGGCGGAGTTCCTGCTGCTGGACCGCCTGTTCCCGCGCTCGATCATCTACTCGATCCAGCGCGCCGAGGACTGCATGAGCGCGATCGACCCCCGGGCCGATCGCGTCGGGCACTCCAACACCGTCCTGCGTGCGCTCGGCCAGATCCGCAACGATCTCGAATACCGCCCGGTCAGCGACATCCTCGCCGAGCTGCCCGAGCACATGCAGCGCGTGCAGACGGTCACGCGCGAGGCGTCGGAGGCGATCCGCTCGCGGTTCTTCCCGACGCAGGCCGAGCCGAGCTGGATCGGAGAGATCTCATGACGGATGCCGTGACCACCGGCCGGACGATGACCTCGGGGGGCCGTCGATGAAGCGCCTGCGCATCGAGCACCAGACGGGCTTCGTGTACCCGGGTGACGTCGTCGCGTCGTACAACGAGGCGCGGATGCTGCCGCACTCGACCGAGAGTCAGTTCGTGCTGAGCTCGTCGCTCGATATCGAACCCTCGACGTCGGTGAACCAGTACGTCGACTACTTCGGCACCCGGGTGGCCGCTTTCGACGTGCTGTCTCCGCACGCCGCTCTCACGATCACGGCACGCTCTCTCGTCGAGGTGCGGCCCCGGCCCATCGAGCACGCCGACATCACGTGGGAGCAGCTCGCCGCCGAGGCGGAACGTTCGATCACGACGGTCGAGCAGCTCACGCAGACCCGTCGGACGGCACCGCATCCCGAGGTCGCCGAACTGGCGCGCTCGATCGCGGCGCAGCATGATCGCCCGGGACCGGCGGCGCACGCGATCGCCGAGGCGATCGGCGACGCGATCGACTACATGCAGGGCGTGACGGGCGTGCACTCGACCGCGGTCGACGCATGGGAGGCCCGCAAGGGCGTGTGTCAGGACATCGCCCACATCGCCATCGGAGCGCTCCGCGAGGTCGGCATCCCGGCCCGCTACGTGTCGGGATACCTGCACCCCAAGCCGTCCGCCGAGGTCGGCGAGGCCGTCACGGGGGAGTCGCACGCGTGGGTGGAGTGGTTCGCCGGTGACTGGCAGGGCTTCGACCCGACCAACAACATCGAGATCGGCGACCGCCACGTGCTGGTCGGTCGCGGTCGCGACTACAACGACGTCCCCCCGCTGCGCGGGGTGTACGCCGGCCCCGGCAAGAGCAACCTCAAGGTGAAGGTGACGATCACGCGCGAGACGTGAGGCGCGGGCCGCCGACGGGCGGCGGTGAGCCGAGCGCGTCGGGGGTCGAGGGGGTTCCTGAGGCGTCGGGTGGGGCGTACGCTGTGGTCTGACCACACGAAAGAGAGTTCCCCATGGTTCAGCGTCAGCTGCCGAAGGTCGGTGAGCTCCTCGAGCTCATGCAGTTCAAGAAGCCCGAGCTCGACGCGCGCAAGCGCCGCCTCGACGCCGCGCTCACGATCGCCGACCTGCGCACGATCGCCAAGCGCCGCACACCCAAGGCGGCGTTCGACTACACCGACGGCGCCGCCGAGGGCGAGCTGTCGCTCGACCGTGCGCGGCGGGCGTTCGAGGACGTGGAGTTCCACCCCGACATCCTGCGTCCCGCCGCCGACGTCGACACCTCGTGCGAGATCCTCGGCGGCCCCTCCGCCCTCCCCTTCGGTATCGCGCCCACGGGCTTCACGCGTCTCATGCAGACCGAGGGAGAGACGGCGGGCGCCTCGGCGGCGGCCGCCGCCGGCATCCCGTTCACCCTCTCGACGCTCGGCACCACCTCGATCGAGGGCGTGAAGGCGGCCAACCCGGTCGGGCGCAACTGGTTCCAGCTGTACGTGATGAAGGACCGCGACATCTCCTACGGCCTCGTCGAGCGCGCCGCGAAGGCCGGGTTCGACACTCTGCAGTTCACCGTCGACACCCCCATCGCCGGTGCCCGCCTGCGCGACAAGCGCAACGGGTTCTCGATCCCGCCGCAGCTGACCGTCGGCACGATCGTCAATGCGATCCCGCGCCCGTGGTGGTGGATCGACTTCCTCACCACGCCCAAGCTCGAGTTCGCCTCGCTCAGCACCACCGGCGGCACCGTCGGCGAACTGCTCAACGCCGCGATGGACCCCACGATCAGCTACGACGACCTCGACGTCATCCGCGGCATGTGGCCGGGCAAGATCGTCGTCAAGGGTGTGCAGAACGTCCAGGATGCCGTGCGCCTCATCGACCGCGGCGTCGACGGCATCGTGCTCAGCAATCACGGCGGGCGCCAGCTCGACCGCGCACCGATCCCCTTCCACCTGCTGCCGAAGGTCGTGCGCGAGGTCGGGAAGGACGCTACCGTCATGGTCGACACGGGCATCATGAACGGCGCCGACATCGTGGCATCCATCGCCCTGGGAGCGGAGTTCACGCTGATCGGCCGGGCCTACCTCTACGGCCTCATGGCCGGCGGACGCCAGGGCGTCGACCGCACGATCGCGATCCTGCGCAGCGAGATCGAGCGCACGATGACCCTGCTGGGGGTGTCCTCGCTCGACGAGCTCGAGCCGCGTCACGTCACGCAGCTCACGCGCCTCGTGCCGGTGGGTGAGCAGGGCGCCGACACCCGCGTCTGATGCGATCGCTCGGGCCGGGGCATCGTGGCGTCACCCGCATGAGGTGAAGCCGAGAAACGATGTCACGCGCGCGGCATTCGAGGAGTCGGCCGTCCATGAGCTGCCCACGCGGGCGCGCACGCTGACGTACGACACGCGGGCCAGGCCCGAGACCGCCGACGAGGGCACGCGGGCGCTGCGCGTCGTCGCCGCGATGCCGCTCACCACGGTGCGGCCGTCGACGAGCATGTCGAAGCGGACCGGGGCGTCGCCGTCGTATCGCCACGCGATCCAGACGCCGTCGAACGGCGGTTCGAAGCACGCGGTGACCGCGGGCGCGACGACCCGGGCGGCGGTGAAGGACGCCGACGTGCCCGTCGGGCTCGACCACGCCGCCCACGCGGGGGAGCTGCCGGCGGCGGCGGCCACGACGGCGGCCACCATCACGGCGAGAACGCGGCGCCCGCGCCCGGATGAACGCATGCTCCGGTCCCGCTCGCGCACGGAGCGGCGCGTGCGAGCGGCGGGGGAGGGCGCGTCGGTGCCGTCGCGAAAGGAGCGCCTCGTGCTCGCCGGGTCCGCGGGCACGGTCTCCCGTCGATGGTCCCGCGCCGCGCGCGGAGCCGGGACCGCGCGGACCTCCCGCGCCGTCCGCGACCGGCGGGCCGCCCGCGCCGCCCGTCGGGTCGTGGGGGGTGGCGCCTCGCCGTGCGGCGGCGGTCCCTCGGCATCCGGGTCCTCGTCCTCTCCGCGCCGCAGGGCGACGACCGCGCACCCGGCGAACCCCGCGACGGTCAGCGCCAGGGGGACGACTTCGCCCGAGCGGAGCCACACGACCGGCAGGCCCACCCAGGGCACGCGCAGTACCCCCACGCCGTGCACGGCGTCGGGATCGAGGGGTGAGCTGTCGGCCGAGGGGTTCGCGTCGCCCTTCGTGACGAGCCACCCGTCGGGGCGCAGCTCAGCGACGCGATGCAGGCGCAGGCGGTCGGGTCGATCGGGGTCGACGGCGAGCACGACCCGCCCCGGCACGAGATCCTCGTGCGGGACGGGCCGCGCCACCACGACGTCGCCCACCTCGATCGCCGGCGTCATCGACTCCGTCATCACCGTGGTGGGCGTCCAGCCCAGGACGACGGGGGCCGCCGCCCACAAGAGCAACGCCAGGACCAGCGTCACGACCGCGCGCGCCGTCGCCACCCCCGCGATCAGCGGGATGCGACCGGAGCGCACGGCTCAGCTGTTCTGTGCTTCCCAGACGAACGATGTCGTCGCCGTGCCGCCCTGTGCGCTGTTGGGCGCATCGTCGGCGAGCTTCCACGTGATGCGGAAGGTGCGCGTCTCGGACGCGGTGCCGGTCGGGCTCCACGTCGCCGCGCCCGTGGCGAACGAGGAGTGCGCCCCGGTGAAGCCCGACAGGCGCCCGTCGAACACCGTGCTCTGCGCGGCGAAACCGGCGCACGTGCCGTAGCCGCCGCCCGTGCCCTGCTCGACGGTCAGCACGAGCTGATCGGACAGGCCCGCCGTCGTCCGGGCATCGGCGGCGTAGAGCCGCACGTCCGAGGCGAGCGAGCCGGTCGAGGTGACGGCGATGCAGTTCGTGCCGCTGTCACCGGGCTTCGCGTTCGGCACCGAGAACAGCGCGCGTCCCGCGTCGTCGTCCGTGAGCTGGACGCTGCCCGCGGTCCACGAGTTGCCGTCGTTCGACGTCGTGCTCGAGAAGGCCGCGTACGAACTCGTCGACACGATGAGTCCCGCCGCGACGACGGCCGCGGGCAAAGCGATCGCGGTGGCGAGGCGCGAGGAACGGCGAGTGAATTTCGGCATGGTGGATCTCCCCAAAGATCGGTGCGGAAATGAACACTCGAAACGTAGGCAAACCGCGTCCGGTGCGCGCGACACGCCCGAGGGTTGACACCGCGCGCGGGGCATGGCATCCATTCGCCAGAATGCACCGCGCCCCTCACGAGCGCGCCGGTTGCTCCTCGCGTCTGCGCGCTCCGGCTCCCAGGGTGAGCGTCGACGCCAGCCCCAGCGTCAAGAACGCCGCCGCCGTGAACGCCGCCGCCCGCGTACCGTCGCTGAACGCCGCGCGCGCATCGGCGGCGACATCCTGCGTCTGGGGCGAAGCGTCCAGGCCCGCGATCGCGGCTCCCGCGCTGTCGACGACCAGTGACACGACCTGGTCGCGCTGCTCGGCCGGCACGCCGCGGTCGTCGAGGGCGGATGCCAACACCCCCGACGTCGTCGAGAACAGCACGGTCCCGAGCACCGCGACGCCCAGCGCGGCTCCGAGCTGACGCGAGGTCGACTGCGTGCCCGAGGCCTGACCGCTCGCCGCGGGCGGCACATCGGCCAGGACCACGCCCGTGAGCTGCGCCGTGGCCAGGCCCACCCCGACCCCGTAGACGAAGAGGAAGGGGATGAGCGGGCCCCACACGGCATCCGGCCCGATCGTGAAGGCGACCCCCGCCACGCCGACGATCTCGGCCAGCAGGCCCCCGCGCACGATCCACACCGGGGCGACTTTGCCGCTGAGCGCCCCCGCGATGCCGCTCGCGACGAACGAGCCGATCGCCAGGGACAGCAGCAGCAGGCCGGTCTGCAGCGCGTCGAACCCGACCACGAACTGCAACCACAGCGGCAGCGCGAGGATGATGCCGAACTCGCCCAGCGAGACCACCGCGGCGGCGATGTTGCCGTTGCGGAACGAGGTGATGCGGAACAGACCGAACGCCAACAGGGTCGATCGACCGGTGCGCTGGCGATGCAGGCCCCACGCGATGAAGCCGATCAGCGCGACCAGCGCGACCGCGAATGCGATCGGCACGGGGGACAGGGTGAGGGGCCAGGTCCACCCGCCGATCGTCGGGGCGGTGGTCACCGTCCACCAGCCGTAGGTGCGCCCCTCGATCAGGCCGAACACGAGCGGGGCCATCGTGACGACCGACAGCAGAGCGCCGACGCCGTCGATGGACTCGACCCGGTCGCTGCGCGACTCGGCGACGGTCACGAGCACCCCGATCAGGATGATCACGCCGAGCGGGATGTTGATGCCGAACGCCCACCGCCACGAGAACGCCGTCGTCAGCCACCCGCCCAGCAGCGGACCCACCGCCGCCATGCCGCCGATGGTCGACCCCCACACGGCGAAGGCGATGCCGCGCTCGCGACCCCGGAAGGTGGCGTTGATGATCGACAGCGTGGTCGGCAGGATCATCGACCCGCCGACCCCCTGGACGAGGCGGGCGAGGATGAGCAGCCCGCCGGTGGGAGCCAGTGCGGCGGCGATCGACGCGGCGGCGAAGATCACGACGCCCAGCAGCATGAGACGTCGTCGGCCGAAGCGGTCGGCGAGGCTGCCGAACACCAGCAGCAGCGACGCGAAGACGAGGGTGTAGGCCTCTTGGACCCACTGCACCTCGGTCGAGGAGATGCCGAGCTCCTCCACGATCGAGGGGACGGCGACGTTGACGATCGTCGAATCGACGATGATCAGCGACACGGCGATGCTGATGAAGACGAGGCCCGCCCAACGGCGCCTGTCCAGGTTCTCGGTCATGTAGCTAGCTTATCTAGCTATATCGTCATCGCGAGGGGTTGACTGTTCGCCGCCGCCGTCCCCCGCTGTGTGCGGCCGCGTCCCCGGGGAGGCTCGCCGATCGGCGCGGGAAACGGGCGCGGGGCGGTCCCGGGCGTCCCCGGGCGACCGGCGCGAGCGCGACGCGGGGACAGCGCGGGCGGAGGCCGGTCGGCTCAGGCCCCGTGCCGCGGGCGCGGCGTGGGCCGCGGGGCACGCTCGCCGGGTGGCAGGGGGATGGGAGTGGTGCCGGCGATCTCGTCGCTGAAGTCCTCGGGTTCGGGCGCGACCGTCAGGATGGGACGCGTCTCATCCACCGTCAGGCGGAACCGTTTCGTCTCGTGGCGGTGCACCCGGCCCGACGCGAGCGTCCACGCGACCCCGATCCCGCACGCGATCAGTGCGACGACGGCCGCGAGGGCGATCGCCACGCGCGGGCCGAACTGGGCGGCGACGGCGCCGACGATGGGGGCGCCGACGGGGGTGCCGCCCAACAGGATCGCCATGTACAGCGCCAGTACGCGTCCGCGCAACGCCGGATCGGTGGTGGTCTGCACGTATCCGTTCGCGGTGGTGAGCGTCGTCACGACGCTGAAGCCGGTCAGCACGAGGGTCGCCGCATACGCGGCGTAGCTGGGGGAGAACACCGACAGGGTGGATGCCACGGCGAAGGCGCCCGCGCCCAGGACGACCACGCGCATCCGGGCGCGATCGCGCCGCGCGGCGAGCAACGCTCCGGCGAGGGAGCCGATCGCGACGAAGGAGCTCAGCAGGCCGAAGCCGTCGGCGCCGCGCCCGAACTCGAGCGCCATCGTCGAGGCGAAGATGGGGAAGTTCATGCCGAAGGCGCCGAGCAGGAACACCATCACGAAGATCACGACCAGGTCGGGGCGCCGGGCGACGTAGCGGAATCCGTCGGCCAGACGGGCGGGCCCGCCGCGTCTGTGGTGCACGACCAGCTCGTGAGGGCGCATGAGCAGCAGGGCGGCGATCATCGCCGAGAAGGTGACCGCGTTGACGAGGAACACCCATCCGGTGCCGACGGCCACGATCATCACTCCCGCGACCGCGGGGCCGATCAGGCGCGCGGTGTTGAACGACGCGGCGTTCAGGGCGACGGCGTTCGAAGCGTTCTCCTGCGCGACGAGGTCCGACACGAACGCCTGCCGCGCGGGGTTGTCGAACGCGGTCACCACGCCGAGGGCGAGGGCGAAGCCGAACATCAGCGGCAGCGTCATGACACCGGTCAGGATCAGGATGCCGAGAGTCACCGCGAGCAGCAGCAGGGCCGACTGGGTGCACATGATGAGCCTGCGTCGGTCGAAGCGGTCGGCGACCCAGCCCGTGACGCCGACGAGCAGCAGCGGGGGCGCGAACTGCAGGGCCATGGTCACGCCCATGGCGGCGGCGTCGTTGTCGGTGAGCTGGGTCAGCACCACCCAGTTCTGCGCGGTGGCCTGCATCCAGGCGCCGATGTTGGAGACGAGTGCTCCGATGAACCAGACGCGGTAGTTGAAGATCGACAGCGACCGGAACATCGAGGTGCTCATCTGTCGGCCACCTTCCTCATGATCACGGCGGCACGGGCCAGGGTGTCGCGCTCGTCGGAGGTGAGCTCGGCGAGGGCCTCCTCCACGAAGGCGTCGCGGCGGCGGACGGTCTCGTCCACGATCGTGCGCCCGAAGTCGGTGAGGTCGATCGTCACGCGCCGACGATCGACCTCGTCGGGGATGCGGGTGACGTACCCGGCATCCTCGAGGAGTGACACCGTGCGGTTCATCGACGGGGCGGTGACGCGCTCGCGATCGGCCAACTGGCCGAGCGTGTGCGCACCGTGCACCGTGAGGGCCGCGAGGACGGCGAACTGCCCGTCGCTCATGGTGTCGACGGCCCGCTGCGCGCGGAGGCGGCGGGCCAGACGGAACGTGGCCATGCGCAGCTCGGAAGCCGCGGCGCTGAGGTCATGACCCTGGTCGGGAAGGGGGGATTCGTCGACGCGATCGTTCATGTTCCTGATCGTGAGCCTAGCTCATTAGCCTTGCTAACGGAATAGAGGCGACCGCCCCGGCGGACCCGCTCCGCCGCGGCCGGCCGGCGCCCCCTATGCTCGGCCCATGCCCGAGTTCGTCGATGCCCACGGCATCCCCATCGTCTACGACGTGTACGAGGCGGACGCCCCGCGCGCCGTCGTACAGCTGCTGCACGGGGTCGGCGAGCACGCGGGGCGCTACGGCGCCCTGATCGACGCCCTCGTCGCCGACGGCTACTCCGTCTACGCCGACGACCATCGCGGCCACGGTCGCACCGGCCTCGCGCAGTGGGGCGGCGATCACCGCAAGCTCGGCCGACTGGGGCCCGGCGGCCTCGGCGCCGCGCGGGACGCGGTGTGGACTCTCACGCAGCGCATTCACGACGAGCAGCCCGGCCTGCCGCTCGTCCTGCTCGGACACTCGTGGGGGTCGTTCCTGGCGCAGATGCTGCTGGATCGGCATCCGGATGCCTTCGACGCGGTCGTCTTGAGCGGCTCCGCCCTGCGATGGCCCGGGTCGTTGAACGCCGGCGACCTCAACGCGCCGTGGAAGCACCTGGGCGGGTCGGGCATGCAGTGGCTGTCGAGCGACGAGCAGGTCGGTCGCGATTTCGTCGCCGATCCGCTGACGACCTCCGAGCCGCTGAGGAAGCTCTTCGGACCGATCGAGGCGGCCAAGCTGTTCGGCCGCCCCCGCCGCGACCTCGGCCGCGACGTCCCGGTGCTGCTGATGGTGGGCCGCGACGACACCGTCGGCGGGCCGCGCAGCGTGCACCTGCTCGCCGACGCCTACCGCACGCGGTCGGGGCTGACCGACGTCACGACGCTGGTGTACCCCGGGGCCCGTCACGAGATCTTCGCCGAGCGGTGTCAGGCCGAGGTGCGCGCGGACCTGCTCGCGTGGCTCGGTGCCCGGCTGCCCTCCCGGCGCTGAGTCGCCGCGACCCTCCGTCCCGACCGTCGCGCCCCCGCCGTAGGCTGGAGGCATGCACGGCGAGTACAAGGTCCCGGGGGGCAAGCTGGTCGTCGTCGACCTCGAGGAGCGCGAGGGCCGCATCCACGGCTTCCACCTCGCGGGCGACTTCTTCCTCGAGCCCGACGACGCCCTCGACGACATCGATGCGGCGGTGAACGGGCTGCCCGTCGAGTCCGACGTGCCCACGATCGCGGCGACCATCCGCCAGGCACTGCCCGAGGGGGCGCAGCTGCTCGGTTTCACGCCCGAGTCGGTGGCCACGGCCATCCGTCGCGCGCTGGTCACGGCCCCCGGCTGGGGCGACTTCGAGTGGGAGGTCGTGCACGACGACCCCGTGTCGCCCCGCATGAACCTCGCCCTCGACGAGGTGCTCACCACCCGCGTCGGCGCCGGGCTGCGCAAGCCCACCCTGCGGCTCTGGGAGTGGAACGAGAGCGCCGTCGTCATCGGATCGTTCCAGTCGCTGCGCAACGAGGTCGACCCCGAGGGTGCGGCGAAGCACGGCTTCGACGTCGTACGCCGGATCTCCGGCGGCGGCGCGATGATGATGGCCGCCAACTCGATCGTCACCTACTCGCTCTACGTCCCGGCATCCCTCGTGGCCGGGATGACCTTCGCCGATTCGTACGCCTTCCTCGACGACTGGGTGCTCCTGGCGCTGCGCTCGCTCGGCATCGACGCGGTGTACCAGCCCCTCAACGACATCGCCGGTCCCCACGGCAAGATCGGCGGGGCCGCGCAGAAGCGGCTCGCCAACGGCGGGGTTCTGCACCACGCGACCCTCAGCTACGACATGGACGGCCAGGTCCTCACCGAGGTGCTCCGCATCGGTCGCGAGAAGCTCAGCGACAAGGGCACCGTCTCGGCCGCGAAGCGCGTCGACCCGCTGCGCAGTCAGACCGGCCTGCCGCGCGATGAGGTCATCGAGCGCTTCATCCAGACCTTCACGACCCTCTACGGCGCTACCGAGGGGCACATCACCCCCGAGGAGTACGCCGAAGCCGAGGCGCTCGTCGCCTCGAAGTTCGCCACCGACGCGTGGCTGCAGCGGGTCCCGTGAGCGTGGACGCCCCCGACGCCGCCCTCGAGCCGGGCGTCGTCGAGATCCATCACGCCGACAACCTCACGATCACCCCGGCGCTCGCCGACGGCTCGTTCTCGCTCGTGTACCTCGACCCGCCCTTCAACACGGGGCGCACGCGCTCCAAGGCGGTCGAGTCGGCGACATGGACTCCCCCCGCGGACGATGAAGCGGAGGCCGCTCCCGAGCCGGCGGCATCCGTCGACGATCCGAACATGCTGACGTTCCCCGAAGAGGAGCCGCCTCCGCCGCCGGTGGTGCAGCGCGGCTTCCACGGTCGCGAGTACGCGCGGCTGCGCGGCGACCTGCGCACGTACGACGACCGCTTCGACGACTACTGGGGCTTCCTCGAGCCGCGGCTGATCGAGGCCTGGCGACTTCTCGCCGACGACGGCACCCTGTACCTGCACCTCGACTATCGCGAGGTGCACTACGCCAAGGTGATGTGCGATGCCCTGTTCGGCCGCGACCGATTCCTCAACGAGCTGATCTGGGCGTACGACTACGGAGCCAAGACCAAACGCCGCTGGCCCACCAAGCACGAGACGATCCTGGTCTACGTCAAGAACCCCGCTGCGTACTTCTTCGATTCGGATGCCGTCGATCGCGAGCCGTACATGGCCCCCGGCCTGGTGACGGCCGAGAAGGCCGCGCGCGGCAAGATGCCCACGGACGTGTGGTGGCACACCATCGTGCCGACCACCGGGCGCGAGAAGACGGGCTACCCGACGCAGAAGCCCGAGGGCGTCCTGCGGCGCATGGTCCAGGCGTCCAGTCGTCCCGGCGATCGGGTGCTCGACATGTTCGCCGGCAGCGGCACGCTCGGCGCCGTCGCCGCCCCGCTCGGCCGGCACGCGGTGCTGATCGACGACAACGCCGACGCGGTCGCGGTGATGCACAAGCGTCTGCAGGCCTTCGAGGCCTGAGCCGCCGTCCGCGGCGGTGAGCGGTGCGGCGCGGTCAGGCCCGCGACCGCACGAGGGCGGAGACGAGACTGCGGATGCCGGTCTCGCCGTCGGCGTAGGGCATGACGGGTCGTCCGTTCGTGGCGATCAGCACGGCCACGGGACGTTCGACGCCGACGTCGAGGGCCGTCGCGAGTGCTCCGCCGAGGTCCATCGCCGCCGGCGTGCGCGGGCCGTCGGCCGCGCGCGCGGGGGCGTTCCAGTCGCGTCCGGCCCCCACGGCGTACACGATCCGCACGTCCAGCCAGGCGGAGAGCGCGTCGTGGTGTCGGTCGAGCAGGTCGATGACCCGCAGGCAGCGCTCGCAGCCCGGCTGAGCGAAGACCAGCAGCTGGCCTCGACCCCGTGCGGCCTCGGTGACGACGTCGAACACAAGACCGTCCTCGCGCAGGAGCGGCGGGCGCGACGACGCGACGTCCGGTGACGGCATCCCTCCCCTGCGTCCGGCCCGCGCCGTCGTGAAGCCCGCGCCGATGAGAACCGCGCTCGTCGCGAGCGCGAGAGCGGCCGCGCGGGGGTCGGAGCCGAGCGTCGCCACCGCCGAGGGGTCCTCGCTCTGCGCGGCGATCGTGCACACGCCCGCCAGCAGGACGGCCGCGCCGCAGAAGAGCGCGTTGCGGCGCACCAGGGCGGGGGACAACGGCGTGCGGCTCCAGCGGCCGAAGCACCCGCACTCGTCGCTCGAGCCCCGTCCGACCGCGCGGGCCGTCACCGCGGTGAGAACCGCCGTCAGCGCGACGATCGCGACCGCGGCGTCCGCCCGGGGCCGCCCGTCGGCGCAGGCGAGGGCGAGAGCCAGAGCCACCTCGACGAGCGATACTCCGGCCACCGCGAGGCGCGGGAGGAACCGAGGCAGGCGCAGCGCCGACAGCACGCGGGGAGCGTCGTCGAGCGCAACGAGCTTCGCGATCCCGCTGGCCAGCAGCAGAGTGGTCGCGGGGGCGATGAGGCAGAAGAGGAGAAGGCTCATGGTCGGCGGCCGTCGGGCACGGCAGCTCCAGCCTGGAGCGTGGGCGGGGGACGTCGCGGCATCCGCGGGGGGAATTCATCCGCGTGCGGGGCCGTCCTCACCCGCGGGACCGTCGCCGATCCGGCTCCGCCGGCCCCCGAGGGGCGAGGACGCGCCTAGGGTGAGCCCATGGAATTCGGCATCTTCGTCCCCCAGGGCTGGCGCTTCGACCTCGTCGGCATCGACCCCTCCGAGCACTGGCGCGTCATGAACTCCCTCGCCCAGAGCGCCGACGACGGTCCGTGGGCGTCGCTGTGGGTCTACGACCACTTCCACACCACCCCCGTGCCCAGCGCCGAGGCCACGCACGAGGCCTGGACGCTCATGGCGGCGTTCGCCGCCGCCACCGACCGGGTGCGCCTCGGTCAGATGTGCACGTGTATGGGCTACCGCAACCCGGCGTACCTGGCCAAGGTGGCCGCGACGGTCGATGCGATCTCGGGCGGACGCGCCGAGATGGGCATCGGCGGCGGCTGGTACGAGCACGAGTGGAAGGCCTACGGGTACGGCTTCCCGCCCATCGCCGAGCGTCTCGGGCGTCTGCGCGAGGGCGTCGAGATCATGCACCAGGCGTGGACCACCGGCGAGGCGACCCTCTCGGGGAAGTATTACCAGGTCGACGGCGCGATCGTTCAGCCGACGCCCCTGCAGGCCGCCGGCATCCCGCTGTGGATCGCCGGCGGCGGCGAGAAGGTCACCCTCAAGATCGCGGCGAAGTACGCCTCGTACACCAACTTCGGCGGCTCTCTCGAGGAGTTCGACCACAAGTCCGAGGTGCTGCGCGGGCACTGCGAGACCCTCGGTCGCAACGTCGGGGAGATCACCCGCTCGACCAACTTCAACACGATCGTCGCCGAGACCGAGGCCGAGGCCGACGAGCGGCTGGCCGCCGTCGTCGCGCGCCTGCGTCCCCATGTGGGCGACGAGCGGGCGGATGCCATCGAGGCCGACTACCGCTCGTCCGACGGGTTCGGCACGCCCGAGCAGATCGTGGAGCGGCTGCGCGAGCGCGCCCGGCACGGCCTGGGCTACGCGATCCATTACTTCCCCGAGGCCGCGTACGACACCTCGGGCATCTCGCTGTTCGAGCGCGAGGTCATCCCGCAGCTTTGAGGCGTTCGGCGTCGCCGACTCCCGCCCGGTCGGGCGCGTGGCGTCGCCGACTCCCGCGATAAACGCCGTTCCTGCCGAAACACGCGGCGGCGCAGCGTGTCTCGGCAGGAACAGCGTTTATCGGCGCCGGCCACGGCCACGGCCACGGCTCCGGCTCCGGCTCCGACGCAAGCGCGGCTCCTGAGCGGGCGCGTGGCGGCGCCGGGCCCGGGCCGGCGCCGCGGCGTCAGGCGTCGCGGCGCGCGCCCTCGGACGGGGTGACCGTGAAGACGTTCGGACGGCGGAACCCGGATGCCGCGAACGCGGCGTGCACCGCCTCGGTCGCCGCCGGGATGAGCTCGACGGGCATCAGCGCGATCGCCGCTCCGCCGAAGCCTCCGCCGGTCATGCGCGCGCCGAGGGCGCCCGCGGCCAGCGTCGTCTCGACGGCGAGGTCGAGCTCGGGCACCGAGATCTCGAAGTCATCGCGCATCGAGGCGTGCGAGGCGACGAGCAGGTCGCCGATGGCGGCGGGACCGTCGGCGTCGAGGGCGGCGACGGTGTCGAGCACGCGCTGGTTCTCGGTGACGACGTGGCGCACGCGGCGGTAGGTCACGTCGTCGAGCATCTCGGCGGCGCGGGGCAGGTCGTCGACCGTCAGGTCGCGCAGCGACGCCACCCCGAAGGCCGCCGCACCCCGCTCGCAGGCCTCGCGGCGCTCGCGGTAGCCGCCCGTGGAGTGGGCGTGCTCGACCAGCGTGTCGACGACGAGGATCGCCAGCCCCGCGTCGGCGAAGCCGAGGGGCACGGCGCGCGTCTCGAGGGTGCGGCAGTCGAGGAAGGTCGCCGCATCGGCGACGCCAAGCATCGAGGCCATCTGGTCCATGATCCCGGTGGGCGCACCGACCGCGTCGTTCTCGGCGATGCGTCCGACGCGGGCCAGGGCGACCTTGTCGAGACCGGCGGTCCAGACGTCGTTGAGGGCGGATGCCACGGCCCCCTCGATCGCCGCCGACGACGACAGTCCGGCGCCGACCGGGACCTCGGATGCCAGGGCGATGTCGACGCCGCGGGGGGTGGCATCCGGAGCCTCGCGCAGCAGCGCCCACGCCACACCCAGCGGGTAGCCCGCCCAGTCGAGGCCGCCGGCGGTGATGCGCGCGTCGAGCTCGGCGAGCGGGACCTCGACCGCGTCGTCGGCGAAGGTCGACCGGACGCGGATCACGTCGTCGTCGCGCAGCGCGACGGCCGCGGCGGTGCGCTGAGCGATCGCGAAGGGGAAGACGAAGCCCTCGTTGTAGTCGGTGTGCTCGCCGATGAGGTTGGCGCGGCCGGGGGCCGACCACACCCCCTCGGGCGAGGCGGCGAGTAGGGCGCGGGCGTCGTCGACGGCGGTCATGCCGTCACCTCCGGAACGGTGTCGAGGGCGGCGCGCAGGCGCTCGGCCTGCGACTCGGGGGTCACGTCGCCGATCCAGGCGCCCATGGCGGCCTCGGATCCGGCGAGGTACTTCAGCTTGTCGGCCGCGCGACGCGGCGAGGTGATCTGCAGGTTCAGGCGGACGGCATCCCGTCCCCGTCCGACCGGCGCCTGGTGCCACGCGGCGATGTAGGGGGTGGGGGTGTCGTACAGCGCGTCGATGCCGCGCAGCAGGCGCAGGTAGAAGGGGGCGAGTTCGTCGCGCTCGGCGTCGGTCGTCTCGGCGAGGTCGGCGACGTGGCGGTGCGGCAGCACGTGCACCTCGATCGGCCAGCGGGCCGCGAAGGGGACGAACGCCGTCCAGTGCTCGCCGCGGAGCACCACGCGCTCGCCGGCCTGCTCGAAGTCGAGGATGCGGGCGAACAGATCGTCGGAGGTGCGCGAGATCGTATCGAGCAGTCGGTGCGTGCGCGGGGTCACGTAGGGGTACGCGTAGATCTGACCGTGCGGGTGGGGCAGCGTGACGCCGATCTCCTGGCCGCGGTTCTCGAACGGGAACACCTGGCGGATGCCGGGCAGGGCCGACAGTGCCGCGGTCCGGTCGGCCCACGCCTCGATCACGGTGCGGGCGCGCGTGCGCGACAGCGAGCCGAACGAGCCCTCGTGCTCCGGGCTGAAGCACACGACCTCGCACCGTCCGACCGAGGTGCGCGTGCGGCCGAGACCGAGGTGCTCGAGGTCGTCGGCGCCGCGCGGGGGGTCGACCGCGGCGGGGGCGTCCCCGGTCGCGACGTCGAGGGCGGGACCGAACGAGGGCGACTTGTTCTCGAACACCGCGACGTCGTACAGCGAGGGGATCTCGGACAGGTTCGTCGGTGTCTGCGGGGACAGCGGATCGAGGTGCGCGGGCGGAAGGAAGGCGCGGTTCTGACGATTGGATGCCACGGTGATCCAGTCGCCGGTCAGCACGTCCTGACGCATGGTCGCCGTTGCGGGCCGCGGGTCGAGGGTGCGCGCGTCGATCGCGCGCTCGGGTCCGAGGGTCGTGCCCGGATCGTCGAAGTACATCAGCTCGCGACCGTCCGCGAGGTGAGTGGGGCGTTTGATGACGCCGGCGCCCAGAGCGATGGCCGGGATGGTCTCCGTGTTCACGATAACACGTTACATTTCACGCGTGCTATCGTCAACATCGGAGGGCGAGATGCGGGTATCCATGGCCGACGTCGCGGAGCGGGCCGGCGTGTCCGCCCAGACGGTGTCGCGCGTCGCGAACGGCAGCCCTCGCGTCGACCCCGCCACGCGCGCTCGTGTCGAGAGGGCCATGGCCGACCTCGGCTATCGCATGCACCGTGCGGCGCGTGCCCTGCGCACCGGCCAGACCTCGACGATCGGTCTCGTCGTGTCGACCCTGGCCACGGTCGGCAACTCGCGCATGCTGCAGGCGATCTCGGAGGCCGCCGCCGAACGCGACTACGCGCTGGCCGTGGTGACGGTGGGGGAGCGCGGCATCCGCGAGGCCTTCGCCCGGCTGCGGTCCCAGGGCGTCGACGGCGCCGTGGTCTTGAACGAGGCGACCGAGCTCGCGCGCGACGCCGAGCCGCCTGCCGACCTGCACCTCGTGGTGGTCGACTCGCCCCCCGACCCGCGGTTCTCGATCGTGCAGACCGACCACGCGGGCGGTGCCCGTGAGGCCACCGCGCATCTTCTCGCCGCCGGTCACGACACCGTGCACCACCTCGCCGGACCCGCCGGGTCGTTCGCCGCCGCCGAGCGCGAGCGCGGGTGGCGCGAGGCGCTCGTGGTCGCCGGCGTCACCGCGCCCGAGCCGGCGCGGGGCGATTGGAGCTCGGCATCCGGTCATTCCGCCGTGGCGCAGCTGATCGGAGCCACGGCGATCTTCGTCGCGAACGATCAGATGGCCCTCGGCGCCCTGCGCGCCCTGTCCGACAGCGGCCGCCGCGTGCCCGAGGACGTCGCGGTCGTCGGCTTCGACGACATCGTGGATGCCGCGGAGTTCCGCCCGCCGCTGACCACCGTCCGCCAGGACTTCGACGCCCTCGGCCGCCGCGCGGTCGCGGCACTGATCGCCGCGATCCAGGGCGGCGCACCCGTCGCCGAGACCGTGGCGACCACACTGGTGGTGCGCGCGAGCAGTGCCGGGGCCTGACCCGGGACGCGATTAGCGCGCCAGTCGCCGCCGTGCAGACGACGACGCCCGCGGATGCCGGAGCATCCGCGGGCGCCTGTCAGGGGGTGTGCGTTACTTCTTGACCGGGATGGACTGCGACTCCAGGGCGCCGATGGTGGCATCCTGGCCCTTCTGCAGGGCGTCGACCAGCGTGCCGTTGCCGCTGACCGCGGCCTTGAAGCCGTCCGAGACGTCGGCGTAGGTCTTGGTCATCGTCGGGCCCCACACGAAGTCGGGGGTGACCTCGGTCGCGGCCTTGGCGAAGACGTCGTAGATCTTCTGGCCGCCGTAGAACTCCACGCCCTGCGCGAGCGAGGGGAGCTTCAGACCCTCGGTCGTGGCGGGGTAGATGTTCGCCTCCTGGTTGAGGGCGGTCAGCGCCTCTTCCGAGGTGTTCAGCCACAGGGCGAACTTCGTCGCCTCATAGGGGTGCTCGCTGCCCTTGAGGACCGCGATGGACGATCCGCCCCAGTTGCCCGCGACCTCATCGCCGGCCGCCCACTGCGGCAGGTCCGAGACGGCCCAGCCGCCCGCGGTGTCGGGAGCGCCGCTCGAGATCGAGTTGGCACCCCAGACGGCCGAGTTCCAGGTCCAGACCTGGCTGGAGTTGTAGGCGTTGTTCCACTCGTCGGTCCACGCCGGGTAGGTCGAGACGAGGTCCTGGTCGATCAGGGACTGCCAGTACTCGGCGACCTTCTTCGACGCGGGATCGGTGAGCGAGACGGTCCAGCCGTCCGCGTCGTTGCCGAACCACTGCCCGCCGGCCTGCCACACGAAGCCCGCGAACTGGTTGATGTCGGACTGCGAGAAGTTGGTGATGTACCCGCCGAGCGCCCGGATCTTCTTCGCGGCCTCGGTGTACTCGTCCCACGTGGTGGGGACGGCGATCCCGTTCTTCTCGAAGAGGTCCTTGCGGTAGAACAGCGCCATCGGTCCGATGTCCTGGGGGACGCCGTAGACGGCGCCGTTCTCGCCGAGGGCGACCTGGTTCCACGCCCACCCGACGAACTGGTCCTTGGCGGCGACGACGTCGGAGCAGCCCCCGATGTTCTCGAGCCCGTCCTGCACGAGGAAGTTCGGCAGCGCGTCGTACTCGATCTGGCCGAGGTCCGGGGCGTTGCCGGCGGCGATCTGGTTGAAGAAGTTCTGGTAGGTGCCGCTGTTGCCGTTCGGGCCGGTCTGCACCTTGACCTGGATGTCGGGGTTCTCGGAGTTCCACATGTCGACGACCTTCTCGATCCCCGGGATCCACGAGGTGAATTCGAGGGTGACGGGGCCGTCGGCGGGGGCGCAGTCGGCCGCCGAGGCGGCGTCGTCGCCGCTTCCACCGCCGGCGCAGCCGGCCAGGAGCAGAGCCGACAGGGCGACGCCCGAGGTCGCCGCGAGGATTCTGTGCTTCATGCGAATGCCTTTCTCTGGTGACCCGGACGCGCCGTTTGCGTCCGGGGTGGGGGCGGCCGGAGCCGCCGAAGGGATCACTTCAGGGCACCGGTCCCGAGACCGTTGCGCCAGAAGCGCTGGAGGAGCAGGAAGATGACGACGAGGGGGATGACCGACAGCAGCGCGCCGATCAGCACGAGCCCGCGCAGTTCGGGGATCTGGTTGAGCTGGTTGTTCCAGCCGTACAGGCCGAACACGACGGGGAAGAGCTCTTCGCTGCGCAGCATGATCAGCGGCAGGAAGAAGTTGTTCCAGATGGCGACGAACTGGAAGAGGAACATCGTCACCAGCGCGGGGCTCATCAGCCGCAGGCTCACGGTGAAGAACGTGCGGATCTCGCCCGCGCCGTCCAGTCGGCTCGCCTCGAGCAGCTCATCGGGCACCGAGGAGGCGGCGAAGATGCGCGCGAGGTACACCCCGAACGGGCTGACGAGCGAGGGCAGGAACACCGCCCAGAACGTGTTCGTGAGCTGGACCTGGCTGAAGATGAGGAACAGGGGCAGGGCGAGCGCGGTGGCCGGGACCAGCACGCCACCGAGCACCACGTCGAACACCAGCTCGCGGCCCGGGAAGCGGTACTTGGCCAGGGCGTAGCCCGCCATCGCGGCCAGCAGCGTCGCGACCGCGCCGCCGAGGCCGGCGTACAGCAGCGAGTTGCCCAGCCAGCGCAGGAAGACGCCGTCGCGGTAGGCGAACAGGTCGCCGATGTTGGAGAACAGGCGCATGTCGGCGAACCACAGCGGGTTCGTGGTCAGGATGTCGCCGGTGCTCTTGCTCGAGGCCACGAGCAGCCACCACAGCGGCAGCAGGAAGTACACCGTGAAGACGGCCATGACGAGCATCGCCGAGGTGCGCGAGATCAGCGGTTCGCGGACCGCGCCGGAGCGGGTGCCGCGCGCGGGCCGGGTGCCGCGCGCGGGACGGAGGGTGGTGACGGCGCTCATGCGTTGCCCTTCTTCTGCATCCACTTCATGAAGCCGAACGACAGCACGAAGGTGGTCACGGCCAGCACCACCGAGAACGCGGCGGCGAGGTTCGCATTGGGGATGGATGCCGTGGCGTACACGGTCATGTTCGGGGTGAAGGTGCTGGTGACCGCCGAGCTGAACGAGCGGAACACCTGCGGTTCGGCCAGCAGCTGCAGCGTGCCGATGATCGAGAAGATCGCGGTCATCACGATCGCGGGACGCACGAGCGGGATCTTGATCGACCACGCGATGCGGAACTGCCCCGCGCCGTCGAGGCGGGCCGCCTCGTAGATCTCGCTGGGGATCGACAGCAGCGACGAGTAGATGATGAGCATGTTGTAGCCCACGTAGACCCAGGTGACGACGTTGGCGATCGACCACAGCACCAGGTCGGCGCCGAGGAAGTCGACGTTCTGCGTCAGCGCCGTGAACGGCGAGAGGTTGGGCGAGAACAGCGAGCCCCACATGATCGCGGCGATGACGCCGGGAACGGCGTAGGGCACGAAGAACGCCAGGCGGAAGAAGCGCTTGCCCTTGAGCAGCGGCGAGTCCAGCAGCAGCGCGAAGATCAGTGCCAGACCGAGCATGATCGGGACCTGCACCACGCCGAACGCGAGCATGCGCAGCATCGACGACCAGAACGCCTCGTTCTGGAACACCTGCGCGTACTGCGCGAAGCCGCCGAACACGAGCTCGGCCTTGCCGAAGGTGCCCTCGCGGCGGACGACGAGCAGCGACTGCACGATCGCGAACACGATGGGCAGGACGTAGAACAGCGCGAAGAGCACCGCGAAGGGGGCGAGCAGGATGACGATCGCGCTCTTGAACGGCACGCGCGCGCGCCGGGGCTTCGGCTCGTTCGCGCGCGCGGCCCGCGTCGGGGCCGGGACGGTGGTGGTCACTGGGTCTCCTCGATGATGCGGACGGCACCGCCGGCGACGGTGACGGGGCCCGCGACGGTCTCGCCGGTGATCGCGTCGCGGCCGTGCGCCGCGATCTCGACCGTCTCGGTGGTGTGGTTGACGACGAACGTGAACGCGCGCTCCGCGTCCGCGCGACGCACGACCTCGACGCCCGGTCGGGCGAGCGTCGGACGGATGCCGGCGGCTTCGGCCGCGGCCGAGAGCAGGTCGCGGTACGCCTCGGCGGCGGGCAGGGTGGCGAGGTACCACGCCGTGCCGGCGCCGACCCGGCGGCGCGTCCGGGCGGGCAGGCCCGCGGCGGGGCCGTCGACGAAGCGGGCGTCGATCTCGGCGTCGACCGCGCGCAGGCGCTCCGACCACAGTGAACCGATCGTGCCGTCGTCCAGAGCGACGGTCTGGGCGGGGCCGAGGGGCGCGAACTCCTCGGACACGATGCCGAGCAGGTCGCGGAA
>NZ_CAJYPF010000012.1 GCF_913776565.1 uncultured Microbacterium sp. | reverse complement strand
CCCCCTCGAGGATGCGACGCTGCTCAAGACCGCGGGTCTTGCCGTCTTCGGCTCCCTCGGGGCGCTCGAGTGCGCCCGACGACCGCTCGGTGATCTGAAGGCGGCTCGACTGCTGTCGTGGACGCTGGGGGTCTACGCGGCCTTCAACCTGGTGCGTCTCGCGGCCTCGGCGATCTTCGGCAACGATGTCCTGACCTCCGCCGGGCCGGTCTCGGCCGAGTCGACGGCGGCGGCGAGCGCGGTGGCGATCATGCTCGTCTCGGTGGGGGCGGTGCTGATCGGCCGGCAGCTCGATGACGCCCCCGCGCCAGGGACACGCGCTCACGACCGTGGCGCGTTGCGCCGGCAGACCTCCCGCCTGCTGAGCGCTGGCGCGACCGTGCGCGCCACCCTGGTGCGTGTGCCCGAGATCGACCTCATCCGGGCGGCCCACACCGTCGAACGCGGCGAGGTGATGCTCAGGACCGTCGCCGAGGCTCTCAGCGACGCCCTCCCCGGAACGGTGACGGGGATGCCGGCACGCGACATCGTCTTCTCGATCGCTGCAGCGAGCACCGACGCCGGCGAGGTGGAGAAAGCCGTTCGTCGGGCCTTCGCGTTGCGCATGCCCTCGATCGAGTACGACGACGTGCCCGATCTGTGTTTCGAGCACTTCCTCATCATGGACGTCGACGACCTGTCGCTGCTCATGGAGAGTCGTAGGCTCAGGCCGCGCCAGGGACACCCCGGCGGAGCTTGAGTCCGCGCGGGCTGCTCAGCCCTGACCGCTGGTCTGGCCCCAGCCCGGCGCGCGACCCGTGCTGCTGGAGGAACCCCCGGTCTGCCCCGAGGTCGACGTCTGTCCCTCGTCGGCGAAGATCGCGATGGGCAGGTACTGGTACACGGTCTGCTGCGAGAAGGACGAGTCGGTGTTCGCCGCGCCCTCGACCGCCACGTTCAAGGCGAATTCGAGCGTGATGCCGTAGGTGTCCACGGGCAGCTGCCGGATCGAGGTGGTCGGCACGAGCAGACCGCCCTGGAAGCTGTTCAGCAGCAGCCCCCGGTCGGATCGCAACGTGTCCGAGGGAACGAGAGTGCGTGGGTCGGCACTGAACTGGAAGGGATTGGACACCTGACCGCCGACCTGCGCCGTCTGGGACGTGATCGAGATGGACGAGACGTACACCCGGCGCTTCTGCGCCAGCACAGCCTTCTCGTCGACGCGGCGGTCCACGACGTTGACGGCGAAACCGAGCTGCTTCTCGTTGGTGGGCGTCCACTCCCGGGTGCGCTTCGGTTCGACCGCCCAGACGTCCAGGCGCAGATCGAGACCGTCGGCGACCTCGGACGTCAACGACACGGACCCGTCGTAGGTGAATTGCGAGTCGAAAGGCTGCGCATCGCCCGTCGCCTGCGGGACGGGGGTCGCCACGACGACGGACGACCCGCCGCCGATCTGTCCCGGCAGGGCGTTGAACGCCTGCGCGACCTGCGCGCACCCGCCCAGAGCCAGGGGGGTGACGAGGGCGAGGGAGAGGGCGAGGGCGGACGCGCGGACGCGTCGGCGAGTGGTCGGGCTCACGGTTGTCTCCTGAGGAAGAAGCGCGGAGTGCGCAGAGGTCGCTGAACGACCATCACGCTGCGGGATGCAGGCCTCAGGGGGAGTCTGACCGGGCGTCGTGATGCGGGATCACGCGCGGCGAGCAGAGACAGGATGGCGCGCAGAAGACTACACCACTCTCTATACACTCGATTTCATGACATCCCTGAGGAACGTCCCCCCGGCGGTTCCTCCGGATGGTCTGCACGACGACGGGGCGAAGGCACCGAGCAGCCGGACCCGCTCCGTATGGCTGCTGCAGCTCGTGCTCGGGGCGAGCGTCGTCATCACGGTCCTGCTCGTCCAGGCGCTCGAGCCCTCCCTCTTCACCCACTGGCCGTTCTCGTCCGGAGTGGGAGTCGTCATCGCTCTGACGGCGGCGGCGATCGTGGTCCCCTGGCACCGACTCCCCCGGTGGACCGTTTCGATCGTTCCCCTCGGCGACATCGTCGGCATCGGTCTGCTCAGCTTCGGAACGGATCTGCGATTCGGCTTCTTCTGGGTCTTCCCGATCATCTGGATCGCCACCCACTTCACCCTCGCCTACCTCATCTCGGCCCTCGCCGCGGTGGGCGTCATCATCGTGGTGGACACGACCGTCAATGACGCCGGCCCCACGTCGGCGCTGCGACTCATCGTCGTTCTTCTCTCCCTGACCTTCATCGCGATCACCTCGTTCCTGTCGGCCCGTCAGACCCGGGCGTTCAAGCAGCTGCTGCGCCGTCAGGCGAGCCGCCTGCAGGGCACTCTTCAGCGCGTATCCGGCCAGGAACGACGCGTGTCGCAGATGCTGAACGGCCTGGACACCGGCATCGCGCGCCTCTCCGCCGACGGAGAGGTCCTCGCGCTCAACGACACCTACGTAGCCCTGTACGGCGTCGAACGCGATGAGCCGCAACGTCCCGGCAGCGCCGTCGAGTACGCCACTCTGCGCGGCGAGCCGCTGCCTGATTCCGAGCGTCCCTTCGCCCGCGCCGCCCGGGGGGAGCAGTTCGACGACGAACGCGTGTGGCTGTTCGACCCGCACGGCGAGTGGCACGCCCTGTCCGCCTCGACACGCCGTCTGATCTCGTCCGACGAACCCGAGAGCACGCTTCTGATCGTCCATGACATCACGGCGCTGATCGAGTCCGAGCGTGCTCGCGAGCGTCTCGCCGCCACGGTGTCGCACGAGCTGCGCAACCCCCTCACCGCGATCGTGGGCCATGCCGATCTGGCCCTGGACGACCCTGATCTCAGCCCCAAGGTGCGCGAACAGCTCGAAGTGATCGCGGGCGCCGGAGAACGGATGCAGAAGCTCATCTCGGAGATCCTGGCCACCTCCAGGGGGGTGTTCCGCGATTCCGCCCCTCCGGCGGCCGCGGACGCGAGTCGGATCATCGCCTCGTCCTTGGCCTCGTTCCGCCCCGCGGCGAGCGCACGCCGCGTGAGTGTCGTCGACGACCTGCCCGCTTCAGCCGAGGTGACCGGCGATGCGTTCCGCCTCCGCCAGGCCTTCGACAACATCCTGAGCAACGCCATCAAGTACACGCCGGCGGGCGGAACGATCCGGATCTCGGGTGAAGTCTCCCCCGACGACGTCATCCTGCACTTCTCCGACACGGGTATCGGCATCCATCCCGATGATCTCGCACGCGTCTTCGACCCGTACTTCCGCGCGCAGGCGGTTCGCGAGAGCTCGACCCCGGGCACCGGCCTGGGGATGGGCATCATCCGCAGCATCGTGGAGGACCAGGGCGGGTCGCTCTTCCTCGAAAGCGAACTCGGCACCGGGACGACGGTCACGGTGGTACTTCCCGCCCGAAGCGATTCCGCGGCCGCATGATCCCCACGGATGCTCTGTCGAACCTCGGACTCGCCCAGGCCACGGTCGCCACGCTCGGAACGGTGATGGTGATCGGCCTGGGCTTCCTGCACCGGCCGTCGCGGTCGGCGTTGCTGTGGTCGTTGGCATTCGTCCTGGCCATGACCAGCACATGGGTGTCCGTGACGGGCACGATCCTCGAGGACGAGAGTGTGCGACGCGCCGGGCTCGGGCTCATGCTGGGCGCCCCCGCGCTCATCTGGTCGGGTTTCCGCGCGCGCCGAGGCGTACGCGCTCTGCCGTGGGTCGGCGCGGTCTACGCGGTCGCGACCGCTGCGGTGTTCACGATCGTCGTCGACCCGGGCGCATACGGGTTGAGCTTCCGCCTGGCCTTCGTCGGCGCTTCCGTCTTCGCCGGGCTGACGGCCGCCGAGCTGCGCCGGGCAGCGGATCGACTCGAACGCCTCGCCCTGCCACTTTCCGTCGTGTGCGTCGCGTTCGTCGCCGTCGGGGTCGCCATCCTCGTGTCGGGCCTGGCCGCTCCTGCCGCGATCGGCGACCTCGCCCTGGCCCGCGTCATCAACGGCCTCGCGATGCTCGTCTTCCTCGTGTGCGCGACCGTGTCGCTGCTCTATTTCACCTCGGTGTCGCCCAGCGGTCGCACCTCGGCCACGAGCTGGCCCCATTTCGTGGTGACGGCGACGGATCGGTTGCGTCGAGCCCACCGCGCCGGAGAGTCGCACTGGGCCGTGCTCTGCATCCGACTCGACGACCCCACGCAGGTGCGCAGCGCTGCCGGTGAGAACGCCTGGTATCGCCTTACCGCGGCATTCGAGAAGGCCGTTGCGGAATGCCTTCCCGCCGGGGCCGATCTGGGAAGCGAGATGCGCGGTCACGTGGTGGCCCTCGTGTGCCGCCCCGACTCCGACCTGCGCGCGCACGTGCGGTCGATGCTGCAGAGAATCACCGATCTGGACGCATCGACCCTCGTCGACGTGCAGCTGTCGGCGAGCATCGGTTGGGTGCCCGCGGAGGCCTGCGGTTTCGATCTGGGCGCACTCATCGCGGCCGCCGAAGAAGCCGCCGCGACGGCGACCCGCCAGGGCGGGGACAGATGGGAGCGCGTGCGGCTCTGATCAGCCGGACGCGCTGCCGGCGGCATCCGCGATCGCCACCGTGAGGGTGTCGCTCGCCGTCTGCTTTGCGAACTCGTTCGACGTCGGGGTGGATTGCACCAGGTACTCGAAGGTGAATTGAAGGGTGACAAATGTCGCGTCGGCGGGGACCTCGCCGACGTTGAACGTCTGCGAGTAGCTGTACGGCGAGAGCACCAGGTAGCCGGGCGCGTCGGTCTGGTCGACCTGCGCCGGGAGCGGCGAGAAGGATTGCGACGCGTTGCCCGGCACCGCTGTCATCGTGGCCCGCTGCAGGTACACCTTCTGACCGTCGTCGGGAGTGACCGTGGTCACCATGGACAAGCTGACCGGCTTGAGCGCCGTCGGGGTCCAGCGCTCCATCGACAGCGTCGACCAATAGTCGACCGTCGCGGCCACGGCCCCGGCGGTCAGCGTTCGCTGGGTGGACCCGCTCGAGAGATCGTTGCGGACCGGCTGCGGAGCCGCGGTCATCGACGGCGCGGCCGTGGTCGGAGCCGCCTGTTGTCCGCTGCCCTGCGCCCACGGCGGTGCACCGCATCCGGCGAGGAGGAGGAGCGCGCTCCCGATCGCGACCACGCCTGTGACGGCCTTGCCGCGTGCTGCTGCGGAACCCATGAACACTCCCCCGTATCGGATTTTCAGTCTAGGCGGGGAGGTGATCGATGGAGTCCTTCGCCGTCGCGCCCCGTCTAGGGTGTTCGCGTGATCGTCAGGGCTCCGTCGCGTCTTCGTCCCCGTCGTCGGCGCCGCGCTCTCGCCTGGCTCGTATGCCTC
>NZ_CAJYPF010000011.1 GCF_913776565.1 uncultured Microbacterium sp. | reverse complement strand
TCACCGACCCCGCAACGCTCGACGGCGGCGACGTGCTCAAGGTCGGCGAGACCGTCTACGTCGGCGCATCGTCGCGCACGAACGCGGAGGGTATCGCGCAGCTGCGGACGCTGCTCGAGCCGCGCGGGTGGGTCGTGCGCGAGATTCCGGTCACCAAGGTGCTGCACCTGAAGTCGGGGGTGACGGCGCTTCCGGACGGCACGGTGATCGGGTTTCCGCCGCTCGTCGATGAACCCGGCCTGTTCCCGCGGTTCGCGGGCGTTCCCGAGGAGCACGGCACCGCCGTGGTGGTGCTCGACGACAGCACCGTGCTCATGTCGTCGGACGCCCCCGAGACGGCCGCGGCGCACCGCGCGCGGGGGCTCGAGGTCGTCACGGTCGACATCAGCGAGTTCGAGAAGCTCGAGGGGTGCGTGACGTGCCTGTCGGTGCGGGTGCGTGACTGACGAGGGCGGGCCGCCTCGGCGCCGTCACGCCGATAAACGCCATCCGTGCCGAGAAACGCGGCGACAGCGCGTTTCTCGGCACAAACAGCGTTTATCGGCGCCAACCTCGCGGGCGCGCAACACCGCGGGCGCGCAACACCGCGGGCGCGCAACCCCGCGGGGGCGCAACCCCGCGGGCGCGCAACCCCGCGGGTGCGCAGGCCGACGCGATGCCCTCAGGCGTGCAGAGCCTCGTTCAGCGTCACGCCAACTCCGGCGCGCGCCGAGGCCTCGACCGCGCCGGTGAGGGAGTTGCGGCGGAACAGGATGCCGTCACGCCCCGACAGGTCGCCGGCCTTGACGGTCTCGTCTCCGACGCGCACCTTCGTCCCCGCGGTGACGTAGAGCCCGGCCTCGACGACGCAGTCGTCGCCCAGCGAGATGCCGATGCCGGCGTTCGCGCCCAGCAGGGTCCGCGCGCCGATCGAGACCCGGTGGGTGCCGCCGCCCGACAGCGTGCCCATGATCGAGGCGCCACCGCCGATGTCGGTGCCGTCGCCGATCACGACGCCCTGCGACACGCGCCCCTCGATCATCGACGAGCCGAGGGTGCCCGCGTTGAAGTTGACGAAGCCCTCGTGCATGACGGTGGTGCCGGGGGAGAGGTGGGCGCCCAGACGTACCCGTGACGCGTCGGCGATGCGGACCCCGGTGGGCAGGACGTAGTCGGTCAGGCGCGGGAACTTGTCGAGTCCCTGGATCTGGATGCCGTGGGCCCGAAGCCGCGGGAGCAGGCGCGTCGCGTCGTCGGGGTGCATCGGGCCGGCGGTGGTCCAGGCCACGTTGGGCAGGTGGCCGAAGATGCCGTCGAGGTTGATCTCGTTCGGACGCACGAGCAGGTGCGACAGCGCGTGCAGGCGCAGGTAGGCGTCGACGGTCGAGGTCGGGGCGGCATCCGCGTCGATCTGCAGGGACACGGTCTCGACGACGACGCCGCGGCGTTCGTCGGCGCCCGCGGACGCGGACAGCTCGGCTTCGAGCGCGGCGAGGTTCTCCGTTCCGCCGAGCCGAGGGGCCGGGAACCATGCGTCGAGCACCGTCCCTCCGGTGGTCCGCGTCGAGAGGCCGGCAGCGCTGATCAGTCGTTCGTCACTCACAGGCCCAGGCTACCGGCGCGGCCGCGTGTGAAAGGATCGGGGCATGTCCGGGCTCGACCTCACGTCCTCTTCCGTCGCCCTCACGCGGGCCGTCTGCGACATCCACAGCGAGTCGGGAGAAGAGACTCCTCTCGCGGATGCCATCGAGGCCGCCCTCTCGGCGTACCCCCACCTTGAGGTGATCCGCGACGGCGACACGATCGTGGCCCGCACCACGCTGGGCCGCGCGCGCCGCGTGGTGATCGCCGGGCACATCGACACGGTGCCCATCAACCGCAACCTTCCCGTCGAGGACCGGGAGATCGACGGCGAGGCGTTCCTGTGGGGACGCGGCACCGTCGACATGAAGGCGGGTGTCGCCGTGCAGCTCAAGCTCGCCGCAGAGCTGGACGCACCCCCGGTCGACATCACGTGGATGTGGTACGACCACGAAGAGGTCGACTCGTCGCTGAACGGCCTCGGACGACTCTCCCGCAACCGCCCCGACCTGTTCGAGGGCGACTTCGCGATCCTCGGCGAGCCGAGCAACGGCGAGGTCGAGGGGGGCTGCAACGGCACCCTGCGCGCCGTGGTGCGCACCACCGGCGTCCGCGCGCACAGCGCCCGCTCCTGGATCGGCGAGAACGCCATCCACAAGGCCGCCCCGATCCTCGCCCGCCTCGCTGAGTACCGCGCGCGCGAGATCGAGGTCGAGGGACTGGTCTACCGCGAGGGTCTGAACGCCGTGTCGATCACGGGCGGCGTGGCGGGCAACGTCATCCCCGACGCGTGCGCCGTCGAGGTCAATTGCCGCTTCGCCCCCAGCCGTGATGCGGCGGGCGCCGAGCGTGTCGTGCGCGACGTCTTCACCGGGTTCGAGGTCGAGATCGTCGACATCGCCGAGGGCGCCCGTCCCGGACTCGACGCCGAACTCGCGAAACAGTTCGTGGATGCCGTCGGCGCCACCCCCAAGCCCAAGTACGGCTGGACGGACGTGGCGCGGTTCTCGGCCCTCGGCATCCCGGCCGTCAATTACGGTCCCGGCGACCCGCACCTCGCGCATCACGACGAGGAACGCGTCCCCGTCGCGCAGATCGTCGCGGTCGAGAACGGTCTCCGCGCCTGGCTGAGCGGGTCGTGACCACCGGGGTCGCGGCATCCGCCCCGGTCCGGGCGTGGTCGCGCCTGCCGGTGGCGGCGCGCATCGCGCTGATCTACGTCGTGGCCCGTCTGATCACGACCGGGTTCTTCGTCGTCGCCGCGGCCCTGTCGACCCCGGCGTCGCGCTACGGCGTCTCTCCGTCTCTCGCCGAGCTCTCGATCGGGTGGGACGCCCAGTGGTACTGGTTGGTCGCGGTGTCGGGCTATCCGACCGAGCTGCCTCTCGCCGCGGGTGGGCACATCGCCGAGAACGCCTGGGCCTTCATGCCCCTGTACGCCTGGCTGTCGGGAGCGGTCGGGGCGCTCATGGGGTCGTGGGGCGCCGGCGCGGTGACCGTCTCGCTGCTGTCGGGATACGGCGCGTGCGTCGTGCTGCACGCTCTGCTGCGCGAGCGCATCGGCGCGTCGGCGGCGATATGGGCGGTCGTCCTGTTCGCGTGCGGCCCGCTCGCGGCGCTGTTCCAGGTCGGGTACGCCGAGTCGCTGTTCCTGTTCCTGCTCTTCTCGGCTCTGCGGTGCGTCCAGCGGCGACGGTGGGGCTGGCTCTACGCCCTCGTGCCGGCGATGGGCTTCACCCGTCCCGGCATCCTGGCCTTCGCGCTGTTCCTGGGGGCGTACGGCATCCATCGATTCCTCCGGCGACGGCACGAACCGCTGCCGTCGCGCGAGGTGGTACACATCGTCGCGTTGGGGGCGCTGGCCACGATCGTCGGGTTCTCGTGGCAGGTGATCGCGGCCGCGGTCACCGGCGATCAGGGGGCCTACCTGGCGACCGAGCTCGCCTGGCGCCGCAACTGGACGGGCAACAGCGAGGGCGGGTTCCTGCCCGGTGACGGGTGGGTGCAGGCCGCCGGCTTCTGGTTCACGCAGTGGGGTCTCGGTGTCTGGGCGGGGTATGCCTTCCTCGTCGCGCTGATCGTCGGCATCGCGTGCGTGCTGCTGTTCGTGCCGCAGGTGAAGAAGCTTGGCGTCGAGGTGCGCCTCTGGTCGGCGAGCTATCTGATCTACCTGCTGCTGGTGTTCTTCCCGCAGTCGAGCGTGTTCCGCCTTCTCGTGCCGGTGTCGCCGCTGTGGGGAGCGCTGGCCGTTCCGCGCTCGCGTGCGTGGCGCGGCGGCATCCTGGCCCTGTCGTTGCTGGGTCAGTGGTGGTGGATCTACAACATGTACGGCCTGGGCAACGCCTACTGGCAGATCCCCTGAGACGTTCGATGACCGCGACGCGGGCGCCTCGACACGGGGTCTTCGCGGCGACCGACTAAACTAGTCGGAGACCAATCACGAAAAGGGGGCCGCGATGGCAGCCATGAAGCCGCGTACCGGTGACGGACCGATGGAGGCCGTGAAGGAGGGCCGGTTGATCATCGTGCGGGTTCCGCTCGAGGGTGGCGGGCGACTCGTCGTCTCCGTCAACGACGCTGAGGCGAAAGAACTCTACGACGTGCTCGGAGGGGTCGTCGGCGCCGCCTGACGATCTTCGAGCTCACGAAAGCCGGTCCTTCGGGATCGGCTTTCGTCGTTCTCGGCGGGACGCGCCACGGAAAGAATCGATGGATGCCGTGCCCCCGGCGGGCGGCGCGTCCAACCGAAAAGGTGTGGACGACCGCCGCGGGTCGCCCTCCGTGTGGCGGGCTTCCGTGGCGGCTGCGCGCTCGGGTCGACTCAGCCCTGTGGGGGACGTGTGGTCAGCTGCAGCAGCCCCTCGCCCGTCGTGGAGAGGGCGCCGATGACGGCCGGGGAAGCCTGCACCTCTTGGATGAGCGACCGGTACGCGGTGGTGACGGGGTCGCGGCGCACGGGGTCGGCGACGGCGCCGCCGGAGAGCACCCGCGGGATGAGCACCGTGCCGCCCGCGCGCACGAGACGCAGACCGTGCTCCACGTACTCGATCACGCCCTCGGGGTCGGCGTCGATGAAGACGATGTCGTAGGAGGCCTCGTTCATGCGGGGCAGCACGTCGGCGGCGCGACCGGTGATGAAGCGCGCCCGTGCGGCGGGGATGCGGGCATCGGCGAAGGCCTGACGTGCCGCGCCGAGGTGCTCGGGCTCGCTGTCGATCGTGGTGATCGTCGCGCGGGGCGAACCGTGCAGCAACCACAGCCCCGAGACGCCCCCGCCGGTGCCGACCTCGACGATGTTGAGCGCGCGCGACGCGGCCGAGAGCACCGCGGCCTGGGCGCCGACGGCGGGGCTGATGGGGGCCGCGCCGAGCTCGAGCGCGTGCGCCCGAGCGCGAGCGATGTGCTCGGGCTCGACCGTCGTCTCCTGCACGAACCGCTCGTTCGCCTCATGACCGCTCACGTGGACCTCCACCCCTCAGGCTAGACGGCCCCGCGGTGCAAGCCCCCCAGGCGCGGCCGGTAATCTGGACCCATGTTCTTCGGCCTCACGATCGAGAAGCTGATGCTGATCGGCGTGATCGCCGCCGTGCTCATCGGCCCCGAGCGCCTTCCGCGCTACGCGGAGGCCCTGGCGAAGTTCACCAGGCGCGCGAAAGAGACGCTGCAGGGCGCGCGCACGCGCATGCGCGACGAGATGGGGCCCGAGTTCGACGACGTCGACTGGAAGAAGCTCGACCCCCGTCAATACGACCCGCGCCGCATCATCCGCGAGGCTCTTCTCGACGACACGCCCACGGCGACCATGCGCGCCGCCGGTGCCGCGGCTCTCGCCGCGCGCGAGAAGCCGGCGACGACGCCGTTCGTCGCGGGGGAGCGCCCGCCGTTCGACGACGAGGCGACCTGACCCGACCCGATCCCGGCGGGTTCGGGGCATCGACGGGCTCGGTCACCTGGTGTGTGATCCCGGAGCCCGACCCCCGG
>NZ_CAJYPF010000010.1 GCF_913776565.1 uncultured Microbacterium sp. | reverse complement strand
CGCGACCGATGCGCGCGCCGCCCGGCTGGGACGGTCACGATCCCCACGTCAGGTGCGCGACCTGCAGTACATCCGCCTGAACGGCACGATCGTCGGCGCCCTGGCGGGACTGGTCATCTTCACGGTCGCGCACCTGACGTGGGGATCGTGACCGTCCCAGCCGGGCGGCGCGCGCATCGGTCGCGGCGCTCGATCGCGCCGAGCGAGCGCGCCCGCACCGGCCCGCATCGCGCCGCGTCCGCGACGTTGCGCGACGCGGCCCCGCGTCGCACCGGCCCGCGCGGTCCCCGGGTGAGTACCCTGGGCCGGGTGAGCGACGGTTCGGGGACCGCGGAGTTCCTCTTCACCTACGGGACGCTCCAGCTGCCCGACGTGCAGCTGGACACCTTCGGCCGCGTCGTCGAGGGCGACGACGACGCGCTGGCCGGGCACCGGCTCGAGTGGGTCGACGTCGGCGACGAACGGGTCGCCCAGCTCTCGGGACTCGACGAGCACCCCGTCCTGCGCCGCACCGGCGATCCGCGCGATCGCGTCTTCGGACGCGTCCTCGCGCTCGATGCCGAAGAGCTCGACGCCGCCGACGAGTACGAGGTGGCGCTGTACCGGCGCACCTCGGTCGTGCTCGCGAGCGGGCGCACCGCGTGGGTCTACGTGTCGGCATGAGCGCTCTGTCCGTCGATCCGCTGTGGCCGCGCGCCGGAGACTGGCCGCCGCCCTCGTCGCACGCGGATGCCGTCATCCTCGGCGTCCCCGCCCACGAGACGTCGCTCTCGCCCACCGGTGCGTCCGAGACGCCCGCCGCGGTGCGGGCGGCCCTGCGTCGCTTCTCGCCGACCGTGCTGGGTCCACCCCCGGTCGACCTGAACCACGTACTGCGCATCGCGGATGCCGGCGACGTCGCCGATCCCGACGGCCTGGAGGGCGAGGCGCGCGTGCGAACAGCGGTCTCGCAGCTCGATGCGGCACGGCTCGTCATCGCCCTGGGGGGCGACAACTCCGCCACCTACGCCGTCGCGCAGGGGCGGGGTGCACGGGGTCTCATCACGCTCGACGCCCACTTCGACCTGCGCGACGGCGCGTCCAACGGCTCCCCCGTCCGCCGCCTGATCGCCGACGGGCTCGACCCCCGACGCATCGTGCAGATCGGCATCGCCGACTTCGCCAACTCCGCCGCATACGCCCGCCGCGCCGACGACGCCGGCATCACGGTCATCGCGATCGACGAGGTGCGCCGCCGCGGCATCGACGACGTCGTCGCCGAGGCCCTGCGCATCGCCGGCGGCGACCGGCAGGGAGCCGCAACCGGCGGCATCCACCTCGACATCGACGTCGACGTGTGCGACCGCTCCGTCGCCCCGGGCTGCCCCGCGAGCGTTCCCGGCGGCCTCGCCGCGTGGGAGCTGCGCGCGCTCGTGCGCGGCCTGTCCCGAGACCCCGGCGTGACCAGCGCCGACATCGTCGAGGTGGATGCCACGGCAGACGCCGCCGACGGGCGAACCGTTCGACTGGCCGCCCTGTGCGTCCTGGAGCTCCTGGCCGGATTGGCGGAACGACCATGATCCAACTCGTCCTCGCACGACACGCGAAATCGGACTGGGCCGACGAGGGCCTCGACGATCACGACCGGCCGCTGAACGACCGCGGACGCCGGGACGCCCCCGCGATGGCCCGCACGGTGCTCAAGGCCGGCGTCCGCCCCGAGACCCTGCTGTCGAGCACGGCCCTGCGCGCCCGGCAGACCGCCGAGGCGTTCTCGGTCGTCTTCGACACCGAGGTGCGCGAGCTGGCGGAGCTCTACCTCGCCGCCCCCGACGCCCTGCTCGCCGCCGCGCGGGCCGCCGGGGCCGACGAGGTCATGGTCGTCGCGCACGACCCCGGCATGAGCGCCCTCGTCTCGCGCCTGGCCGACCGCGACGAGCGCATGGTCACGTGCGCCGTGGCGGTGTTCACCTGGCACGAGGGCACCTGGGACGACGTGGATGCCGTTCCCCCCGACGAGTTCGAGCTGTTCACGCCCTGAGTCCCGGCATCCGCACCAGCCCCACCGGGAGAGACGATCGGTCGCTCCGACCGTGCCGCGGGCACGGCGGCACCGCCGCGACCGATGACGGAGGCGAGGGCGGCGGCGCGGGAACGCCGGTAGGCGCCACCCACCCGGACGAGGTCACACCTCGACGCCGTCCTTCCACACCCGGCGCACCAGCGGCACCCCCGGCCGATAGGCCAGGTGGACTCGCGACGGCGCGTCCACCAGGACGAGATCGGCCCGGCGTCCGGGAGCGACGACACCCACGTCGTCGCGGCGCAGCGCCCGTGCGCCGCCGGCGGTCGCCGCCCACACTGCCTCGTCGACGGTCATCCCCATGTCGCGCACGGCGAGGGCGATCATCAGCGGCATCGAGCTGGTGAAGCTCGACCCGGGATTGCAATCGCTCGCGAGCGCGACGGTGACGCCGGCGTCGAGCAGGCGTCGGGCGTCGGGATACGGTTGCCGCGTCGAGAACTCCACGCCCGGCAGCAGGGTCGCGACGGTGTCCGAGGCGGCGAGCGCCGCGATGTCGTCGTCCGTCAGGTACGTGCAGTGATCGACGGCCGCCGCGCCCATCGCCACGGCGAGAGCGACGCCCCCGCCCGGACCGAGCTGATTCCCGTGCACACGGATGCCGAGACCCGCCGCCCGGCCCGCCTCGAGCACCCGCCGACTCAGCGCGGGGCTGAAGGCGCCCTCCTCGCAGAACACGTCGACCCAGCGCGAGAACGGGGCGACGGCGGCGAGCATGTCCCCCGTGACGAGGTCGACGTACGCCTCCGCCCGGCCCGCGAACTCCGGCGCGACGACGTGCGCGCCGAGGAACGTCACCTCGTCGGTCACCTCGCGGGCCAGTCGGGCGAGACGCGTCTCGGTGACGACGTCGAGGCCGTAGCCGGTCTTGATCTCGAGCGTGGTCGTGCCCTGCGCCCGGCACTCGGCGACGAGGGCCGCGAGTCGTCCCCGGAGGGCGTCGTCGGAGGCCGCACGGGTCGCGGCGACGGTCGTGCGGATACCGCCCGCGGCGTAGGACGAGCCCGCCATTCGCGCGGCGAACTCGTCGGACCGGTCGCCCGCGAACACGAGGTGCGTGTGACTGTCGACGAACCCCGGCACGACGGCCCGCCCGCCGACGTCCACGACCGTCGCCTCCGTCTCGGGAGCGTCGCGCGACGAACCGACCCACGCGATGACCCCGTCCCGGACGAGGACGGCGGCATCGTGCCGCGTGCCGCACGCGTCACCGGCATCGGCGACGTTCGTCGTCAGCTCCCCGATGCCGGTCAGCAGCAGCGTCGTCATGGCATCGGAACGGTCAGGCCGCGCTCGGCGGCGACCTCGCGGGCGCGGTCGTAGCCGGCATCCACGTGCCGCATGACACCCGTGCCGGGGTCGTTCACGAGCACGCGCGCGAGCTTCTCGGCGGCCAGCTCGGTGCCGTCGGCCACGCAGACCTGACCCGCGTGGATGCTGCGGCCGATGCCGACGCCCCCGCCGTGGTGCAGCGACACCCACGAGGCTCCGCTCGCGGTGTTGAGCAGGGCGTTCAGCAGCGGCCAGTCGGCGATCGCGTCGGAGCCGTCGGCCATCGCCTCGGTCTCGCGGTAGGGCGAGGCGACCGATCCGGCGTCGAGGTGGTCGCGGCCGATCACAATCGGTCCGGACAGCTCCCCCGAGGCGACCATCTCGTTGAACCTCAGCCCCGCGAGGTGGCGCTCCTGGTAGCCGAGCCAGCAGATGCGCGCCGGCAGTCCCTCGAAGTGCACCTGCTCGCCCGCCTTCTCGAGCCAGCGGTGCAGGGCGGTGTCGTGCGGGAAGAGCTCGGCGACGGCACGATCGGTCTTGGCGATGTCCTCGGGGTCGCCCGAGAGCGCGACCCAGCGGAACGGACCCTTGCCCTCGGCGAACAGCGGCCGGATGTAGGCCGGCACGAACCCCGGGAACGCGAACGCGCGGTCGTAGCCGCCCAGCTCCGCCTCGCGGCGGATCGAGTTGCCGTAGTCGAAGACGGCGGCTCCGGCATCCTGGAATCCCACCATCGCGCGCACGTGGGCCGCCATGCTCTCGCGGGCGCGACGCGTGAAGTCCTCGGGGTCGCGGGCCGCTTCGGCCGCCCACTCGTCGACCGACAGGCCCGCGGGCAGGTACGACAGCGGGTCGTGCGCGCTCGTCTGGTCGGTGACGATGTCGATCGGGATGCCGCGGGCCAGAAGCTCGGGGAACACCTCGGCCGCGTTCCCGGCGACGCCGACCGAGAGCGCCGACCCCGCCTCGCGCGCGGCGACCACGCGCTCCACGGCCGCGTCCAGGTCCGGGGCCACCTCGTCGAGGTAGCCGTGCGCGACGCGGCGGTCCAGGCGCGAGCGGTCCACGTCGACGATCAGCACCGCGCCGCCGTTCATGGTCACCGCGAGGGGCTGCGCGCCGCCCATCCCGCCGCAGCCGGCGGTGAGGGTGAGAGTGCCCGCGAGCGATTCCCGGCCGAGCGATCGCGCGACCGCCGCGAACGTCTCGTACGTTCCCTGCAGGATGCCCTGCGTGCCGATGTAGATCCACGACCCGGCGGTCATCTGCCCGTACATCGTGAGCCCGAGGTCTTCGAGGCGGCGAAACTCGGGCCAGGTGGCCCAGTCCCCGACGAGGTTCGAGTTGGCGATGAGCACGCGCGGGGCCCACTCGTGCGTGCGGAACACGCCGACCGGCTTGCCCGACTGCACGAGCAACGTCTCGTCGGGCTCGAGCTCGTCGAGGGTGCGCACGATCGCGTCGTACGCGGCCCACGAGCGGGCGGCCCGACCGGTGCCCCCGTAGACGACCAGATCGTCCGGGCGTTCGGCGACCTCGGGGTCGAGGTTGTTCATAAGCATGCGCTTGGCGGCTTCGGCGCCCCAGCTCTTGGCGGTGCGGACGTTGCCGCGCGCGGCGCGGACGGGACCGCGGACGCCGGTCTCGTGCGTGGATGCGGCGGATGCCAGGGTGTCGGTCATGCGGGATCTCCTTCGATCGGGCGCGGGTGGTTCAGGGGGACGGGACGAGGGCGGGCTCCGCGTGCTCGAGCGCGGCCCGGGCGATCCCGCCCGAGAGCACGAGCGCGGTGACCGCCTCGATCTCGGGCGAGACGAAGCGGTCGGGGCCGGGGCCCAGCACCCGCTGACGGACGAGGTCGCGGACGGCGCCGGTGGCCGCGGCGGGCTGCAGCGGGGCGCGCAGGTCGAGGGCGCGGCATCCGGTCAGGACCTCGATCGCGAGCACGCGGGCGAGGCCGTCGATCGCACGGCGGAGCTTGCGGGCGCCGGCCCAGCCCATCGACACGTGGTCCTCCTGCATCGCGCTCGAGGGGATCGAGTCCACCGACGCGGGCGCCGCGAGCCGCTTGAGCTCCGACACGATCCCCGCCGCGGCGTACTGGGCGATCATGAGCCCCGAATCGACCCCCACCTCGTCGGCGAGGAACGGGGGCAGCCCGTTGCTGCGCGCCACGTCGAGCGCGCGATCGGTGCGCCGCTCGGACATGGATGCCACATCGGCGACCGCGATGGCCAGAAAGTCCAGGACGTAGGCCACCGGAGCCCCGTGGAAGTTGCCGTTCGATTCGACGCGGCCGTCCACGGTGACGACCGGATTGTCGACCGCGGATGCCAGCTCGCGCTCCGCGACATGCGCGGCGTGAGCCACCGTGTCGCGGGCGGCGCCGTGCACCTGCGGCGCGCAGCGCAGCGAGTAGGCGTCCTGCACGCGCGTGCACTCGGGGCCGCGGTGGCTCGCCACGATCGGCGAGCCGGCCAGGAAGGAACGCAGGTTCGCGGCGGAGGCGGCCTGACCGAGTTGCGGGCGGAGCGCCATGAGGTCGGCGGCGAAGACGGCATCCGTCCCCAGCTGCGACTCGATCGACAGTGCGGCCGAGACGTCCGCCGTGGTCAGCAGCATCTCGAGATCGTGCAGGGCGAGCAGCAGCATGCCGAGCATGCCGTCGGTGCCGTTGATGAGGGCGAGCCCCTCTTTCTCGCGCAGCGCGACGGGGGCGATGCCCGCGGCGGCGAGGGCGTCCGCGGCCGGACGCAGCTGCCCCGCGGCGTCGCGCACGTCGCCCTCGCCCATCACCGCGAGGGCGACGTGCGACAGCGGAGCGAGGTCGCCCGAGCAGCCGAGCGAGCCGTACTCGCGCACGACCGGGGTGATCCCGGCGTTGAGCAGAGCCGCGTACGTCTCAACGACGACGGGGCGCACCCCGGTGCGGCCGGTCGCGAGCGTCTGCAGGCGCAGCAGCATCAGCGCGCGCACGACCTCGCGCTCGACCTCGGCACCGGTTCCCGCGGCGTGCGAGCGAATGAGGCTCGCCTGCAGCTGCGCGCGCCGGTCCTCGGCGATGAAGGTGGTGGCCAGGGCGCCGAACCCCGTCGAGATGCCGTAGTGCGGCTGCGGGTCGTCGGCCAGGCCGTCGATCAGAGCGCGGGTGTCGGCCACGCGCCGCACCGCTTCCGCGTCGAGGGTCACACGCGCGTCGTGGCGCGCGACCTCGACGACCTCGCGCGGGGTGAGGGGGGTGGATCCGACGGTGACGCTCGTGTGCATGAGGCGATTCCACCGCGTCCGCTGTCGCGAAACGACGGGGTTCTGGCATCCTGTGTCTGTCATGCCAGACATTCCGCGCCCGCAGGTCCCCGCCGCCGATCAGACGCTGCGGATCCTCACCCTTCTCGCGCGCCAACCCGGCCCGATGGCCGCGCAGACGATCGCATCCACCCTCGGCATCCCGCGCTCGAGCGTGTACCACCTGCTGGCGACGCTCGAGCAGCACGGGTACGTCGTGCACCTGCCCGGCGATCGCCGGTGGGGACTCGGCACCGCGGCGTTCGAACTCGGCGGCGGCTACGCCCGGCAGCAGCCGCTCGCCCGCCTCGGCCGCCCGCTGCTCGCCGGTCTGTCGGACCGCGTCGGCGAGAGCGCGCACCTCGCCGTGCTCGCCGGGCGCGACGTGCTGTACATCGTCGAGGAACGCGCGCCGCGGCGCCCCGCCCTGGTGACCGACGTGGGGGTGCGCCTGCCCGCCCACCTGACCGCGACGGGTCGGGCGATGCTGGCGGCGCTCCCCCGCGAGCAGGTGCGCGCGCTGTTCCCGGATGCCACCGCCCTCACCCAGCGGCACGGCTCAGGACCCGCGACCCCCCGTGAGCTGCGCGAGGTGCTGCGCCTGGTACGGGCGGACGGCTTCGCGAGCGAGAACGGCGAGGTGACCCCCGGATTCCGCTCCGTCGCCGCCGCGGTGCTCGATCACGCCGGGTGGCCCGCCGCGGCCGTGGCGGTCACGTGGCCCGCCGACGGCCCCGCGCGCGACGCCGCTGCGCTGGCCTCGGCGGCGTCGTCCACGGCAACCGAGCTCGCCCGCCGCATCGGCCGCCCCGCCTGACGCCCCCCTTTCCCTCTCTCTCACCCCTCCGCGCCCCTTACGCACCTTTTCATCGGCGCCATTTGGCACCGATGAACCCATCCCCCAACACTTCGACGCCGACGAACCACACCCCACACCCCCGCCCACCGACGCACCTTTTCATCGGCGCCATTTGGCACCGATGAACCCACCCCGCAACACTCCGGCGCCGACGAACCACCTCCCGCACCCCCGCGACAGCGCGCGCGAGCGAGAGCGCGCCCCCGCGACACCGCGCGAGCGACACCGCGCGAGCGACACCGCACCCCCGCGACAGCCCACGCCGGCGACACCCCGTGCGTCAGCGCACGATGAGCCGCGGCTCCACCAGCACGTGCGCCGCGCCGGCGGTCGCGGCGCGCGGGGCCACGACGTTGCCGTCGCCCATGAGCAGTTCGAGGGCCCCGGATGCCACCCGCTCGGGCAGCTGCTCGACGCTCGACAGACCCAGGGCTTCGGCCGCCGGGGTGTTGTCGAAGCCGACGATGCGCACGTCGGGGCGCCCCGCGAGCGCGGTCGCCAAGTGGGCGCCGATCGCGAGGGAGTCGCTCGCGCACACGATGGCGTCCACCGCAGGGTCCGCCGTGAGCCCCGCGGCCACGGCGTCGCGCGCGAGGGACACGCTGTCCTCGACCACCCAGCGTGGTCCGCGCGCCGCCCCGACGCTCTCGCGCCAGCCGCGTTCGCGTTCGTCGCCCGTCCCCGATCCGCCGGGCCAGCCGAGGAAGGCAACGCGCCGCACGCCGTCGACGTCGAGCAGGTGCGCGGTCGCCGCGCGCGTCCCGGCGGCGCCGTCGACGTCGACCCACAGGTGCGCGGGCGCTTCGACGTCGTCCTCGCCCCACGGTCGACCGAACGACACGAACGGCAGACCCCGGGCGTTCAGCCATCCGGTGCGGGGGTCGCCGTGGAACGTTCCGGTGATGACGACGGCATCCACTTCTCCCCCCTCCCGCAGGTCGGACAGCCGGTCGATCTCCTCTTCGGCGGTGCGCGCGGCGTACAGCAGCACGCGCATGTCGCGCTCGCCCGCGCTCTCGGTGAGGGCGTGCACGAAGCGATCGAGGACGACCCCGGCGATGCCTCCCGCGTAGGGATCGAGGTGGATGCCGATGGTCGAGCTGCGGCGCGTGCGCAGGCGCCGCGCGGCGGCGTGCGGCCGGTAGCCGAGCTCCGCGATCGCAGCTTCCACGCGCAGCCGCGTGGTCTCGCGCACGATATCGGGGGTGTTGACGACGTTCGACACGGTCTGGCGGGAGACCCCCGCCACGCGGGCGACGTCGTCGACGGTGGGCGCTTTCATCATCGCCGTACTCCCCTCTCCGCGATCCGGGTCCCTTACCGCTGGCGCCTCCGTGCGCGGCACGGTGCGCGCCCTCGCGGTCTCGTCAGCCTAAAGGGTCGGCGCCGCGACGGCTTGACACGCGACCCCGCCGTTCCTTACCTTTGTCGAACCGTCATTTGAACGTTCAAAAAGACGGCCCTCCGAGCACCCGGAGGGGTCGCATGCCTCATCGAAGGAGAGAGACACATGACACGGCATCCTGTCCGCCTCTGGCTCACCGCCGGCGCCCTGCTCGCCACCGGAGCCCTCACGCTCACCGCGTGCGGCTCGGGCTTCTCCGACACCCCGGGCGAAGGCCAGGCCTCGGGCGGCGGAAAGCTCACGCTGCTCATCGGCTCCTCGGGCGACGCCGAGACCCAGGCCGTCACCGATGCCGTCGCCGCGTGGAGCGAGCAGTCGGGCGTCGAGGCCGAGGTGCAGACCGCCAACGACCTCCCCCAGCAGCTGTCGCAGGGCTTCGCCGCCGGGTCGCCGCCGGACCTGTTCTACCTCGCCCCCGAGGCCCTCGCCGGCTACGCCGCGAACGGCTCGATCCAGGCGTACGGCGACGACCTGTCGAACAAGAGCGACTTCTACCCCTCGCTCGTCGACAACTTCACCGTCGACGGTCAGTTCTTCTGCGCCCCCAAGGACTTCTCCACGCTCGCGCTGATCATCAACACCGACCTGTGGGCGGCGGCGGGACTCACAGACGCCGACATCCCCACGACGTGGGATCAGTTGGCATCCATCGCCCAGAAGCTCACCACCGACGGCCGGGTGGGCCTGGCGTTCGGCGCCGAGTACCAGCGCGTGGGCGCGTTCATGGCTCAGGCCGGCGGCGGACTCGTCACCGACGGCAAGGCCACCGCCGACAGCGCCGCCAACGTCGAGGCGCTCGACTACGTCAAGACGCACCTCAACGACGGCACCTTCGCGTTCGCCTCCGACGTGGGCGCGGGCTGGGGCGGCGAGGCGTTCGGCACCCAGAAGGCCGCGATGGTCATCGAGGGCAACTGGATCTCGGGCGCGATGTCGGCCGACTACCCCGACGTGAAGTACACCGTCGCCGAGCTCCCCGCGGGCCCCGGCGGCAAGGGCACGCTGCAGTTCACCAACTGCTGGGGCATGGCCGCCGACAGCGGAAACCAGGAGCAGGCCCGCTCCCTCGTGGAGTACCTGACCGGCACCGACCAGCAGCTGGCCTTCTCGAAGGCGTTCGGCCCGATGCCCTCGATCCAGTCGGCCGCCGACGCGTGGTCGACCGCCAACCCCGACAAGACCGCGTTCCTCGCCGGCGCCGACTACGCGCAGTTCCCGCCGAACATGGCCGGTGCCGCCGATGTCATCACCGACTTCAACGCGCAGCTGGAGTCGCTGAAGACCGGTGACCCGCAGGCGCTGCTGAAGACGGCGCAGTCCAACCTCGAGGCGATCGTCAAGTAAGCGACCCCCTCATGAGTGCTCTCACCACAGCGCCGCGTCGCGCCGGGTCCCCCTCCGCGGGGATCCGGCGCGGCGAGGCCGCCGCCGGCTGGCTCTTCACCGCCCCCGTGCTGATCATCCTGGGCGTGTTCCTGCTCGTCCCCGTGCTGATGGCGTTGTGGGTGAGCTTCTCGGACTGGACCGGACGCGGCAGTCCCTTCTCCCCGAGCGTCGGCTTCGTCGGCCTCGACAACTACGCCGCCGTCACGACCGGCGGCGGGCTCGCCGAGCGCGACTTCGGTACCGCTCTGCGCAACAACGCCTGGTACGTGCTGCTGGTCGTCCCGCTGCAGACGGCCCTCTCGCTCTTCCTCGCGGTGCTCGTCAACCGCGCGGTCCTGCGCGGTCGCGGCCTCTTCCGCACCGCCTTCTACTTCCCCTCGGTGACCAGCTCGGTCGCCATCACGGTGCTGTGGCTCTTCCTCTTCTCGGCATCCGGTGCCGTCAACGAGGTGCTGTCGTGGCTCGGCATCAACGGCCCCAACTGGTTCAGCGACCCCTCGGGCGTCGTGCACAACCTGCTCGCCGCGGTGGGCGTCACCAGCGGTCCCGCCGTCCTGACCGACAACACGATGCTGGGCGTGTCGTGGTGGGATTGGCTCGCCGGCCCCTCGGTGGCGATGTCGGCGTTCATCCTCATGGCGGTGTTCACGACCTCGGGCACCTTCATGCTCCTGTTCATCGCGGGCCTGCAGAACATCGGCGCCGACGTGCAGGAGGCCGCGATGATGGACGGCGCGAACGGCTGGCAGCGCTTCTGGCGGGTCACCCTCCCCCAGCTCAAGCCCGTGCTCTTCACCGTGCTGACACTCGGGCTCATCGGCACCTGGCAGGTGTTCGACCAGATCTACACCGGAACCCAGGGCGGGCCCGGCAAGACCACCCTCACCCCGGCCTACCTCAGCTACTCGTCGGCGTTCCTGTCGCAGCAGTGGGGACAGGGCGCGGCGATCGCCTTCGTGCTGTTCGTCATCATCGTCGCCCTGACGATCCTGCAGCGCTTCGTGCTGCGCGATCGCCCGGTCTCGCGACGTCGTCTGCGCCAGTACGAGGTGCCCGCACAGAAGGGGGTCACGCGATGACCGCCACGGCCTCCCCGCAGACGACCGTCCTCGCCGAGCAGCGCGTCGATGGCCCCGCGCGCCCCGTGAAGCACCGCATGTCGGCCAAGACCCTGCGCTGGCAGATCGGCCTGTACGTGCTGCTGCTCGTCTTGGCGCTGATCTACATCTACCCCTTCCTCGTTCAGGTGGCGACGTCGTTCAAGACGGATGCCGCCGCGGCCGCCGACCCGATCTCGCTGACCCCGCAGCCCTTCACGTGGGCCGCGTACGAGCGCCTCTTCCTCAACTCCGATTTCCCGGTGTGGTTCGGCAACTCGGTCGTGGTGACGGTGTTCGTCACCCTCGGCCGGGTGTTCTTCAACTCCCTCGCCGGATACGCGCTCGCGCGCCTGCAGTTCCGCGGTCGCGGCATCGTGTTCGCCGGCCTCGTCGCGGTCATGGCCGTGCCGGCCGTGGTGCTGCTGATCCCGAAGTTCCTCGTGATCAACCAGCTGGGCATGTACGACTCCTACGCGGGCATGATCCTGCCCCTCCTCGTGGATGCCGCGGGCGTGTTCATCATGAAGAACTTCTTCGAGTCGATCCCGCCGTCCGTCGAGGAGCAGGCCCGCATCGACGGAGCGGGCACCTTCCGCGTGTTCTGGTCGGTCGTGCTGCCGATGGCGCGTCCCGCCCTGATCACGATCGTCATCCTGTCGTTCCAGGGCTCGTGGAACGAGCTCAGCCACTTCGTCATCTCCACCCAATCGCCCGAGCTGACCACCCTGACCAAGGGCGTGGCGTCCCTCGCGAGCGGTCAGCTCAGCCAGGGCAGCCAATTCCCCCTCAAACTCGCGGCCGCGGCCCTGATGACGATCCCGGTCGCCGTGGTGTTCTTCATCTTCCAGCGCCGCATCATGAACGCCAGCGAAGGAGCCGTCAAAGAATGACCACCGCCCCCACCACCTCGCCGAACGGGACGACCACCGAGACCATGCCCCTGCAGCCCCTGCTCAACGACGCCCTCATCGTGCTGCGCGCGCCGACCCAGGCGTGGTCCGACGGCTCGGGCGACATGGGTGCCGCCGCCGTCCACGGCGTCTACCACGGCGACGTCCGCCACGTCCGTTCACTCGTCGCCTCGTGCGACGAGTCGCCGATCGAATGGATCTCGACCGCCCCGGACGGCGCCTCGCGCGTCGTGTTCGGCGGCATCCTGCGCGGAATCGACGACCCCACCCCCGATCCCAAGGTGCGGCTGCTGCGCGACCGGCGGGTCGACGACGGCGTCGTGAGCGAGTCGTGGACGGTGCACTCGCGCGTCGACGAGCCCCTCCGCACGACGCTGCGCCTGCGGCTGACCCCCGAATTCGCGCAGCTGCACGAGGTCAAGTCCGGCCACGCGCACCCGCGGCAGACCGACGTGGTCATCGACGGCGCCGACGCCCGGATCGACGCCGGCCCGCAGGGGCTCGAGCTGGTCGCCCCGGGCGCCCGCGTGGCATCCGATGCCGACGGTGTCGAGGCCGCGTGGACCCTCGAGATCCCCGCCTTCGGGGCGGTCGAGATCGGGTGGACCCTGAACCTGCGCGACGACACCCTGGTCGTCGGCTCCGCGATCGCCCCTGCGCGCTGGGATGCCGCGGCCGTCGCCGCCCGGGCCGATGACCCCCGGCTCGCGCGCTGGCTGCGCACGGCGCTCGACGACCTCGACGCGCTGCGGCTCGTGCTCCCCGAGCACCCCCGCGACGAGTTCTTCGCCGCGGGAGCGCCGTGGTTCTTCACCCTCTTCGGCCGCGACTCGATCTGGGCGGCGCGCCTGGCCCTCCCCCTCGACCGCGAGATCGCGGCATCCACCCTCCGTGTGCTCGCGCGCCTGCAGGGCACCGACGACGACGCGCAGACCGCGCAGGACCCCGGCAAGATCCTCCACGAGCTGCGCGCCTCGGCGCTCGAGATCCCCGGCGAGGGCATCGTGCTGCCGCCGAAGTACTACGGCAGCGTCGACTCGACCCCCCTGTGGATCTGCCTTCTCGCCGACGCGTGGCGCGCCGGCATGCCGAAGGCCGAGGTGCGCGAACTCCTCCCGGCGCTCCGCGGGGCGCTCGGCTGGATCCGCGACAGCGGCGACAGCGACGGCGACGGCTTCCTCGACTACATCGACCGCCTCGGCACGGGCCTGTCGAACCAGGGCTGGAAGGACTCCGGCGACTCGATCCAGTGGCGCGATGGCACCCTCGCCGAGGGACCGATCGCCCTGTGCGAGGTGCAGGCGTACGCGTACGAGGCCGCCCTGGCCGGAGCCGACCTGCTCGCGGAGTTCGGAGAGGCGAAGGATGCCGACGACGTCGCGTTCTGGCGCGCCTGGGCCGCCGACCTCAAGCGTCGCTTCGCCGAGACGTACTGGGTCGAGACGCCCGAGGGCCGCTACCCCGCCGTCGCCCTGGACCGCGACAAGCGTCCCGTCGACACGCTGACCAGCAACATCGGGCACCTGCTCGGCACCGGCATCCTCTCCCCCGACGAGGAGGCGCACGTCGCCGGGCTGCTGCTCGGCGAGAGCATGTCGAGCGGATACGGCATCCGCACGATGTCGACGGGAGCCGCCGGCTACTGGCCGGTGTCGTACCACGGCGGCAGCGTCTGGGTGCACGACACCGCCATCTGCGCGCACGGCATGCTGCGCGCCGGCCTGCGCGCGCAGGCGCGTACCGTCGTCGACGGACTCCTGGATGCCGCCGAGGGCTTCACCTACCGCGTGCCCGAGCTGCACGCCGGCGACCCGCGCACCCACTCGTCGGTCCCCACCCCGTATCCGGCCGCGTGCCGACCGCAGGCGTGGTCGGCCGCCGCCGCGGTGGTGTGCCTGACGACGCTCACGCCCTCCCCCCAGGCGTGAGCCCGCCGGGCGGCGCCGTGCCCGAGCGGCGCCGCCCGGTCCTCCCCGCGCGCGACGCCGTTGCGCCGGGGCACCCCCTCGTCCCGAAAAACGCGGTGCATGTCCCACTTTTCGCCGGTTGAGCCCCGCCTGAACCACCAGAAGTGGGACGAGGCCGGTGAGGGGCGGGTCGACAGCACCCCGGGCGAAGGCCGGCGCCTCACGCCACGCGCGCGACCGTCCCGCCCGTCAGCCCCACCAGCTCGTCGAACGTCAGCGGGAACACCGTGTGCGGCGTCCCCCCGGCGGCCCAGATCTCGTCGAACGCCGCGAGATCCTCGTCCACGACGGTCGGAAGCGCGGCGGGGTGACCGGTCGGTGCCACCCCGCCAATCGGCTGACCGGTCGCCGCGAGCACCTGCTCGGGCGTCGCCCGACGGATCGCCCCGCGCCCGAGCCTCACGGCGAGGGCCGCGGTGTCGACGCGGTGCGCACCGCTGGTCATCACGAGCAGCGGCTCGTCGTCGCTCCAGAACACCAGGCTGTTGGCGATCGCGCCCACCTCGACGCTCAGGGCCGCGGCGGCCAGCGCCGCCGTCGACGCGGCATCCGGCAGCACGATGATCTCGCCAGCGATCCGCGCGTCGCGCAGCGCGGCGGCGACGAGGCGGCTCCGGGCGGGCAGGGCGTCGGTCATGCCCCACAGCCTATGACGGCCCCCGCGGTCGCCCCGCCCGCGTCGCTCCCCCGCGAGAGCACACCAGCGGCGCGACCCGGTACCTTGCGCGCCGTCGCGCCCGGGTGGTCTCGCGCCGATCGTGTGATCTCGATGAATGGCGCAGCACAGTCGTCGCGACCGACCGAGCGACACGGCAGAATGATCAATGGATGCCGCAATGCCGCGGCATCCGCGAAGAGCCGCCCACAAGGCGGTCGACGACAAGGAACGCGATGACCAACGCCCTGCCCCTGCCCGATTTCACCCACGAGCGCGTGGAGGTGATGACGGGACGCCGCAGCGGCCTGTTCATCGCCGTCGCCCTGCACTCCTCGGTCCTCGGCTCCGCCCTCGGCGGCGCCCGCCTGTGGACGTACCCGTCCTGGACCGACGCCCTGGGCGATGCGCTGCGCCTGTCCGCCGCCATGACCCTCAAGAACGCCGCCGCCGGTCTCGACGCGGGTGGCGGCAAGAGCGTGATCGCCCTTCCCCCGGGCACCGTGCTCGACGCCGATCGCCGTCGCGCCGCCTTCCTCGACCTCGGCGACGCCGTCGACAGCCTGGGCGGTCTGTACCGCACCGCCGAAGACGTGGGATCGACCACCGAGGACATGCTCGTCGTCAGCGAGCAGACGCCCCACGTGGTGGGGCTGCCCGACACCGTCGGCGGTTCGGGTGAGCCCGCAGGGCCGACCAGTCTGGGCGTGTACGCCTCTCTCGTCGCGACGCTGGAGCGCGTCGCGGGCGCCGGCGACGTCGCCGGGCGCCGCATCACGATCGCGGGTCTCGGTCAGGTGGGCAGTCGCCTCGCCGAGCGTCTCGCCGCCGAGGGCGCCGTGCTCACCGTCACCGACGTCAACCCGGCCAAGCGCGCCCTGGCCGCCGAGCTCGGGGTGTCGTGGGTCGAGCCGGGAGAGGCGCACCTGATCCCGGCCGACGTGTTCGTGCCCGCCGGTATCGGCGGAGTCCTCACCGACGAGGTGATCGACGCGCTCGACGCCCGCGCCGTGTGCGGCCCGGCCAACAACCCCCTCGCCGACCGCTCCGGCGCTGAGCGCCTCTCGCAGCGCGGCATCCTGTACGCCCCTGATTTCGTGGTCAACGCGGGTGGCGTCATCTATCTCGACCTGGTGGCCAAGGAACGCGGCACCCTCGAGCAGATCATGGGCCGCGTCGCGGGGATCGGCGACACCGTGCGCCGCATCTTCGACGAGGCCGCGGCGCGCGGCGTGACGCCGCTGGCCGCCGCCGAAGGACTGGCGGCCGCGCGCCTCGCCGCGGGCGCGGCGACGACCGCGCTGGTCTGACCCGGGCAACGACCGAAGCCGGGTGCCGTGATCGGCACCCGGCTTACGTCTTCGTCAGAGGGGTGATCAGTGCGCGGCGTCGTACGCCGTCAGGATGCTTTCCGAGATGCGCCCGCGGTCGCTGATGGGGAATCCGTTCTTCTCGGCCCACGACCGCACGTCGACCAGGTCCCGTGTCGGAATGGCCCGCGGCCGCGACGCCCGTCGGGCCGGGACGTGCGCGGATCCGGCGGCGCGTCCGGCCGCGATGAACGGCTGGAATGCATCGCGCAATTTCTCTGCATTGTCCTCGGAGAGGTCGATCTCGTAGGCGCGGCCCTCGAGAGAGAAGTGCACCGTCGTTCCATCGTCGATGACGGTGCCGTCGAGATCGTCGATCAACTGGGTGATGTGCTTTTTCGCCATGCGCCGACCTTATGAGCCGCTCGCGCGAGGGCACCGTCGCACCAGAGATATTTCACCCTGCTTTTCGCCCGGCCCCGAAAGGCATCCTCGCGTCCCTCATTCGACGTGGACGCATTACTCACCATTCTCGACAGCGACGATTCGGTGATCGTCGTCATGCGAGAGCTCAGCGGCGAGAAAGCGATCATCCGTCGGAACCCGAAGGTGGAAGTCCGCGAACGCCGTCATGTGCAATACCCCCGGGCCGAGCTCCGCTCCCCGCACATGGCCGCCGACGGTCCGATCCGCGCTGATGAAATGCAGGTGCAGCCCCGCCACCGTGATTCCCTGATAGATCCGTGGCATCCAGAATCCGACGAGGGAACCCTCAATCGCGACCGAATCCGTCTCGATCTGCTCGGCGGCGACATCCGCGAGCGGACGTCGTGGCGGCGACTGGCGCCGCGTGACGCGCGTGCGAATCCGGTCGGCCGTGCCGTCCCAGCGCACCGCGTGGAAGAGGTTGCGGCTGCGCAGCCGCTCCTCGACGAGAGCGCGGAAAGCGGCGAGATCTCCGCGATCGGTAGGAATCGCGGGCGAGGAACCGACGGTGCAGACGTCTGCGAACGGAAGAACCTCGTCGTCGTCCATCAGCCGGGGCGGTGCGTCGGCGGTGCACTCGAGCAGCTCGCCGTCGACCAGGACGACTTCGCCACCCAGCCCCTCGCAGCACCCGATGCCCGTGTTGCCGAGCGCGCGCACGTCGCGAGCGGGAATGCCCTGCGAATACACGCCGCTCAGGAGGGCGTCCAGGACCGCGAATTGAGAGACGGCGCCCGGGGAGAGGGGCGTTGTCATATCCTCTCCCCGGAACGCCGCAGAGCGATCAGGAATTCGCCTCGTTGTACGCGTCGAGGATGGAGGACGGAACGCGGCCGCGATCGCTCACGGTGTGGCCGTTCGCCCGGGCCCATTCGCGCACGGCGCCCAGATCGACGTCGCTGGTACGGCGTTCGCTGCGGCCACGACGGGCGGTGGTGTTCCCGCGCGAGACCGAGCGGGCGGCATCCACGAAAGGCGCGATCGCCGAATAGAACTTGTCGGCATTGCGGTCGGAGAGGTCGATCTCGTAAGCGCGACCTTCGACCGAGAAAGTGATCTGCTTTCCCTGCCCGTCTTCGAGAACAGAACCGTCGAGGTCATCCACGAGGTGGGTGATGTGCTTCATAGCCATAATATGGAAACCATACACCCGAATGCATCTCATAACCTATGCGTATTCACGTCTGGTAAATCCCTTTCGCGCCCGCCCATCGGGACTCGGTCGCGGGCGCCGCGAGGGACTATCCTCCCCAAGGTGGTGTCCGCTCCCTGGGCGCCACCCCAGACAGAGAGAGCATCTCGTGAGCCTATTCCGCACCAAGTCGGTGGAGCAGTCCATCGCCGACACCGATGAGCCGGAATTCCGGCTCAAGAAGTCCCTCAGCGCGGTCGACCTGACCGTCTTCGGCGTGGGCGTCGTGATCGGCGCCGGCATCTTCACCCTGACCGGCCGTGCCGCCAACGAGGTCGCCGGCCCCGCGGTCGTGATCAGCTTCATCATCGCCGCCATCGCCTGCGGCCTCGCCGCCATGTGCTACGCCGAATTCGCCTCGACCGTCCCCGTCTCGGGGTCGGCGTACACGTTCTCTTACGCGTCGCTGGGCGAACTGTTCGCGTGGATCATCGGCTGGGACCTCATCCTGGAAATGTTCCTGGGCGCGAGCGTCGTCGCGCAGGGGTGGAGCGCGTACCTGGGCGCGTTCCTCGGGCAGATCGGCATCGTGCTGCCCGAGAATCTCTCGTCGGGCGGCTTCGTCGACGTCCCGGCGATCCTGCTCGTCCTCGTGCTCGGCGGTCTCATGACGGTCGGCATCAAGGAATCGCTGCGGGTCAACCTGGTGCTCGTCGCCGTGAAGCTCTTCATCGTGCTGTTCGTCATCATCGCCGGCATCCTGTTCATCAACCCGGCCAACTACACCCCCTTCGTTCCCGAGAGCGTCCCGACCGAGTCGGCATCGGGCCTGACCCAGCCGCTGCTGCAGTTCCTGTCGGGGCTCGAGCCGGCGACCTTCGGGGTCGGCGGCATCCTCGCCGGCGCCGCCCTGGTGTTCTTCGCCTACATCGGCTTCGACGTCGTGGCCACCACCGCCGAGGAGACCAAGCGTCCGCAGCGCGACCTGCCGATCGGCATCATCGCGTCGCTGGTGATCTGCACGATCCTCTATTGCGCCGTCGCCGTCGTCGTGACCGGCATGGTCCCCTACTCCGAGCTCAACCCGCAGGCCGCGCTCGCGAACGCCTTCGCGTTCCACGGTCAAACGTGGATGGCCACGGTCATCGCCGCGGGTGCCGTCGCCGGTCTCACCACCGTCGTGCTGACGCTGCTGATCGGCGCGACCCGCATCATCTTCGCGATGTCGCGCGACCGTCTGCTCCCCGGCGGACTGGCCAAGGTGCACCCGCGCTTCCGCACCCCGTGGGTCATCTCCATCATCGTGACGGCGATCGTGGCGATCGTCGCGGGCTTCACCCCCATCGGCATCCTCGAAGAGATGGTGAACATCGGCACGCTCTCCGCGTTCGTGCTGGTCTCGATCGGGGTGGTGGTGCTGCGTCGAAAGCGCCCCGACCTCAAGCGCGGCTTCCGCGTGCCGCTGAACCCCGTGCTGCCTATCCTGTCGGCCCTCATCTGCACGTATCTCATGCTCAACCTCTCGGTCGAGACGTGGCTGCGCTTCCTGATCTGGCTCGCCCTGGGCTTCGCGATCTACTTCGCCTACTCGCGCAGCCACGCGCGCCTGGGCACCGGAGCTCCGCTCGACCCGACGAAGCCGCACGTGGTCGCCCCGCCCAAGGAGTGACCCGCGTCTGATCCCCGGATGCCACGCCCCCGCCGTTCCGAGACGGCCGGGGGCGTGGCATCCGTCGTTTACGGCCAGGGAATCCCGCTGACCGTGCGGCCACGTGCGCGGTCGAGAGTGGGCGCATGAGAACCTCCACCCTGCTCACGCTCACCGAGCGGCCCGGCGCCCGTATCTCCGCGCACCCGGGCGACGGGGCGGGCACGGTCCTCCGGATCGCGTTCCCGGACCGGGGAGATGCTGTGTTCTGACGCCGCGATCACGGGCGGCGCCGTGGGGCTCCCGGGGCAAGGGGTCCGCGCCCCGGCACGGGAGACGCGACGCGCCCGAGACGACGAATCGCCGCACCTTTGCGGTGCGGCGATTCGGGTTGTGGTGGACCTGAGGGGATTCGAACCCCTGACCTCCTCGATGCGAACGAGGCGCGCTACCAACTGCGCCACAGGCCCGGACAACTCGACAACACTATCACGGCCTCAGACCATGGTGAGACCATCCGGCAGCCCAGCCAGCCGCCTCCACCGCGCATATGCCCCGCGCCGTATGCCGGGTCGATGGGCCGCCGCGACGCGTGCGAAACGGTGCACAACGGCGGGAGGAATCATGACACTCCGGCCCGACGAGCAGTGAACCCGGCGTGTCACCTGGTCGGCCCGCAGCTGTGCCCGGGGCCACAGCCCAGGGCGAATTCGCGCCTGGGGGACCCGACGAAGACGGAACCGGGACGACGGGCGGGGAGTTACTCGCCCGAGGCGCGGCGCGCGAGAAGGCGCTGCACGTGATCCTCGATCTCGCTGTCGTCGACGTATCCCATGGCCGCGTACGGCGAGGGCGCCGGCGCGGCAGCGGCGGGACGAGCCGTCTCGATCGGCGTGGGGGCCTGCTCCGCGGCGATCGAGCGCGCCGCCTCTTCGCGAGCCGCGGCGCGCAGGGCGTCGCGGGCGATCTGCACGTCGACGACGGCCGCGGCACGCGACCCGACCGACGCGACGAGGGGGCGCGGCAGTTCGCGCGGCGTCCACGTCGGACGGGGCGTCGGCACCAGGACGACGTCCTGCAGCTCGACGGCGGCGTGAGAGGCGGCCACGATCACGGGCGCCACCGCGGTACGGCCGGCGACGAGCGCGATACGACGCAGAAGAATGAGGGATGCCACGACCACCGCGACGCCCGCGACGAGCAACACGGGAGCCGCTCCCCCGACGACCTGCACCACGCCGACGATCGCCGCGATGAGGCCCGCGAGGGCGACCGTCGTGACGGCCAGACGGAAGCGCCGACGAATCCGCGCGCGTCGCGCCGCCGGCACGGCGACGGCCGCGGCCCGCTCGGCCAGCGCGCGCTCGACGGCGGCGGCCCGCTCGGCGCGGCTCTTCTCGAGCGCCGCGGCGCGCTCGGCGCGGGCGACGTGGACCGCAGCGGCGCGCTCCGCGCGCGCCAGTTCGAGGGCCGCCGCGCGCTGCTCCTTGACGACGTCGCGATCGCGGGCGCTCTCGAGACGCGCGACCTCGAGGCGGGCCTTGGCCGCCGCGAGCTCGGTCTGCGCCTTCTCGGCCTGGATCTGACGCGCGAGCTTCTGCTGCTGATGCGCGGTACGCGCGGTCAGCTCGAGCCGCACCTCACGGGGCGTCTCGGCGGTCTCGGCGAGCACGCGCAGGGCCTGATTGAGGCGAACGGCATTGCGTTCGGCCGAGGTGAACCGGTGCCGGCTCTGCCACGACGGAAGGAGATACACCAACCAGAGCGCGACCGCGACGAAGACGATCACGCCACCGCTGAGAACCTGCCCACCCATGGCTCAAAGGTAGGTCACCGAGAGATCACACCTCGGCATCCCCCCGCGTGTCGTGCCGAGACTCGGGGAAAGAAGACGCAAGGACCCCTCAGAGGCGATCGGCGGGCGGGATGCGCGCCGCATCGGGCGGCACCTGCCCGCGCTCCCACCGGTCGAGCACGCCGTGCGGCACCTCTTCTTTGACGAGCGCGAACGAGTAGTGGTCACGCCAGTCGCCGTCGATGTGGATGTAGCGTCGCCGCAGCCCCTCGTACCGGAACCCGAGCTTCTCGACGACGCGCAGACTCGCGTGGTTCTCGGGGCGGATGCAGATCTCGATGCGGTGCAGATTGAGCATCGTGAAGCAGATGTCGGTCGCCATCGCCACGCCGATCGTGGTGATGTTGCGCCCGGCGTACTCCTCGGCCACCCAGTAGCCGATCGTCGCCGAGGCGAGCGAGCCGCGCGAGACGCCCCACACGTTCAGCTGACCGGCGACCTCGTCCTGCCACTCCATGACGAAGGGCACGCCGAGGCCGTCGCGGAACTGCTGCAGAAGACGACGGATGCCGAGGCGCATGTCGAACGACACGGGACCGTCGGGGCTGGTCGCCTCCCATCGGCGCAACCAGGCGCGGTTGTCGATCAGCTGCTGCTGAAGAACACGCGCGTCGCGATTGCGGATGAGGCGGATCGACACCTCGCCGTGCCGCCGTGGGACGGAGAGATCCATGACACTCGCGGGGTCAGAGACCCTGAGCGAACTCCTTGAACCACGGGCGCAGCGCCGGCCCGAGATCGTCGCGGTCCGCGGCGAGCTGCACGATGGCCTTGATGTAATCCACGCGGTCGCCGGTGTCGTAGCGGCGCCCACGGAAGACGACGCCGTACACGCCGCCGCCCTCGCCACCGCCGGTCGCGAGCTCCTCGAGGGCGTCGGTGAGCTGGATCTCTCCGCCCTTTCCCGGCTCGGTGCGCTCGAGGATGTCGAACACGTCGGGGCCGAGCACGTAGCGGCCGATGACCGCCAGGTTCGAGGGAGCGTCTTCGGCGCTGGGCTTCTCGACGAGCTGGGTGACCTTGACGACGTCGTCTTCGTCGGTCGGCTCGACCGCGGCCACTCCGTAGAGGTGGATGTGCGCCGGGTCGACCTCCATGAGGGCGATGATCGTGGCCGAGCGCTTGTCGTACTCGTCCATCATCTTGGTCAGCAGCGGGTCGCGCTCGTCGATGAGGTCATCACCGAGCAGCACCGCGAAGGGGTGGTCGCCGACGTGGCTGCGGGCGCGCAGCACCGCGTGGCCGAGGCCCTTGGGCTCGCCCTGACGCACCATGTGCACGTCGGCGAGGTCGGACGAGTGCTCGACCTTGGCGAGCTTGTCGTGGTCGCCCTTCTCGCGCAGCTTCGTCTCGAGCTCGGGCATCGAGTCGAAGTGGTTGGCGATGTTGTTCTTGTTGCGACCGATGATGATCAGGACGTCTTGGATGCCGGCACCCGTCGCCTCCTCGACGACGTACTGGATGGCCGGCTTGTCGACGACGGGAAGCATCTCCTTCGGCATGGCCTTGGTGGCGGGGAGGAAGCGAGTACCGAGGCCTGCGGCCGGAATGACGGCCTTGAAGGGCTTGTGAGACATGGGGATACCTTAGCGGTGCCGCGTGACGACGCCGTTACACACGCGCACGTAGACTTACGCGCATGCCGGATCGCATCGAGCAGGCCAAGCGCGCGTTCCGCGCCGACCTGCGCGAACGCCGCCAGACTGTTTCCGCGCACGCGCGCGAGATGGCCGAGGCGGGCGTCAAAGAACAGCTCGACGCCCTCGTCGACAGGATCGGGGCGCGCAGCATCTCGTGCTTCCTGTCGACCCCGACCGAACCGGGCACCCACGCCTTCGTCTCGGGAGCGGTGGCGCGCGGCATCCGCGTGCTCCTGCCCATCACCCGCGAGGACGGACTGCTCGACTGGAGCGTCGCGACACCCGAGACCGAGATCACCGAGGGCATGTTCGGCCTTCCCGAACCCGTCGGCGACGTCCTGGGGCCCATCGCCGTCAACGACGTCGACCTGCTCGTGATCCCGGCGGCCGCCGTCGACCACCGGGGCATGCGGCTCGGCTGGGGACGCGGCTACTTCGACAAGACCCTCGGCTCGATGGAGCGCTGCCCCCCGGTGTACGCGGTCATCTTCGACTCCGAGTTCGTCGACGACGTGCCTCGCGACGTGCACGACCAGCCCGTCACGGGAGTGGTCACGCCCACGCGCACGGTCGCGATCGCCGCCCCCACCGCCTGACCACCCGAAGGATCGCCATGCCCACCTACTCCTACGCCTGCAAGCAGTGCGGCCACCGCTTCGACGCCGTGCAGTCCTTCTCGGATGCCGCCCTCACCGAGTGCCCCTCGTGCGGCGGCGAGGTGCGCAAGCAATACGGCTCGATCGGCGTGACCTTCAACGGCTCGGGCTTCTACCGCACCGATTCGCGCGGATCGTCCGGCGCGGCTTCTGGCGGCTCCTCGTCTTCTTCGACATCATCGAAGTCGGAAACGAAGACGTCCGCCCCGTCCTCGGCCTCCTGAGCCCCGGTCGGCGCGGCAGAAGGGGAGCCAGCGCATGATCAAGGGATTCAAGGAGTTCATCCTCCGCGGCAACGTCATCGACCTCGCGGTCGCCGTCGTCATCGGCGCGGCGTTCACGGCCGTCGTCAACGCGATCGTCAGCGCGCTGATCAACCCGCTGATCGAGATCTTCTACAAACCGAACGAGAACGGCGAGTTCGGGCCGACCATCACCGGCATCTACGGTCAGGCGGTGACGTTCCCCCTCGGCGGTCTGCTGACGGCGATCATCAGCTTCTTCGCCGTGGCGCTCGTGGTCTACCTGGTGTTCGTCTACCCGATGAACCGCTGGAAGGCCATCGCCGCAGCGCGTGCGGGAGTGGGAGCCGAGAAGTCCGAGGAGCCCGCGCTCCCGACCGAGCAGGAACTGCTCGTGCAGATCCGCGACCTGCTCGAGCGTCAGAACGGCCGCGCCTGAACGCCCGCGCCTGACCTCGCGACGCCCGCGCCCGGAGCACCCTCCGGCGCGGGCGTCGTCGCGTCCGGACGTCAGTAGTGGGGTGGGACGTCGCGCAGCATGCGGTCGTCATTGGGGCCGGATGCCACCGGCTTGGACGCCGCGCCTCGCTCGGCCTCGTCGGCAGGTGCCGGTTCAGCGATGGTTCCCGGGGCCGCGAGCAGACGTGCGCGGCGCGCCCCTGTGACCCGGACGACCGGTTGACGCACCGGGGCCCCGGGGGCATCGACCGGCTCAGCCCCCTGTCGCTCAGCCTCGTCCGCCGAGGTCTCCGAGCCCGTCGAAGGGACCGGAACCCCCTCCGCGGCGCCGGGGGAACCGGCATCCGGGATCCGCACCATCCGAGGCTCAGCCGGGCAGGTCGAGGGGTTCGGTCGTCGACTCCGGCGGCGCATCGCCCTCGGGGGCGACGCCCAGCAGTTCGGCGATACGCGCGGCCACGCCGGCCGGGTCGCTGTACAGATCGAAGGCGTGCACGCGCACGTAGTGCCAACCGAGGCGACGCAGGATCTGCGGGCGCAGGCGCAGCGTCTCGCGCAGCGACTCGCCACCCGACTCCGGATCGCTCTCGGCGACGACGGCCTTGCCCTGGTGGCGCGCCACGAGGGGCAGCAGACCGCGGTAGTCGACGTCGACCTCGACGCCCAGGCGGCGCAGCTCCCGCGCCAGGGCACGGGTCAGCGGGTCGGCGAGGTCTTCGAGACGGCTCTCGCGCCCGC
>NZ_CAJYPF010000009.1 GCF_913776565.1 uncultured Microbacterium sp. | reverse complement strand
CCGTGCGCGAGGGCGAGCGCTGGCTGGACCTCTGCGCGGGCCCCGGCGGCAAGACCGCACTCCTCGCGGCCGAAGCGCTGACCCACCGCGCGCATCTGGACGCGAACGAGATCTCGCCGGCGCGCGCCGGTCTCGTTCGTCAGGCCGTGGCATCCGTGCCGCTCGAGGTGGAGGTGAGCGAAGAGGACGGACGTGAGCGTGCGGCCCGGGCCTCGGGGCAGTACGACCGCATCCTCGTCGACGCTCCGTGCACCGGCATCGGCGCACTGCGTCGTCGGCCCGAGGCGCGGTGGCGCAAGACGCCGTCCGACGTCCCCGATCTCACCGCGTTGCAGCTCGACCTGGTCCTGGCGGCGTTCCGAGCCCTCGCCCCGGGAGGGGTCGTCGCCTACGTCACCTGCTCGCCGCACCTCGCCGAGACCAGCGGGGTGCTCGCCGAGGTGAAGCGCGAACTCGGCGCCGCGGTCGAGGAGCTCGACGCCCGAGCCGTGGTGCGCGACATCGCGGTCGACGACATCGACCTGCCCGCCCAGGCGGACGGTTCGCTGCGCGCGCAGCTGTGGCCGCACCGCCACGGCACCGACGCGATGTCGATCGCTCTGCTGCGCAAGCGCTGACCCGGCCGCCGTCTCCAACCGCCCGGGCGGGCGCGGGCGTTCAGTCCCAGCGCACCAGCGGGGGGCTCGTGGAGAAATCGACGACGGGTGAGCCCAGCCCCGGCAGGCCGTGGAAGGTACAGCCGGTATAGCGCCGACCGTCCTTCTCGCAGTCGGCGGTCGCGTCCACCTCGCCGAGCCGGTTCGCGGCGATCTGCAGCGCGGCGGGGGAGGATCCGTCGGGTTCGAGGTGCGCGAGCGCGGCCTCGGTCGAACCGGACAGGGAGCGGTGGACGGTGCCGTCGATGAGGCGGATGCCGTCGTTCGTCGTGGGGGGCAGGTCGAGCCCGCACCCGGCGGCGAGCGACGTCGCGGCCACGCAGACGTGCACCGCGTCGGCCACGGCGGTCCGGAAGGTCGCCAGGCCTGAGTCGGTCAGCTCGGCGCGGATGTCGGTGAACGCGGGCGACGTCGATGCGGGATCGACGAGGGTCTGCACGGTGCCCCCGCGCAGGACGAACGCCGGGGTGGTCGAGGCCAGCTCGTACGTTCCGGGGAAGACCTCGATCACGTCCGCACCGACCGCCTGCCCGTTCACGGTCACCACGAGCCCGTCGGCCGCCGGCGGCATCACGACCTCGAGGGTGCCCCGGCCGAGCCTCCACGGGGAGTCGAGGCCGGTGCGCACGAGCGGGAAGGTCGCCGTGGCGGGCGTCCCTCCGACGCTGAACGTCGCTGTCACGTCGAGGTGCAGCGGGTCGGGTGTGCGGGGGTGGGGGCGCAGGACCGAGATCTCGGCGATCGGCGCGTGTCCGGCCGAGGCGCGCAGCATCTCGTCGGTGAGGAACGATCGATCGCCGGGCACCTGCGCGAGCTGCCCCAACGCGGTGGTCGCGTCGGCATCCGCGATCGCCTCCAGGTAGGTCGTCACGACGGTCGCGGGGTCGGTGCCGATACGCGGAGGTCGACCACCGAGCCCGAGCGCGTTCAGGCCGACGAACACCAGGCCCGCGAGCATCGCCGTCACCGCGGTGGCCGCGGCGACGACCCGGACGACGCGCCGGCGCGACGTCGAGCGCGGCAACCCCGGCCGGGTCGTCCTCTGCGGGGATGCCGTGGTGTCCGCGGGAGACAGCGCGAGCCATCGCTCCCGCTCCCCGTCCCAGCCGTAGCCGTTCGCCACCCACCGGCCGCGCTCGGCGTCCCAGACGGGAACGGCACTCTCGCCCGCTCGCGGGTCTTCGTGTGTCGTCACGGCTCCACCTTGTCGGCTCGCTGCCGGCCACCCCGCCGGAGCCGCGCACCGCGAACGGGATAATGTGCTCATGTCCGCCCCGCGCATCAACCCCAGCATCCTGGCCGCCGACTTCGTGAACATGGAATCGGAGCTGGCTCGCATCGCCGGCGCGGATTTCGTGCACGTCGACGTCATGGACAACCACTTCGTCCCCAACCTCACCTTCGGGCCGCAGATGGTCACCCGCGTGCAGGAGACCAGCCCCGTCCCCCTGGACGTCCACCTGATGATCGACGACCCCGACCGGTGGGCTCCCGCGTACGCCGAGCTGGGTGCGGCATCCGTCACGTTCCACCTCGAGGCCGCGGCCTCGCCCATCGCGCTCGCGCGGCGGCTGCGGTCGATCGGCGCACGCGCGGGCGTCGCGGTCAAACCGGGAACGCCGGTCCAGAACCTGTTCGAGGCGCTCGACGAGTTCGACCAGATCCTGGTCATGACGGTCGAACCGGGGTTCGGCGGACAGTCGTTCATGCCGGAGACCATGCCGAAGCTCCGCGCCCTGGCCGACGAGGCGAAGCGTCGCGGCTCGAGCGTGTGGTTGCAGGTCGACGGCGGCATCGGCGAGTCGACGATCGCGCAGGCCGCCGAGGCCGGGGCGGACACGTTCGTCGCGGGCTCCGCGGTGTTCGGGGCCGACGACCCCGATCGGGCGATCCGGTCGCTGCGCGCCTCCGCCGCGCGCCACCGCCACTGAGGCGCCCCCGCGACCTCGATAAACGCCCTGCCTGTGCAGAAACGCCGTCTCGCCGCGTGTCTCGCACGGGACGGCGTTTGTCGAGGCCGGGCGTCGCCCGCCTCGACGGCGTTTGTCGAGGCCGGGCGTCGCCCGCCGCCCGGCGGACAGCCCCACCCCCGCCGACCCGATACCCTGGAGGGGTGAAGACCTTCGACGACCTGTTCGCGGAACTCAGCGCCAAGGCCGTCGAGCGACCCGAGGGGTCCGGCACCGTCGCCCAGCTCGACGCGGGCGTCCACGCGATCGGCAAGAAGATCGTCGAAGAGGCCGCCGAGGTGTGGATGGCCGCCGAGTACGAGTCCGACGAGGCCGCGGCCGAGGAGATCTCGCAGCTGCTCTACCACCTGCAGACGCTCATGCTCGCCAAGGGACTGTCGCTCGAAGACGTCTACCGACATCTCTGAGTCCGCCTCGACTCCCACACGCTCACCCCACACGAAAGCCCCCGACATGCTGCGAATCGCCGTGCCGAACAAGGGGTCGCTCGCCGAGACCGCCGCCGAGATGCTCTCGGAGGCCGGTTACACCGGACGACGCGACTCGAAAGACCTGTACACCGTCGACCCCGTCAACGAGGTCGAGTTCTTCTACCTGCGCCCCCGCGACATCGCGACCTACGTCGGCTCCGGCGCGCTCGATGTCGGCATCACGGGCCGCGACCTGCTGCTCGATGCCCGCATGCCCGGTGCCCGCGAGATCGAGTCGCTCGGCTTCGCCGGGTCCACGTTCCGCTTCGCCGGCCGGCCCGGCCGCTTCACCGACGTGCAGGACCTGCAGGGCCTGCGGGTCGCCACCGCCTACCCCGGCCTGGTCGACGCCTTCCTCGACGAACGCGGCATCGCCGTCGACATCGTGCCGCTCGACGGCGCGGTCGAGTCCGCCGTGCAGCTCGGGGTGGCGGATGCCGTCGCCGACGTCGTCTCGACCGGCACCACGCTCCGCCAGGCGGGGCTCGAGATCTTCGGCCCCGTGCTGCTCGAGAGCGACGCCGTCCTCATCGCCGGCCCCCAGGAGGCCGAGGGCACCGAGACGCTGCTGCGGCGCCTGCGCGGCGTGCTCGCCGCCCGCAGATACGTGCTCATCGACTACGACCTGCCCGCCGCCCTCGTCGAGCAGGCGGTGGCCGTGGCCCCGGGCCTGGAGTCGCCCACGATCTCGCCGCTGCGCGACCCCGAGTGGGTCGCCGTGCGGGTGATGAGCCCGCGCCGCGACGTGAACCAGGTCATGGACGCGCTCTACGCGATCGGCGCGCGCGCGATCCTCGTCACCGAGATCCTCGCCGCGAGGCTCTGATGACCCTCGCGCGTCGCGTCATCCCCTGCCTCGACGTCGCCGCGGGCCGCGTCGTCAAGGGCGTCAACTTCCTCGACCTGCGCGACATGGGCGACCCGGTCGAGCTGGCGAAACTGTACTTCGACCAGGGCGCCGACGAGGTCACCTTCCTCGACGTCACGGCCACGGTCGACGAGCGCTCAACGACCTACGACGTCGTGCGCCGCACCGCCGAGCAGGTCTTCATCCCGCTCACGGTCGGCGGGGGAGTCCGCTCCGCCGACGACGTCGCGCGCCTGCTCGCGGTCGGCGCCGACAAAATCGGCGTCAACTCCGCCGCGATCGCTCGTCCGCAGCTGATCGACGAGATCGCCGATCGCTTCGGCGCGCAGGTGATCGTGCTCTCTCTCGACGTCAAGCGGGCGGCATCCACCCCCTCCGGCTTCGTCGTGACCACCCACGGCGGGCGCACCGAGACGACCCTCGACGCGCTCGAATGGGCGCGCGAGGCCGTCGAGCGCGGAGCCGGCGAGCTGCTGGTCAACTCGATCGACGCCGACGGCACGAAACAGGGCTTCGACCTCGAGCTCGTCCGCCTCATGCGCCAGGTCGCCGCGGTCCCCGTGATCGCGTCGGGCGGGGCGGGCGCCCTCGAGCACTTCGCCCCGGCCGTGCAGGCCGGCGCCGACGCCGTGCTGGCGGCATCCGTGTTCCACTCCGGTCAGTTGACCGTGGGTCAGGTCAAGGACGCGATGGCCTCCGAGGGGATCGAGGTGCGCCGATGAGCGTCGACCGCGTGAAGTACGACGCCGACGGCCTGGTCGCCGCGGTGATCCAGCAGTTCGACTCGCGCGAGGTGCTCATGGTCGGGTGGATGGATGCCGAGGCCCTGAACCGCACGCTCACCACCGGCCGCGTGACGTTCTGGTCGCGCTCGCGTCAGGAGTACTGGCGCAAGGGCGACACCTCGGGCCACATCCAGCTCGTGAAGGGTGCGCGGCTCGACTGCGACGGCGACACCCTGCTGATCGAGGTCGACCAGATCGGCGCCGCGTGTCACACCGGCGACCACACCTGCTTCGACGCCGACGACCTGCACCCCGTCGTGGGGGAGCGCTGATGCGACGCGCCCGATCGACGGCGGTGCTGGCGATGCTGGCGGCCGGGGCGATCGGCGTCATCGCGTCGACCCAGACGTGGATCGACGTGACCCTCGACGACGGCGCCCAGCAGACCCTCGCCGTCCCGGGGGCCGAGGCCCTCCCGGTCCTCACACCGCTGAGCCTCGCAGCCCTGGCTCTCGGTGCGGCGCTGTCGATCGTCGGCCCGGTCCTGCGCTACGTCTTCGGCGCGTTGGGCGTGCTGATCGCCGCGCTCGTGGGCCTCGGCACGGCGCAGCTGCTCGTCTCGCCGCCCGTGTCGGCCACGGCGGCGACCGTCACCGACGCGACCGGCATCTCGGGGACGGATGCCGTCGCCTCGCTCGTGACGGATCTGTCGCTGACCCCGTGGCCGGCGGTGACGCTGCTCGCGCAGCTGGTGCTGGCCGCGGCATCCGTCTTCACCCTCGTGACCGCGCGACGGTGGGCGTCGGGCGCGAGCCGAAAGTACCGCACCGCCACCGAGGCGGGAGCCGACACCGGCCGCCCGCACGACGCGATCGACTCGTGGGACGACCTCTCGCGCGGCGACGACCCCACGGCCTGAGCCTTCCGTCACCGCGCGAGAAACGCTGCCGCTGCTGAGACACGCCACGACGCCGCGTGTCTCGGCACGAACAGCGTTCCTCGGCGACGACCGCCGCCCGGACGGCGCAACAGACCGCCGCGAGCCCGACCTCGCGACATCGAGACGTCGGCGGGAGGGCCGGGGCGCGCTTCGGTAGACTGGACTCCACGCTTTCCCCTGCGCCCGCGCGCGACTGTTAGGAGCCCCATGAGCAACCCCATCGGCGATCCCGGCCACGGACACTCGCCCGCCGCCTGGACGGCCGTGATCATCATGCTCGTCGCCTTCACGCTGGGCACGCTGTTCTTCTGGCTCGACATGCCGGTGCTGGTGTGGGCGTCGGTCGGTCTGCTCGTCGTGGGGGCGATCGTCGGTTTCGTCATGACCAAGGCCGGCTACGGCGCGAACGGCGCGAAGTCCAACCCGAAGGCCCACTGACCGTGCTGGCCGATCTGACGGCCGGAGCGGTAGAGGACGCCGAGCAGCGCCGGCAGACGCGATCGCTCGCCGACGTCGAGCGCGACGCCCTCGCGCAGACGCCGGCACGCGACGCGCTGGCGATGCTCGCCCCCGCCGACCGGGTCAAGGTCATCGCCGAGGTCAAGCGGGCGAGCCCCTCGCGCGGCGACCTCGCGACCATCCCCGACCCCGCGCGGCAGGCCCGCCTGTACGAAGAGGGCGGGGCCTCGGCGATCTCGGTGCTGACCGAGCAGCGCAAGTTCAAGGGCAGCCTCGCCGACCTCGAGGCCGTGCGCGCCGCGGTGAGCGTGCCGGTGCTGCGCAAGGACTTCATCGCCACGCCCTATCAGGTGCTCGAGGCCCGCGCCTCGGGAGCCGACCTGGTGCTGCTGATCGTCGCGGCCCTCGAGCATAAGACGCTCACCGAGCTCTACGCCCTCGTGACGGAGCTCGGCATGACGGCCCTGGTCGAGACGCACTCGGCCGACGAGCTCGACCGCGCCGGCCAGTTGGGCGCGAAGCTCATCGGCGTGAATGCGCGGAACCTCTCGACCTTCGAGCTCGACCGGGACCTGTTCGGCTCACTCGCCGACCGTTTCCCCGCGGATGCCGTCAAGATCGCGGAGTCCGCCGTCCTCGCCCCCGCCGACGTCGCCCACTATCGCGCCGCGGGCGCGGATGTGGTTCTCGTGGGCGAGGCCCTCGTGACCGGAGACCCGGTCGCCACCCTTCGCGCGTTCCTCCAGGAGACGTCATGACCACCCTGCCCACGCAGAACCTCCGCGACCAGAAGGGGCCGTTCTTCGGCGACTTCGGCGGCCGCTACATGCCCGAGTCGCTCATCGCCGCGATCGACGAGCTGACCGCGGTCTACGAGTCGGCGATGGCCGACCCCGAGTTCCAGACCGAGCTGCGCGCTCTTCTGCACGACTACGCCGGGCGCCCCTCGGTGCTGACCGAGGTGCCGCGCTTCGCCGCGCACGCCGGAGGCGCGCGGGTCTTCCTCAAGCGCGAGGACCTCAACCACACCGGCTCGCACAAGATCAACAATGTGCTCGGCCAGGCCCTGCTCACCAAGCGCCTCGGCAAGACCCGCGTGATCGCCGAGACCGGAGCGGGCCAGCACGGCGTCGCGACCGCCACGGCCGCCGCGCTGTTCGGTCTGGACTGCGTCATCTACATGGGCGAGGTCGACACCGAGCGTCAGGCTCTCAACGTCGCCCGCATGCGCCTGCTGGGCGCCGAGGTCGTGCCCGTCACCACGGGTTCGCGCACCCTCAAGGACGCCATCAACGAGGCGTACCGCGACTGGGTCGCCTCGGTCGAGACGACCAACTACATCTTCGGCACCGCCGCGGGTCCCCACCCGTTCCCGGCGATGGTGCGCGACTTCCAGAAGATCATCGGCGAAGAGACCCGCGCCGAGTTCCTCGAGCGGCTCGGCCGCCTCCCCGACGCCGTCTTCGCGTGCGTCGGCGGCGGCTCCAACGCGATCGGCATGTTCGACGCGTTCCTCGATGACGAGGGCGTGGCCCTCTATGGCGTGGAGGCGGCCGGCGACGGCGTCGACACGCCCAAGCACGCGGCCTCCATCGGTCGCGGCCGCCCCGGCGTGCTGCACGGCGCGCGCACCTACGTGCTGCAGGACGAGGACGGGCAGACCACCGAGTCGCACTCGATCTCGGCGGGCCTCGACTACCCCGGCGTCGGTCCCGAGCACGCGTGGCTCGCCGACATCGGCCGCGCCCAGTACATCCCGGCGACCGACGACGAGGCGATGCAGGCCCTGCGGCTGCTGTCGCGCACCGAGGGCATCATCCCCGCGATCGAGTCCGCCCACGCCCTCGCCGGCGCCCTGCGCATCGGCCGCGAGCTGGGCCCGGATGCCGTGATCGCCATCAACCTGTCCGGTCGCGGCGACAAGGACATGGACACCGCGGCCCGGTACTTCGACCTCTACGACGCCGAGCACGCGCCCGAGACTGTCGAGGGCCGGGCGCAGACGCGTGCGGCCGAGACCGTGGCATCCGCCCCCGGATCGCCGGTCGACGTCACCGCCGCCCCCGACGCGGCCAGCGGTGCGGGGGTCGAGCTGTGACCTCACGCGTCGCCGCCGCGATCGACGCGGCCCACCGGGACGGACGCGGGGCGTTCGTCGGGTACCTTCCCGCCGGCTTCCCCGACGTGCAGACCAGCATCGAGGCGGCCGTCGCCCTCGCCGAGGCGGGGGCCGACGTCATCGAGCTCGGCCCGCCCTACAGCGATCCCGTGATGGACGGCCTGGTGATCCAGGAGGCGACGCAGACGGCGCTGGCCAACGGCTTCCGCATGCGCGACCTGTTCACGATCATCCGCGAGGTCACCGCGCGCACCGAGGTGCCCGTGCTAGTGATGACGTACTGGAACCTCGTCGAGCAGTACGGCGTCGATCGCTACGCCGACGAGCTCGTCGCGGCCGGGGGAGCGGGCCTGATCACACCCGACATCACCCCCGATGCCGGTGAAGCGTGGATCACGGCGAGCGAGCGCACCGGTCTGGACCGCGTGTTCCTGGCCGCCCCCACCTCGTCCGACGAGCGCCTGAAGATGATCGTCGACGCGTCCACGGGCTTCGTGTACACGGTCTCGACCATGGGCATCACCGGAGAACGGGCCGAACTGGATGCCGCCGCCCGCGGCCTGGTGGAGCGTCTGCGCGCGTTCGGAGCCGAGAACGCGTGCGTCGGCATCGGCATCTCGAACGCCGAGCAGGTCGCCGGCGTCGTGGAGTACGCCGACGGGGCGATCGTGGGCACCGCGCTGGTCAAGGCCCTGCGCGACGGCGGTGTCGAGGCGCTCTCCTCGCTCGCGAAGGAGCTGTCCGCGGGCGCCGTTCAGCGCGCCTAGACTCGTCTGCATGACGTTCGCCCTCTCGAGCGCCGCCTCCGGCGTGCTCGCCAGCATCCCGAGTCCGTCGATCTCCTACGTCGATCTCGGCCCGCTCCGCATCCACTTCTATGCCCTGTGCATCGTCGCGGGCATCATCGTCGCGGTGCTTCTCACGAACGCCCGTCTGACGCGTCGCGGCGCCGAGAAGTGGGTCGTCATCGACATCTGCCTCCTGGCGGTGCCGCTCGCGATCATCGTCGCGCGCATCTACCACGTGGTCACCCACCTGGGCTTCTACTTCGGACCGAACTCGAACCCGTGGAACATCACGCAGCCGGGATCCGTGTGGGCGATCTGGGAGGGCGGCATCGCGATCTACGGCGCCCTCATCGGCGGCGCGATCGGCGCGATCCTCGGATGCCGGTGGACCGGCATCCGCTTCTGGACCTTCGCGGACGCCCTCGCCCCGGGCCTCATCATCGCGCAGGCCATGGGCCGCTTCGGCAACTGGTTCAACCAGGAGCTCTTCGGTCAGCCCACCGACCTGCCCTGGGGTCTGGAGATCGCCGCGGGCAACCCGGCCATCCCCGTCGGACTGCCAGCGGGCACTCTTTTCCAGCCGACTTTCCTCTACGAGGTCATCTGGAACCTGCTCGGCGCCGCGGTGATCCTGTACGTCGGGAAGCGTTTCACCCTGCAGTGGGGCAAGCAGTTCGCGATCTACCTCGTCTGGTACTCCGCGGGCCGCATCGTCTGGGAATCCATCCGCATCGACCCCAGCGACATCATCCTCGGACTGCGGACGAACGTCTGGGCCGCGATCTTCGGGGTGGTCCTCGGAATCGTCATCTTCATCGTGCAGTCGCGCCGTCACTTCGGCCTCGAGCCCTCTCCGTACGTTCCGGGGCGCGAGTCCAAGGCTCCGGGGGCTGTAGACTCAGGCGACCCCTCTGACTTCGTCGACGTGAGCGAGCCGCCCGCGACGAGCGACACCGTCGGCACCAGCGCCACAAGCAGCCCCGCCACGAACTAACTCTCTGGGCCGACGTCGTCCCATTCGAAGCATCAACGTGAGGACGGTTGATATGGCTTCCAGCCTGCGTTCCGACACCGTCGGAGGCGCATTCCCCGCCCGCCAGGGAATGTACGACCCGTCGTTCGAGAAAGACGCCTGTGGCCTCGCCATGGTCGCCACCCTCCGCGGCGAAGCCGGTCACGACATCATCGACCTGGCGCTGACGGCGCTGCGCAACCTCGAGCACCGCGGCGCCATCGGCTCCGACGCGGGCACCGGTGACGGCGCCGGCATCCTCACGCAGATGCCCGACGCGTTCCTTCGTGCCGTGGTCGACTTCGACCTGCCGCCGGTGGGGGAGTACGCCGCGGGAATGGTCTTCCTGCCGCTCGGTCATGACGAGCGCACCGCGATGAAGGCGGGTATCGAAGAGCTCGCGCGCCACGAGAACCTCGAGGTCCTCGGCTGGCGAGAGGTGCCCGTCGAGACCGAGAACCTGGGCAAGCTCGCCTACGAAGCACGGCCGGCGTTCGAGCAGCTCTTCGTGTCGCGGCCCGCGGTCGGCGACCAGCCGGCGCTGTCGGGCATCGCCCTCGACCGCCGCGTCTACCGTCTGCGCAAGCGCGCGCGTCACGAGCTCGAGGCGTACTTCGTCTCACTGTCGAGTCGCACCCTCGGCTACAAGGGTATGGTCACGACCCTGCAGCTCGAGCCCTTCTACCCCGACCTGTCGGACGAGCGTTTCGCGTCGGAGCTGGCCGTGGTGCACTCGCGCTACTCGACCAACACCTTCCCGTCGTGGCCGCTCGCGCAGCCCCTGCGCATGCTCGCGCACAACGGCGAGATCAACACCGTCAAGGGCAACCGCAACTGGATGCGCGCGCGTCAGTCGCAGCTCGAGTCCGAGCTCATCGGCGACGTGCGTCCCCTGCTGCCCATCTGCACCGAGGGCGCGAGCGACTCTGCGTCGTTCGACGAGGTCCTCGAGCTGCTGACGCTCACCGGGCGCAGCCTTCCGCACGCCATCATGATGATGGTCCCCGAGGCCTACGAGAAGCAGGCCACGATCGACCCCGACCTGCGCGCGTTCTACGATTACCACTCGATGCAGATGGAGCCGTGGGACGGCCCGGCGGCGCTGATCTTCACGGACGGCACCCTGGTCGGTGCGACCCTCGACCGCAACGGTCTGCGTCCGGGTCGCTGGACCGAGACCACCGACGGCCTCGTCGTGATCGGCTCCGAGACCGGCGTGCTGGACTTCGCCCCCGAGCGCATCAAGCGCCGCGGGCGCCTGCAGCCCGGTCGCATGTTCCTCGTCGACACGGCCCAGCGCCGCATCGTCGAGGACGAGGAGATCAAGGCCGACCTCGCCGCGCTCCAGCCGTGGGGCGAGTGGGTCGACAAGGGCCGCGTGAAGCTCAGCGAGCTCCCCGAGCGCGAGCACATCGTGCACCCCATCGCCTCGATCACGCGCCGCCAGCGCACCTTCGGCTACACCGAAGAAGAGGTGCGCATCCTGCTCACCCCGATGGGTCAGGGCGGCACCGAGCCGCTCGGCGCGATGGGCAGCGACGCGCCCGTCGCCGTGCTGAGCGATCGCCCGCGGCTGCTGTTCGACTACTTCTCGCAGCAGTTCGCGCAGGTCACCAACCCGCCGCTGGACTCGATCCGCGAAGAGGTCGTCACCTCGCTGTCGCTGGGGCTCGGTCCCGAGCGCAACCTGCTCGACTGGGGTCCCGACCACACCCGCACCGTCACGCTGGACTTCCCCGTCATCGACAACGACGAGCTCGCCAAGATCCAGCACATCGACACGGCCCTGCCGGGGCGCTCGTCGGTGACGATCCGCGGTCTGTACCGCGTCGAGGCCGGCCACAAGGGTCTGCAGAAGCGCCTCACGCAGATGTGCACCGAGGTCGATCAGGCCATCGAGGACGGCGCCGAGTTCATCGTGCTCAGCGACCGCGACTCCAACAAGGACCTCGCGCCCATCCCCTCGCTGCTCATGCTCGCCGCGGTGCACCACCACCTCATCCGCAAAGAGACGCGCATGAAGGTCGGTCTCGTGGTCGAAGCGGGCGACGTCCGCGAGGTGCACCACGTCGCCACCCTCATCGGATACGGCGCGTCCGCGGTCAACCCGTACCTCGCGATGGAGACCGTCGAGTACCTCGTGCGCGCGGGCTTCATCACGAACGTCACACCCGAGAAGGCCGTCAAAAACCTGATCTACGCGCTCGGCAAGGGCGTGCTGAAGATCATGTCGAAGATGGGCATCTCCACGGTGTCGTCGTACGCCGGCGCCCAGGTGTTCGAGGCCGTCGGCCTCTCGCGCGACTTCATCGACGCCTACTTCACCGGCACCGAGACCAAGCTCGGCGGCGTCGGCCTCGACGTCATCGCGGCCGAGAACGCCGCACGCCACGAGTACGCCTACCCGCAGGACGCCGCGGCCCGCGCGCACGAGCGCCTGTGGACCGGCGGCGAGTACCAGTGGCGTCGCGACGGCGCCCCGCACCTGTTCAACCCCGACACGGTGTTCCGTCTGCAGCACGCCACGCGCGAGCGCCGGTACGACATCTTCCGCGAGTACACGCAGCTGATCGACGACCAGGCGCACGAGCTGAAGACCCTGCGCGGTCTGTTCGGTCTGCGCACGGGAACGCGCCCGGCCGTGCCGATCGACGAGGTCGAGCCGGTCTCGGCGATCGTGAAGCGCTTCTCCACCGGTGCGATGAGCTACGGCTCGATCTCGAAAGAGGCGCACGAGGTGCTGGCTGTCGCGATGAACCGCATCGGCGGCAAGAGCAACACCGGCGAGGGCGGAGAAGACGTCGATCGTCTGCTCGACCCCGAGCGTCGCAGTGCCATCAAGCAGGTGGCATCCGGTCGCTTCGGCGTCACGAGTCTGTACCTCACCGAGGCGGACGACATCCAGATCAAGCTCGCGCAGGGCGCCAAGCCCGGCGAGGGCGGTCAGCTGCCGCCGACCAAGGTGTACCCGTGGGTGGCGCGCACGCGTCACGCGACCGCCGGGGTGGGACTCATCTCGCCGCCGCCGCACCACGACATCTACTCGATCGAAGACCTCAAGCAGCTCATCTTCGACCTCAAGCGCGCCAACCCCTCGGCCCGCATCCACACCAAGCTGGTGAGCCAGTCCGGTATCGGTGCGGTCGCGGCCGGTGTCGCCAAGGCTCTGAGCGACGTCATCCTGGTCTCGGGCCAGGACGGCGGCACGGGCGCCAGCCCCATGAACTCGCTCAAGCACGCCGGCACCCCGTGGGAGCTCGGTCTGGCCGAGACGCAGCAGACGCTGATGCTCAACGGCATGCGCGACCGCGTCGTCGTGCAGGTCGACGGGCAGATGAAGACCGGTCGCGACGTCATCATCGGCGCGCTGCTGGGTGCCGAGGAGTTCGGTTTCGCCACCGCGCCCCTCGTCGTCTCGGGCTGCATCATGATGCGCGTCTGCCATCTCGACACCTGCCCGGTGGGTGTGGCGACGCAGAACCCCGTCCTGCGCGAGCGCTTCACGGGCAAGGCCGAGTACATCGTGAACTTCATGGAGTTCATCGCCCAGGAGGTGCGCGAGTACCTCGCCGCCCTCGGCTACCGCTCGATCGACGAGATCGTCGGTCGCGCCGAACTGCTCGACGCGAACGAGGCCATCCAGCACTGGAAGGCGCGCGGGCTCAACCTCGCGCCCATCCTCGAGGGGCCCCGCTTCGCCGAGGACGAGCCGCGTCGCCACGCGCGCAACCAGGACCACGAACTCGAGGACCACTTCGACGTGCAGCTCATCGAGCGCGCGCAGGATGTCATCGCGCACGGCGGTCAGCTCACCATCGACCTGCCGATCCGCAACACCGCCCGCGCGGTGGGGACCATGCTGGGCCACCACGTCACCAAGGCGCACGGTGAGCACGGTCTGCCCGAGAACTCGATCGACGTCCGCCTGTCCGGGTCGGCCGGTCAGTCCTTCGGCGCGTTCATGCCCGCCGGCATCACGCTGCGGCTCGAGGGCGACTCCAACGACTACGTCGGCAAGGGCCTGTCCGGGGGCACGATCGTCGTGCGCCCCCCGCGCGGCTCCACCTTCGCCGCGAGCGAGAACGTCATCGCCGGAAACGTCATCGGCTACGGCGCCACCCAGGGGCAGATGTTCCTGAACGGCGTCGTGGGGGAGCGGTTCCTCGTGCGCAACTCCGGGGCCACCGCGGTGGTCGAGGGCGTGGGCGACCACGCGCTGGAGTACATGACGGGCGGTCTGGCCGTGATCCTCGGCTCGACGGGCCGCAACCTGGGCGCCGGCATGTCCGGAGGCCAGGCCTACGTCTACAAGCTCGACCGCGACCTGGTCAACCGCGAGGCCATGGCATCCGGTGAGCTGGTTCTGGGCGCCCTCGGATCCGGGGATGCCGAGATCCTCCGCGACCTGCTCGAGAAGCACGTCGCAGAGACCGATTCCACGCTGGCCCGTCGTCTGCTCGACGATTTCGAGGCCGAGGTGGACAACTTCGTCCGGGTGCTGCCGCGCGACTACGCCGCCGTGCTGCAGACCCGCCAGGAGGCGGTCACCGAGGGGCTCGACCCCGACGGCGACGTCGTCTGGAAGCGCATTCTGGAGGTGACGGGTGGCTGACCCGAAGGGCTTTCTCAAGACCACGGAGCGCGAGCTCCCGAAGCGTCGACCGGTGCCCGTGCGCATCATGGACTGGAAAGAGGTGTACGAGCCGGGCGACTCGGCCGTCATCAAGCGCCAGGCCGGTCGCTGCATGGACTGCGGCATCCCGTTCTGCCACAAGGGATGCCCGCTGGGCAACCTGATCCCCGAGTGGAACGACCTCACCTGGCGCGGCGAGGGCCGCGCGGCGATCGAGCGCCTGCACGCGACGAACAACTTCCCGGAGTTCACCGGCCGCCTGTGCCCCGCCCCGTGCGAGAGCTCGTGCGTGCTCGGCATCAACCAGCCCGCCGTGACGATCAAGCAGGTCGAGGTCTCGATCATCGACGAGGCGTTTGGCAACGGCTGGGTCGAGCCCGAGCCGCCGGAGCGACTAACGGGCAAGACCGTCGCGGTGGTCGGCTCCGGCCCCGCAGGGCTCGCGGCCGCGCAGCAGCTCACGCGCGCCGGTCACACGGTCGCCGTCTTCGAGCGCGACGACCGCATTGGCGGACTGCTGCGCTACGGCATTCCGGACTTCAAGATGGAGAAGCGCCACCTCGAGCAGCGGTTGCGCCAGATGCAGGCCGAGGGCACGCGCTTCCGCGCGGGCGTCGAGATCGGCAAGGACGTGTCGTGGAGCGACCTGCGGGCGCGCTACGACGCCGTCGTGGTCGCGACCGGCTCGACGGTGCCGCGCGACCTGGCGATCCCGGGCCGCGACCTGGACGGCGTCCACTTCGCCATGGAGTACCTCATCGAGGGCAACAAGGCCGTCGCGGGCGACCAGGTCCCGCACCAGATCACCGCCGAGGGCAAGCACGTCGTCGTGATCGGCGGCGGCGACACCGGAGCCGACTGCATCGGCACCGCGCACCGCCAGGGCGCACTCAGCGTGACCAACCTCGCGATCGGCAAGCAGCCGCCGTCGGAGCGCCCCGCCGAGCAGCCGTGGCCCATGATGCCGAACCTGTTCGAGATGGCATCCGCTCACGAAGAGGGCGGGGAGCGTACCTTCCTGGCCTCGACGGTGGAATTCCTCGGCAACGCCGCGGGCGAGGTGCGCGCTCTCCGCGTCGCCGAGACCGAATACGTCGACGGCCGTCGCGTGCCCAAGAGCGGCACCGAGCGCGAGATCCCCGCCGACCTCGTGCTGATCGCGATGGGCTTCACCGGCCCCGAGCGCGACCTGCTCGAGCAGCAGCTCGGCACGCAGTTCACCGGTCGCGGCAACGTCGAGCGCGACGCCACCTACGCCACCAGCACGCCGGGGGTGTTCGTCGCCGGTGATGCGGGCCGCGGACAGTCCCTGATCGTGTGGGCCATCGCCGAGGGCCGCGCGGCCGCCGCCGAGGTCGACACGTTCCTCATGGGCGAGACGGTGCTGCCGGCACCGGTGCGCCCGACCGATGTCGCCATCGGCCTGCTGCCCGCCTAAGCTGGCAAGGGCCGATCGGCCACTTCCCGAAAATCCTCACGGAGCTTGAAAACGGATGAGACGCGCCAAGATCGTCGCAACACTCGGGCCCGCAACGTCGTCGTATGAGATGGTTCGCGCCATCATCGACGCCGGAGTGGACGTCGCCCGCCTGAACCTGAGCCACGGAGACTACTCCGTGCACGACGCCAACTTCGCCAACGTGCGCAAGGCCGCGGAGGACGCCGGTCGCCCGGTCGCCGCCCTCGTGGACCTGCAGGGCCCCAAGATCCGCCTCGGCAAGTTCGAGAACGGTCCCCACGACCTGCTGCCCGGTGACATCTTCAAGATCACCGTCGAGGACATCCTCGGCACCAAGGAGATCGTCGGAACGACGTTCAAGGGCCTGCCCCAGGACGTCCGCCCCGGCGACTTCCTGCTCATCGACGACGGCAAGGTGCGCGTCGAGGTCGTCGAGACCGACGGCACCGTCGTCACCACCCGCGTCATCGTGGGCGGGCCGGTCTCGAACAACAAGGGCATCAACCTGCCCGGCGTGGCCGTCAACGTCCCCGCGCTCAGCGAGAAGGACGAGGCCGACCTGCGGTGGGGCCTCAAGGCCGGCGCCGACCTGATCGCCCTGTCGTTCGTGCGCGACGCGAAGGACATCGAGCGCGTCCACGAGATCATGGCCGAAGAGGGGCGTTACATCCCCGTCATCGCCAAGATCGAGAAGCCGCAGGCGGTCGACAACCTCGAAGAGATCATCGACGCGTTCGACGGCATCATGGTCGCTCGCGGCGACCTGGGCGTCGAGCTGCCGCTCGAGGCCGTGCCGATCGTCCAGAAGCGTGCGGTCGAGCTCGCCCGCCGCATGGCCAAGCCGGTCATCGTGGCGACGCAGATGCTCGAGTCGATGATCACCAACCCGGTGCCCACCCGCGCCGAGACGTCCGACGTCGCCAACGCCGTCCTCGACGGCGCGGACGCCGTCATGCTCTCGGGCGAGACGAGCGTCGGCACGTACCCCGTCGTCGTCGTCGAGACCATGGCGCGCATCGTGGAGTCCACCGAGGAGCACGGCCTGGAGCGCATCGCGCCGCTCACCAACAAGCCGCGCACCCAGGGTGGTGCGATCACCCTCGCCGCCGTCGAGGTCGCCGACTTCGTGGATGCCAAGTACCTCTGCGTCTTCACCGAGTCCGGTGACTCGGCTCGTCGCATGTCGCGCCTGCGCTCGACGATCCCGATGATCGCGTTCACGCCCGAGCCCGGCATCCGCCGTCGCCTGGCGCTGACGTGGGGCGTGCGCTCGACCCTCGTCGAGCACGTGTCGCACACCGACAAGATGTTCCTGCAGGTCGACGACTACCTGCTCGCCAACGACCTGGCCAAGGTCGGCGACAAGGTCGTCGTGATCTCGGGTTCCCCTCCCGGAATCGCCGGCTCGACGAACGACCTGCGCGTGCACCGCGTGGGCGACGCCGTCCACGGTGCGGCCCCGGGCTACCAGGAGGCCTGAGCCCCACGACGCGCGCCGGGTCCGCCCGGCGCGCGTCGTCGCGTTCAGCGCCCGCGCGTGTGCACGGGTAATCTGGACGACGACACTTGCCGGTGTGGCGGAATGGCAGACGCGGGGCACTCAAAATGCTCTGTCGAAAGACGTGTGGGTTCGAGTCCCACCACCGGTACGCCCTATCGCATCCGCGGCTTCCCGTGGGTGCGCGAATCCACGTTCTAGGATGGTCCCGTGACTGATCAAGAAGCCGCCCCCGCCACCGCGCCGACCGCACCGCGTCGCGTCGTCGTCGCGGAAGACGAGTCGCTGATCCGCCTCGACATCGTCGAGATCCTCCGCGACAACGGCTTCGACGTCGTGGGCGAGGCCGGCGACGGCGAGACCGCGGTGCAGCTGGCCACCGAGCTGCGCCCCGATCTGGTGATCATGGACGTCAAGATGCCGCAGCTCGACGGCATCAGCGCCGCCGAGAAGCTCAGCAAGAACCACATCGCCCCCGTCGTGCTGCTGACCGCGTTCAGCCAGAAGGAGCTCGTCGAGCGCGCGAGCGAGGCCGGCGCGCTGGCCTACGTCGTCAAGCCGTTCACCCCCAACGACCTGCTGCCCGCGATCGAGATCGCCCTCGCGCGGTACGAGCAGATCATCACGCTCGAGGCCGAGGTCGCCGACATGGTCGAGCGCTTCGAGACCCGCAAGCTCGTCGACCGGGCCAAGGGCCTGCTCAACGAGAAGATGGGCCTGAGCGAGCCCGAGGCCTTCCGCTGGATCCAGAAGGCGTCCATGGACCGCCGCCTGACCATGCAGGACGTCGCCAAGGCGATCATCGAGCAGCTGGCCCCCAAGAAGGGCTGAGCGCAACGCTTTTCGAGAATGGATGCCACGTCGGTGGCATCCATTTCTCGTTGGGGCCCGGACCCTTCGACAGGCTCAGGGTCCTCCGCGCCGAGGTGGCTGAGCTCGTCGAAGCCACCGGACGCCCCGGGCGTCAGGACGCGGGGGCGTCCTTGATCATGTTCGTGATGCGGATCGTCGAGCACCGGCGGCCCTGCTCGTCGGAGACGGCGATCTCGTGCACGGTGAGCGACCGCCCCAGGTGGATCGGGGTGCACACGCCCGTCACGATGCCGGACGTCACCGAACGCGTGTGGGTGGCGTTGATGTCGATGCCGACGGCGAGCTTTCCGGAGCCGGCGTAGAGGTTCGCCGCCATCGAGCCGAGCGACTCGCCGAGCACGACGTACGCGCCGCCGTGAAGCAGTCCCACCGGCTGGGTGTTGCCCTCGACGGGCATGGTCGCGACGCTGCGCTCGACCGAGAACTCGACCCACTCGATGCCCATCTTCTGGGCGAGGGCACCCATTCCGCGCTCGCGTGCCCAGTCGAGTCCGCTGGTGGTGTCGGGGGTCGTGGAGCTCATCGTCGCCTTCAGGGAGCCGGGGCCGGGGGAGTGTCCGTGGTCCTCGTTAGGCTGGAGGGGTGACGGATGCCGAAAAGCCTACTCTCCTCGTCGTCGACGGCCACTCGCTGGCCTACCGGGCGTTCTACGCCCTGCCGGTCGACAACTTCTCGACGAAGGACGGCCAGCACACCAACGGCATCTACGGCTTCCTGTCGATGTTCGTCAACCTGGTCAAGGCCGAGAAGCCGACCCACCTCGCCGTCGCCTTCGACACCTCGCGGCAATCGTTCCGCACGCGCGAGTACACCGAGTACAAGGCCAACCGCAGCGAGTCGCCGGCCGAGTTCAAGGGCCAGATCCCGCTGCTGCAGGAGTGCCTCGAGGCGATGGGCGTCCCCGTCCTCAAGAAAGAGGACTTCGAGGCCGACGACATCCTGGCGACCCTCGCCACCCAGGGCGAGCAGCAGGGCTTCACCGTGCTGGTCTGCTCGGGCGACCGCGACACGATCCAGCTGGTCACCGACGACATCACGCTGCTGTACCCCAACGTGCAGGGCGTCTCGCAGCTCAAGCGGTACGACACCGACGCCGTGGTCGAGAAGTACGGCCTGCCGCCTGCGCAGTACCCCGAGATCGCGGCTCTCGTGGGCGAGACGAGCGACAACCTGCCGGGCGTTCCCAAGGTCGGCGAGAAGACCGCGGTCAAGTGGCTCACGCAGTGGGGCTCGCTCGAGGCGCTGCTCGACAACGCCGACAAGATCACCGGCGTCGTGGGCAACAACCTGCGCGAGCACCTCGACGCCGTCAAGCGCAACCGCGCGCTCAACCGGCTGCTGCGCGACGTCGAGCTGCCCGTCGGTCCCGGCGATCTCGCGGTCAAGCCCCTCGACGGCCAGGCCGTGCGCGACATCTTCGCGCGGCTCGAGTTCCGCACGCTGCTACCGCGCGTCTTCGACGCGTTCGGCGCCGACGGCGGCGTCGTCGAAGAGGCGCGTCCCACCGCGAAGGCCCCGGCCCCGGCGCGGCTCGACGCGGCGGCCCTGGCCGCCTGGGCCGCCGACCAGAAGGCCGAGGTCGGTGTCACGATCGCCCTCGCCGGAGCCGCGCCGACGGCGGTCGGTCTGGCGAGCGCCGACGCCGCGGTCGAGGCCGAGTGGTCCCCGGCCGTGCGCGACGCGCTGGCCGGGTGGTTGGCATCCGATGCCCCCAAGGTGTTCGCCGACGCCAAGCCCCAGATCAAGGCGCTGGCGCGCGAGGGCGTCGCGGTGGCCGGCGTGGCGTTCGACGTGATCCTCGCCGGGTGGCTCGTGCGGCCGAGCTTCCACGACAAGACGCTGGGCGACCTGGTCGAGCGTTATCTCGATGAGAAACTGCCCGTCGCGGATCCGACGCAGCTCGTCCCCGAGACCGAGGGCGCCACCCCCGCGCAGCTGTCGTGGTTCACCCGGCGCGTGGCCGACGCGCAGCGGGCCGAGATGCCCGACAAGGTCGCCTCGGTGCTCGACGACATCGAGCTGCCGACGCTCACGGCCCTGGCCGACATGGAGCTCGCCGGCGTCGCCGTCTCGCACGAGAAGCTGTCGGGCTTCTCGGCCGAGCTCGGCGCGCGCGCCGACGCCCTCGCGCGCGACGCCTACGCGGCGATCGGCCACGAGGTCAACCTCGGTTCCCCCAAGCAGCTGCAAGAGGTGCTGTTCGACGAGCTCCAACTGCCCAAGACCCGCAAGACCAAGAGCGGTTACACCACGGATGCCGCCGCCCTCGCCGACCTGCAGGAGAGCACCGATCACCCGTTCCTCGACCTGCTGCTGCGTCATCGCGAGGCGACCAAGCTCAAGCAGATCATCGACGCGCTCGACACCGCGGCCGGACCCGACGGGCGCATCCACACGACGTACGTGCAGACCGGCAGCCAGACCGGTCGCCTGTCGAGCACCGATCCCAACCTGCAGAACATCCCGATCCGCACCGAGGAGAGCCGGCGCATCCGCGCCGCGTTCGAGGTCGGCGAGGGCTACGAGACGCTGCTGACCGCCGACTACTCGCAGATCGAGATGCGCATCATGGCGCATCTCTCGGGCGACCCGGGGCTCATCGAGGCGTTCAACTCCGGCGAGGACCTGCACCGCTTCGTCGGCGCGCGCGTGTTCGGCGTCGAGCCGCAGGACGTCACGCCCGCGATGCGCACCAAGGTCAAGGCGATGTCGTACGGGCTCGTCTACGGCCTGTCGGCGTTCGGCCTGTCCAAGCAGCTGCGCATCGAGCAGTCCGAGGCCAAGAAACTCATGCTCGAGTACTTCGCCCGGTTCGGCGCGGTGCGCGACTACCTGCGCGGCTCGGTCGAGCAGGCACGTCAGGACGGCTACACCGAGACCATCTTCGGTCGTCGCCGGCCGTTCCCCGATCTGACGAGCATGAACCGGGTCCTGCGCGAGAACGCCGAGCGCGCCGCCCTGAACGCCCCCATCCAGGGCAGCGCCGCCGACATCATGAAGGTGGCCCTGTTCCGCATCCGCGACGAGCTCGCCGCCGCCGACCTGCGCTCGCGGGTGCTGCTGCAGATCCACGACGAACTCGTCGTCGAGGTGGCGGCGGGGGAGTGGGATGCCGTCGAGCGGATCGTCCGCGCGCGCATGGCCGACGCGGCCGACCTCTCCGTCCCGCTCGACGTGCAGATCGGGCGCGGCGGCGACTGGGACGAAGCCGGGCACTGAGCGCGCCCGGGCGCGGCGGCGCGCTGCGACGCACCGCCCGGCGCCGCCCGGGCGCGGAGTGAGCACCCACGGGATCACGGCGCGGTACCCGGGGCTGCGCAGAGGGGCGTGCGCGGGCCGTGCGCCTTGCCTAGGCTCGAGGAATGACTGACGCATCCCGCACCCCCACGCCGATCGACACGATCGCCGACGCGTGGGTGGACACCCTGGCCGAGCGCGAACCGACGCTGGCGACGTACATCGGCCGGTTCGAGCACAACGGTCGCTTCGGCGACTACAGCCCCGAGGGCGCCGACGCCCTGATGAGCGAGGCCCGCTCCACCAGGGCCGCCCTCGACGCCGCCGAGCCGGTCGACGCGATCGACACCGTCACGAAGATGGATCTCGTCCGCGAGCTCGATCTGATGATCGAGCAGCACGAGGCCAAGACCCACCTGCGCGACCTCAACGTGATCGCCTCGCCCGCACAGGACATCCGCTCGACCTTCGACCTCATGCCCACCTCGACGATCGAGGACTGGGCGACGATCGCCGAGCGCATGAAGGCGCTGCCCGCGGCGATCGACGGCTACGTCGAAACGCTGCGCCGCGGCATCGCCGAGGGCGTCGTCCCCGCCCGGCGCCAGGTGAGCGAGGTGGTGACGCAGATCGCCCGCTACACCTCGGACACGGGCTTCTTCGCCGAGTTCGTCGGCGACGCCGCCCCCGACGAGGGGCAGTTGCCGGCATCCCTCGCTCGTGACCTGGCCGCGAACTCCAACGCCGCCCGTCTCGCCTACGACGCTCTGGCGACGTTCCTGTCGAACGAACTGGCCCCTGCCGCGGGCGACGTCGACGCCGTCGGACGCGAGATGTACGCGCTGCACTCCCGTCGATTCCTGGGCGCCGAGATCGACCTCGACGAGACGTACGACTGGGGCGTGGAGGAGCTGGCCCGGATGGTGGCCGAGCAGGAGGCGATCGCGAACGAGATCCTCCCCGGCGCGAGCGTCGAGGAGGCGGTGGCGTTCCTGGAGCGCGACGAATCGCGCAAGCTCCGCGGCACCGAGGCTCTGCAGGAGTGGATGCAGCGCACCAGCGATCGAGCGGTCGAAGAGCTCGGTCGCACGCACTTCGACATCGCCGAGCCGATCCGCCGCCTCGAGTGCATGATCGCCCCGACCAACGAGGGCGGCATCTACTACACCGGCCCCACCGACGACTTCTCGCGCCCGGGCCGCATGTGGTGGTCGGTGCCCGAGGGCGTCGACACGTTCGACACGTGGCGCGAGTTGACCACGGTCTACCACGAGGGCGTTCCCGGGCACCACCTGCAGATCGCCCAGGCCGTGTACAACCGCGCCGAGCTGAACTCGTGGCGCCGGCTGCTCGCGGGCACGAGCGGTCACGCCGAGGGCTGGGCGCTGTACGCCGAGCGTCTGATGCAGCAGCTGGGCTACCTCGACGACCCGGCCGACCGTCTCGGCATGCTCGACGGCCAGCGCATGCGCGCCGCGCGCGTGGTGCTCGACATCGGCGTGCACCTGCAGAAGCCGCGCCTGGACGGCACGGGCACGTGGGATCACGACTACGCCCTCGCGTTCATGCTGAAGAACGTCAACATGAGCGAGGAGTTCGTCCGCTTCGAGGTCAATCGGTACCTCGGCTGGCCGGGGCAGGCGCCGTCGTACAAGGTCGGTCAGCGCATCTGGGAGCAGGTGCGCGACGAGGAGCAGGAGCGCCGGGGCGCCGACTTCTCGATGAAGCAGTTCCACACGCGCGCGCTGGACATCGGCGGCGTCGGACTCGACACGCTGCGCGCGGCGCTGGCATCCGCCTGATCTCCCCGAGGGGCGTCGCCGCGGCGGCGCCCCTCCTCGATGCGGGGGAATACCCCGGGCTCGCGTAAAGTTCATTCATCCGAATGCAAGGAGACCCCATGGCTGATCACACCATCGAGCTCGGACTCGACACCTTCGGAGACATCTCGCGCGGCCCCGACGGCACGCTGCTGAGCGATGCCCAGACCATCCGCAACGTCGTCGACCAGGCGGTGCTCGCCGACGAGGTCGGCCTGTCGTTCTTCGGCGTCGGGGAGCACCACCGCAAGGACTTCGCGGTGACCAGCCCAGAGATCGTGCTGGCCGCGGCCGCCGCCCGCACGAAGGATATCCACCTCGGCACCGCCGTGACCGTGCTCTCCAGCGACGACCCCGTCCGCGTGTACGAGCGTTTCGCCACGCTCGACGCCGTCTCGAACGGCCGCGCCGAGGTGATCCTCGGGCGCGGGTCGTTCATCGAGTCGTTCCCGCTCTTCGGCTACGACCTGAGCGACTACGAGCAGCTGTTCGAAGAGAAGCTCGAGCTGTTCTCGCTGCTGCTCGACGAGAAGCCCGTCACGTGGTCCGGACGCACCCGCGCCGCCCTGACGGACGCCGACGTGTACCCGAAGACCGAGAACGGCCTCAAAGCCTGGGTCGGCGTGGGCGGCTCGCCCGAGTCGGTCGTGCGCACCGCGCGCTACGGCTACGGTCTCGTCCTCGCGATCATCGGCGGCTCGGCGGCGCGGTTCCGCCCCTACGCCGACCTGTACCGCCGCTCGCTCGCCGAGCTCGGCAAACCGCAGATGCCCATCTCGGTGCACTCGCCCGGCCACGTCGCCGAGACCGACGAGCAGGCCTGGGACGAGGCGTTCGAGGGCGTCGCCGAGCTGAACAACACCATCGGCCGCGAGCGCGGCTGGCCCGAGTACAACCGCCTGCGCTTCCAGCACGATGTCGGTCCCGAGGGGTCGATGTACGTCGGTTCGCCCGAGACGGTGGCCCGCAAGATCGCCGCGACCATGCGCGCTCTCGGCAACTCGCGCTTCCAGATGAAGATCGCGAGCGGGTCGATCTCGCACGACCGTCTGCTGTCGAGCATCGAGCTGTACGGCACGAAGGTGCGCCCCCTCGTCGAGGAGATGCTGGCCGACGTCCCCTCCGACGGCGATCTCGCCGGCATCCGGTGACCTCCCGGTGAGCACCCGCACCGACACCGTCCGCGTGTCCGACCGCCTCGACGCCCTGCCGTTCACCCGTCGGCACGGCAGGATCCTGGGCGGATCGGGACTGGGCTGGGCCCTGGATGCCATGGACGTGGGGCTCATCTCGTTCGTCATCGCCGCGCTGAGCGTGCAGTGGCGACTGGCCCCGGCCGAGGCGTCGTGGATCGCGTCGGCGGGGTTCGCGGGCATGGCGATCGGGGCGAGCGTGGGCGGGCTGCTCGCCGACCGGTTCGGTCGGCGGTACGTGTTCGCGCTGACGCTGCTGGTGTACGGCCTCGCGACGGGTGCGAGCGCGCTCGTCGGAGGGCTCGCAGCCCTGCTGGTGCTGCGGTTCGTGGTGGGCCTCGGGCTCGGCGCCGAACTGCCCGTCGCCTCGACCTACGTGAGCGAGTTCGCTCCGGCGCGGATGCGCGGTCGGCTCATCGTCCTGCTCGAGGCGTTCTGGGCCGTGGGGTGGACGGCGGCGGCGCTCATCGGCTTCCTCGTCGTACCGTCGTCGGCAGACGGGTGGCGGTGGGCCTTCGCGCTCGGCGCGATCCCCGCGATCTACGCGCTCGTCGTGCGGTGGGGGCTCCCCGAATCGCCGCGGTGGCTCGCCTCGCGCGGGCGCAACGCCGAGGCGATCGTGATCGTGCGCGACCTCGAAGCCGCCGCCGGGCGCATCGCCCTCGAAGCGTCGACCGAGGGGGTCACGGCATCCGCTCCCGCCCCTCGTCCGCGCGTGAGCGCCCTGTGGGCCCCGGCTCTGCGGGCGCGCACGGCGAGCCTGTGGGTGCTGTGGTTCTGCGTCAACTTCTCGTACTACGGGGCGTTCATCTGGATCCCCACGATCCTGGTGAGCCAGGGCTACGACCTCGTGCGCTCGTTCGGGTTCACGCTGATCATCACGCTGGCCCAGCTGCCGGGGTACGCCGTCGCGGCCTGGCTGATCGAGGCGTGGGGCCGACGCGCGACGCTCGCGACGTTCCTCGCCGGGTCGGCGGTGTCCGCGGTGCTGTTCGGCACGGCCTCCGGCGAGATCGGCGTGATCGCGGCGGGCATGGCGCTGTCGTTCTTCAATCTCGGCGCCTGGGGCGCACTGTACGCCGCGACGCCCGAGACCTATCCCACGTCCCTGCGGGCGACCGGGGCGGGATGGGCCGCAGGAATCGGCCGAATCGCGTCGATCCTCGCCCCGCTCGCGGTGCCGCCCCTGCTCGGCATCGGGGGAGTGCCCCTGCTGTTCGTGGTGTTCGCGGGCTTCTTCGCGGTGGCCGTCGCCGCGGCGCTCTACCTGCGCGAGCAGCGCGGCAGGTCGTTGACCTAGGACCCCTATCGCTGCCCGTAGGCTCGACGCATGGCATCCGTGCGTTTCGTCGCCATCGGCGACTCGTTCACCGAGGGAGTCGGCGACGAGCTTCCCGACGGAACCGTCCGAGGGTGGGCCGACCTGGCGGCGCAGGGGTGGGCGGATGCCGCGGGTGAGCCGATCCAGTACGCGAACCTCGCCATCCGCGGCAAACTCATCCAGCCGATCGTCGAGCAGCAGCTCGAGCCGGCGCTCGCGCTGAAGCCGACCCACCTGTCGTTTAACGGCGGCGGCAACGACATGCTGCGTCCGCGGACGGGCATCGCGCGCATCGTCGACCTGTTCGACCACGTCGTTCGCCGCTGCGACGAAGAGGGCGTGCAGCTGATCGTCCTCTCGGGCGCGAACCCGTCGGCGGGGCTACCGCTGGGCTCGCTCATCGAAGCGCGCGGCGACCGCCTGTCGCACGCGGTCGAGAAGCGGCTCGCGAACCGTCCCGACGTGCTCACGGCCTACAACTGGTTCGATCGCGAGCTGGCGGGCGGGGAGTTCTGGTCGGTGGACCGCCTGCACATGAACGCCCGCGGTCATCATCGCGTCGCCGCCCGCGTGATCGAGTCCGTCGGGTTCACGGCGCCCGCACCGTGGTGGCACCTGCGCGAGATCCCCGAGACCGAGAGACTGAAGGGCACCGCCTACTACCGCGAGCACGTCGGCCCGTGGGTGCGTCGGCGGCTCACCCGCACCTCGTCCGGCGACGACCGGCACGCCAAGTTCGGCGGCGGGTGGGTGGAGCTGACGCCGCGCGGGTGACACCGACGGAACGTCTCCTCCGCGCTGTCGCACCGCTCTCGCCGCGTCGCGGTGGTCGGATCCTGTGACGCCGTGTCGACGGCATCCCCGGTGCGAGACCGCGCCGACTCAGCCGGGCACGCATTCCGCGGTCAACGACAGGTGCAGCAGTCCGTCGATGCTCGAGCGATCGCGCGCCGACAGGCGAACGACCCCGTTCGAGCGCAGGTCCTCTTGCATGGCGCGATCGGCCGCGTATCCGGCCGCGTCGAACGCGGCGAGGATCGCGGCGTAGGAGGCGGCGTTGTCCGCCGTCGTGAAGGACAGGTCGAGTCCCGTGGTGCCGTCGCACGGCAGGTCGGTCGCGCTCGGGAGTGTCAGCGGGCTGCCGGCGGAGTCCGTCGCCGGCCCCACTGCGGCATCGAGGGCGGTCGCCGCCATGGCGGCCACCTCGTTCCGTGCGTCGCCCGCGGGCTCCTGGGCGGGCCCCTCACCCGTGACAGCCGCCGAGGGGTCCGAGGTTGCGGTCGGCGGGACCGATACCGCGTCCACGTCTCGGCCCCCGGGAACGCCGCACGTCGCCGTCGCGGCATCCTCGATGCGAGGCAGCACCGCGTTCGGCTCGCCGTCCGTCGTCAGCCGCTCGCGGTCGTTGTCGAAGGTGTGCCACACCGTGACCGTCTGCGCGTCGGCGATCGCGATGTACGAGCCCCTCCGGAACGGGGTGTGCCCGTCGTTCGTCGAGAGCGACGCGACCTCCTCGGCCACGAGTCCCTCGAGCCGCAGGACGCGAACGGAGGCCGAGAACAGGAGGGCGCGCTCCGCGACGACGTAGCCGGTGCGGCATCCGCCCGCCACCAGGGGCGTCACGGTCCCGCCCGCCGACAGCAGAGCCGCGAACAGCGCTCCCAGGACCGCCACCGTCGCACCGAGCCGCAGGGGGACGAACAACGCCAGCCACCACCGGGGCGCCCGGACGGCGAGGACCAGGACGAGGATCGACACGGTGGCCGCGACTGCGCTCGCGACCGCGATCGCAACGTCGTCCCACCCGCCGATCAGGACCTCGCGCGTCCCGCCGCTCAGCGCGGGCACTGCGAACACAATCCCCAGGACGCCGAGAGAGACCGCTAGCGACGCGGCCGCGACCAGAAGCACTCGGGGACTGATGACGTACGGCCGCGAACGGGCGGGCGGTGCGGCGGGATCATCCATCATCGCGCCACCCTGGCAGCCGAAACTGGGGACGACCCGCACACCGCACGCACGGCTCGCGGGAGCACAATGGGCGCATGATTCGCGCGATCGTCACCGGCACCTCCAGCGGCATCGGCCTGCACACGGCCATCGGACTCGCCCGGCAGGGGGTGACGGTGATCGCCACGGTCCGAAACGCCTCTCGCGCCGATGCCCTGCGCGCGGCGGCCGAACAGGCCGGGGTCGACCTCGACATCCGGTCGCTCGAGGTGACGGATGCCGCGGCGGCGGCCGCCCTGATCGCCGACGCCGGGCCGGTCGACATCCTCGTGAACAACGCCGGCCGCGGCGCGGTCGGCACGCTCGAGCAGCTCAGCGACGCCGATCTGCAGGAGCAGCTCGAGACGAACTACCTCTCGGTCGCGCGTCTGACCCGCCTGGTGCTGCCCGGTATGCGCGAGCGGGGGAGAGGGCGTATCGTCACAGTGACCAGTGTCGGGGGAGCGGTGGGCCAGCCCTTCGCCGACGCGTACTGCGCCGCGAAGTTCGCCGTCGAGGGACTCATGCAGTCGCTCGCTCCCGTCGTCGCGCCGTTCGGCGTCGAGGTCGCCGTCGTGGAGCCTGCGGCCGTGGCCTCGTCGTTCACCGACTCGGTGCATCGTGCCCCCGCCGGACCGTACGCCGTGCAGCAGCAGGCGTATCTGGATCGGACGGCGACGTCGTTCGCGTCGGCGCAGTCGGCGCGAGATGCCGCGCAGACCGTCATCGAGGCGGCCACCACCGCGAACCCGAGGTTCCGGTGGCAGACGTCCGAGGCGGCCGTTCGATTCGCCGGTCTGTCGCTGGGCGACCTGGACGGTTCTCGCGTGCTCGGCGTGACCTCGGAATGGGTGAAGCCGGGGGAGTGATCCGCGCCCTCCGGCTGAGGAGAGTCGTGACGCGGGACCGGTACCTGCGCTAGATTTGCATAACGAATCGCCTACAACGTAGTTATGCGCTCAAGGAGGAGTCATGGCCACCGCTCTCGACAAGTATGCCGACGCGAAGCCGCACTGGGACGGTCCGGTCGTGATCGAATCCCACATCAACGGCGTGCGCACCAAGGAGATGAACCCGAATACCCCGGTCGGGTACGACGAGATCGCCGAGGATGCGATCCGCTGCTGGGAGGCGGGCGCCGGGGCGATCCACGCGCACAACACCAGCTTCGACCTGCTGGGCGAGAACGCCTACAAGGACTACATGCGCACGTGGAGCACCGTCCTCGAGAAACACCCCGACATCACCTGGTACCCGACGACGTGCAACAACCTGCGCCTCACCGGCAGCGAAAACGGGCTCGAGCACGTGATGCCCTTGAACGAGCACGCGCACGCGCAGATCGCCTGTGTCGACACGGGTCTCACCCTCTTCGCGACGCACGAGGACGAGGACGGGTACCTGGTGGGTCCGGAATTCGGTTTCGACTACGCCCGGATCGGCAGTCAGTGGCGAATGCTGCGCGAGAAGCAGATCCCCATGGTCTACGGGGTCTACGAGCCGGGGCACCTGCGTCACGCGATGCATTACGTCAACAAGGGCATGTCGACCCCCGGGTCGATGTGGGACTTCTACCTGATCGGCGACTACGGTCTGACCGCGACGGAGCCGATCGCGACCAACGGTGTGAAGCCCAGCCTGGAGAGCCTGTACTACTACCTGCACATGATCGAGGAGGCGAAGGTCCAGCACCCCTGGTACATCTCGATCTGGGGTCAGGGCGCCCTGGACGACACGCACATCCTGCGGCGGGCGATCGAGCTCGGCGGACACATCAAGACCGGCCTCGAGCTCTTCTACGACCCGGCGCGCAACCCCACGAATCTGGAACTGCTGCAGCAGGCGCAAGAGATCGCCCGCGAGGTGGGCCGCCCGATCGCGACGCAGGACGAAGCTCGGGAGCTGTACAAGATCCGCGCCTGATGCCTGCTCCGCCGCCGCCGCCGCCGGGCGGACGAGCCGGGGGAGCGGTGGGCGCATCACCGCCCGTTGACGCCACCACCGGGGACGGCCTCGGAGATGATCGCGCGATGAAGGCGCTCGGTGGCGACCTTCAGCGTCGCCGCCCATCCGATGACGGTGCCGCGATGCTCGACCCGGTACCGCGGACCGTCCTCGGTGCGGCGGAGTTCGATCGTGCCGGCGACGGCGTGACGCGCGTCGCGCATGACCCAGTGCGCGGGCGGCTCTTCGCGCGCCAGCAGCTGGGGGTGCCAGCGCGGGCCTTCGATGTCCATGACGCCATTGTCGAACAGATGTTCTAATGACGCAAACGGCTCGCGGACGCGGCGACGTCACTCGCGAACCGTCGCGGTCGCGCGGCGATGTCCGTCACGGATCGTCGCGGCGGCGGGGCGGGCCCGAGCGGCCGCCGCGCAGAGCGACGGCGCAGATCAGCAGCGTCACAGGTGTCGCGAGGCCGATGGTCGCCGCGAGCACCAGGCTGTCGCTGCGCTGGAAGACGACGACGGCGAGAACGACGTCGACCAGCAGCAGGCCCACGACCACGAACGCGACGCCGAGTTTGTTCACGTGTCGATTCTCGCCGCGACCCAAAGGCCGCGATAGGGGCGGGATGCACTGGCGATCATCGGTCTCGCCGATCGTAAACTGACATAATGTGCATTATCGGCGTAGCCGAACCAGGCGAGAGCAGCTGCCCACGAAGGCAGTCGACGGGAGCAACCTTGTTCCAGGCGGGCGAGCCGCCGACCCGACGTCGTCGCCGTTCGTTACTCGATCCGAGGAACTCTCGCAAACCGTTCACTTCACTGAAAAGTATCTTTACTGTGAAGGTAAAGATACAGACGAAGGGAAAGCGCCATGGCTGAGACGACCCACCCACGACGACGAGTGCTGGTGACGGGAGCGAGCATCGCGGGACCGGCACTCGCCTGGGGCCTCGAACGAACCGGGTGGGAGGTGACGCTTCTCGAACGATCGAGCGAGCCGCGCGAGACGGGACAGAACATCGATATCCGGGGGCTGGGTCGCGACGTCATCAGGCGCATGGGTGTCGAGTCGACGATCATGGAGCACCTGACCGGCGAGTCGGGAACGCGGTACGTCGACGACCGCGGTCGTGCGTTCGCCACGTTCCCGAAGCAGGAGGGGCAGGACGGCCCGACGGCGGAGATCGAGATCCTCCGCGGACAGTTAGCGGGCATCATGCTCGGCATCGTTCCCGACGGGGTCACCGTGAAACATGGAGACTTCGTCGTGGACGTGGAACAGGACGCTGACGGCGTCGACGTGACGCTGGACAGCGGTCGGGAAGAGCGTTTCGATCTCGTCCTCGTCGCGGAGGGGCGCAGCTCGCGCACTCGTCGCCTCCTCTTCGCCGAGGAGACGCAGCTTCGCGATCACGGCGTGAGCATCACGTACGGCACGATCGACCGGAATGAGGGTGACGGCGACACCTGGGATTGGCACACCGCGACGCGCGGCCGCGTCGCTTCCCTCCGTCCCGACAACGTCGGCACCATGCGAGCGAGCATGTCGTTCGAGTCCGAGCCGTCGGGCTTTGAAACCCTTCCCGTCGAGGCGCAGCTGCACGTCCTCGAGGAGCGATTTCGAGGAGTCGCCTGGCAGTCGCAGAGGATCCTGCAGGGCTTCACGCAGCGACCGGAAGAGTTCTACACCCAGCGGATGGAACAGGTCGTCGTCTCAACCTGGAGCAAAGGTCGGGTCGCGCTGGTAGGCGATGCGGCGTGGGGCTCCGGACCCACCGGCATGGGCACGACCCTCGCCCTCGTCGGAGCACACGTGCTGGCTGGCGAACTCGCAACGACGCCGAACGATCATCGAGGCGCCTTCGCCCGCTACGAGCGGATGCTGCGGCGCTTCGCGGACTCCGCACAGGGTCTCCCCCCTGGCGGTGCACGACTGCTCCACCCTTCGTCGCGCGTCGGCGTCGCGGCCATGCGCGGGGCCCTGCGTCTCGCGGCGTCGAAGCCGCTGCGCACCCTGTTTCAGTCGCACCTGCTGACGAGCGAGAAGCACGTACCAACGCTCCCCGATTACCCCGAACTGCGCGCCGCATGAGCGCTGACATCACACGTGGCATGCCCACGAACGATCCTGGACTCGAAGCTCTCGAGGCACTCCGCACTTTTGCGCACGCCTACCAGGAGTCCTCCCGCCGGCTTGCCGAATGGATGTCGCTGCCCTATACCGACGGCGCCGGCCTCGGCGAGGTGGTCTGGGCCGAACGACAAGGCGCACCGCTCTCTCCTGCCCGGCTTTCCGAGCGCATCGGACTCACATCCGGCGCAACATCAGCGCTCATCGGCCGACTTGAACAACGTGATCTGGTGGGACGTCACCGAGAGAGCACTGACCGACGCGTCGTGACCCTGCGAGCCACCGAACAGGCGCTCAACCGGCTGGGTCCGTTCCTGCAGTCGGCCTCGGAGCGTCTACGGTCCGCGATGAGCGGGGCCGACCCGGACGCGCTCCGTGAGGTCGCTCGAACAGCACGAACCCTCGCCCTCGCCCTCCCCCGCTCACACGACGTCGATCCGGAATCGCAGGGGATGCGGAGGCTTTCTGCGCCGCCGCGCGATCACCCCCGCGACTGACCGGAACCGTCGCGCTCGTCACTCGAGGACCTCAGCCAGAAACGCCTTCATCGCCGCCCAGCTACGCCGCTCGGCGCGGGCGTCGAACAGCGCTCCCTGCTCGGGCGCGTCGGCATCCGGAAGCGTGAACGCGTGCATCGCGTTCGCGTACGAGACGAGCTGCCAGTCGACGGCGGGTGCGGTGCGCAGGTCGTCCTCGAAGGCGAGCAGGTCGTCGTCGGGAGCGACCGGATCGGCGGCGCCGTGCAGCACGAGCACCTTCGCCGTGATTCGCGCCGCCTCACCGGCGGGCCCGGTCAGCAGCCCACCGTGGAAGCTGACGACCGCGTCGACATCGGCACCGGTGCGGGCCAGCTCGAGCACCGACGACCCGCCGAAGCAGTAGCCGATCGCCGCGGTACGTTCCGGATCGACCGACAGCTCCTGCCGCATGCGGGCGAACGCCGCGGTCAGGCGCCCGCATCGATCTGCTGGGCCCGCACGCGCGGCACGTCCTCAGTCGGCTCGCTTGAGACTCGTCAGGACCGCACCCTCCCGTCGTGGATCTCGACGACCCGATCGGCGCGGTCCGCGACGATCGCGTCGTGCGATGCGACGAGGGCCGCCATCCCGTCGCGGCGCACGTGCTCGATCACGAGCGAGATGACGGATCCCGCCGTACCGCTGTCGAGTTGCGCTGTGGGCTCGTCGGCGATCAGCACCCTCGGCCGGTGCACGAGGGCGCGCGCCACCGCGACGCGCTGCTGCTGACCGCCCGACAATTCCTCCGGCCGCTGGGCGGCATGATCGCCGAGGCCGAGCGCTTCGATCATCTCGGCTACCCGCGACCGCCGCTCGCGCACTCCCGCCTCGCGCAGACGCAGGGGCAGCTCGACGTTCTCGGCGGCGGTGAGAAACGGAACCAGCGGAAAGTCCTGGTCGACGAAACCCATCACCTCGCGGCGGAGGCGCGCGGCATCCGCCTCTCCTGCCCCCG
>NZ_CAJYPF010000008.1 GCF_913776565.1 uncultured Microbacterium sp. | reverse complement strand
GCCGTCTCAGCGGGGGCCTCGGCGCCGGGCACTGAGGCGGGTCCCCGCTGAGACGGCCGTGGAAGCGGGCGGCGGCGTCGTTCATGCCCGCGAGCTCCACGGTCGTGCCGAGGTGGGCGTACTTCGTCTGCACCGCGTCGAGGGCGGCGACCGTCGAGGCGTCCCAGACGTGCGAACGCGACAGGTCGATCACCACGCGCGCCGGGTCGTCGTGGTACGCGAACTTCGTGGTGAGGTCGTTGCTCGAGGCGAAGAACAGCTCGCCCTCGACCGCGTAGCGGGCGGTGTCGCCCTCGAGGGTGCGGGTGACGCTCGTGAGGCTCGCGACGCGGCGCGTGAAGAGCACGGCCGCGGCGACCACGCCGACACCGACGCCGATGGCCAGGTTGTGCGTCCACACGGTGATCGCGACGGTCAGCACCATCACGATCGTCTCGCTCAGCGGCATCCGTCGCAGGGTCGAGGGTCGGATGCTGTGCCAGTCGAACGTCGCGATCGACACGACGATCATCACCGCGACGAGCACCGCCATCGGGATGATCGCGACGACGTCGCCGAAGACCAGGACGAGCACGAGCAGGAAGAGCCCGGCGAGGAACGTCGAGATACGCGTGCGCGCTCCCGACGCCTTGACGTTGATCATCGTCTGGCCGATCATCGCGCAGCCGCCCATGCCCCCGAACAGGCCGGACAGCACGTTCGCGGCGCCCTGGCCGAGCGATTCGCGGGTCTTGGACGAGGGGGTGTCGGTGATGTCGTCGACGAGCGCCGCGGTCATGAGCGACTCCAGCAGCCCGACGATCGCCATCGCGACGGCGAAGGGGAGGATGATGCCCAGCGTCTCGCCGGTCAGCGGGACGTTCGGGACGAGCAGCGCCGGCAGGCTCTCGGGCAGGGCGCCCTGGTCGCCGACGGTCGGCACCGAGATGCCGAAGACCACGGCGGCGCCGGTGAGCAGCACGATGGCGACGAGCGGTGCCGGGACGACCTTCGTCACGCGGGGGAGCAGGTACATGATCGCCAGGCCCGCCGCGGCGATCGGGTACACCGCCCACGGGACGCCGATCAGCTGGGGCACCTGCGCGATGAAAATGAGGATCGCGAGGGCGTTGACGAAGCCGACCATGACGCTGCGCGGGATGTAGCGCATGAGCTTGGCGACGCCGAGCAGACCGAGGATCACCTGCAGGATGCCGCCGAGGATCACGGTCGCGAGCAGGTGGTCCACCCCGTGCTCGCGGGCGACCGGTGCGATCACGAGCGCGATGGCCCCTGTCGCCGCCGAGATCATCGCGGGGCGCCCGCCGAGGAAGGCGATCGCGACCGCCATGACGAACGACGAGAACAGCCCGAGGCGCGGGTCGACGCCGGCGATGATCGAGAACGCGATGGCCTCGGGGATGAGCGCGATCGCGACGACGAGGCCGGCCAGCACCTCGCGGGTGAGCAGGCGCGGCGAGCGCAGGGCCTGCAGCACGGTCGGTTCGGGGCGCGGGCGCGCGAGGACGTCTGTCATGAGAGGTCTCCAGGACGGGGAGGGAACCCGCGGCGGCGCGGGGAAGAATAGGGGGGTCGCGATCGCGACCGCCACCAACTCTACCGTAACGTGAGGTTTGCGGGATCGGGGATGCCATGACCGACGACCGGCCCATGCAGATCGGCGAGCTCGCCGAGCGGACGGGGCTGTCCGTGCGCACGCTCCGCCACTACGACGAGATCGGCCTGCTGCGCCCCTCCGCCCGCACCGACGGCGGCTTCCGCCTGTACACCGCCGACGACGAATCGCGGCTGCTGCTGATCCGTCGCATGAAGCCGCTCGGGTACTCGCTCGAGCAGATGGGCGAACTGCTCGCGGTCGTCGACGGGCTCGAGGCGCACCCCGACGACGCCGACCTTCGCGCGCGCTTCGCCGAGATCCGCGAGGAGGCGGTGCAGCGTCGCGAAGACCTGCGGCGCAAGGTCGCCGCGGCCGACGAGTTCGTGGCCCAGCTGGAGGCGCGATGACCGCGCACGACATCGTGCTCGAGGGCCACGGCATCCGTCTCGTCCCCGCCGACCCGTCCCACGCCGCGGCGGCGTGGCCGCTCACCGACTCCGAGCTGTGGAGCCGCATGACCACCCCCTGGGCGGACTCGGTCGAGGCCTACGCCGCGCGCGTCGAGCAGCAGCGGGAGACGCCGGGACTGTACGCCTTCACGGTGCAGGATGCCGGCACCGGCGCCGTGCGCGGGGCGACAACCTTCTACGATCACGTGCCCGCGCAGGGGCGGGTCGAGATTGGCACCACCTGGTACGGCCGCGCCTTCCAGGGCGGGACGACGAACCCCGCGGCCAAGCTCCTGCTGCTCTCGCACGCGTTCGACGCGTGGGGCGTGAACCGTGTCGCGCTGCGGTGCGACGCCCGCAACGAGCGCAGCGCGCGGGCGATCGAGCGCCTCGGCGCGACGCGCGAGGGGCGCCTTCGCCGGCACCGCATCGCCCCCGACGGCTCGGTCGCCGACACGCTGTACTTCTCGATCCTCCGCGAGGAGTGGCCCGCGGTACGCGCCGGTCTCGAGGCGCGCCTATAACCCGCCGGGCGCGCCCCCGGCGCGCGCGCCGGGTTCGACCGTCTGTGGGCCGCGAGACTGCATGCTGCTGACAACTCGGCGACAT
>NZ_CAJYPF010000007.1 GCF_913776565.1 uncultured Microbacterium sp. | reverse complement strand
AGACCGTCACGTCGCTGCTGATCAAGGGCAACTTCCCGCCGGTCCGGCGCCTGTTCCCCGCGCAGACCGAGCACCACAGTGTCGTCAACACGGCCGAGCTCGCCGAAGCCGTCCGCCGCGTCGCCCTGGTGCTCGACCGTTCGGCCCCGCTGCGGTTCACCTTCGGCCCGGACGGGGTGTCGATGGACGCCTCGGGCACCGAGCAGGCGCGTGCGACCGAGTCGGTGGACGCGACGCTGATCGGCGACGAGGTCACCCTGGGGCTGAACCCCCAGTACCTGCTCGAGTCCCTCGGCGCGGTGCGCAGCGAGTTCGCGCGCATCACGTTCACCTCGAGCGACAACGCCAACAAGCTCAGCCCCGTGCTGGTGACGCCGCAGACGTCAGTCGACAAGGGCGGCGAGGGCTCGTTCAAGTACCTTCTCCAGCCCAACCTGCTGCTGCGCTGAGCCGGTCGACACGCGGCCCTGTCGGAGGCTGCGGGTAGTCTGACTCGGTGATCGTGGAGCAGCTCGGACTGAAGGACTTCCGCAATTACGCGGAAGCCGACGTCACGCTCTCCGCCGGGGCCAATGTCTTCGTCGGCCGCAACGGCCAGGGCAAGACGAACCTCGTCGAGGCCGTCGCCTACCTGGCCACGCTGGGATCGCACCGCGTCTCGAACGACGCTCCCCTTGTCCGAGACGGTACGGATGCCGCGATCGTCCGCGCGCGTCTCGCGCACGGTGAGCGCAGCGTCCTGCTCGAGCTGCAACTCAACCGACAGGGGGCCAACAAGGCCCGTGTGAACGGCGTCAACGTCCGCACCACGGAGCTGCCCCGCTACGCGCAGGTGGTGCTGTTCGCTCCCGAAGACCTGCAGATCGTGCGCGGAGACCCGTCCTCGCGGCGACGCTTCGCAGACCAGCTCATCGTGCAGCGGATCCCGCGGATGTCCGCGGTGCTCGCCGACTACGATCGCGTCCTCCGCCAGCGCAGTGCTCTGCTCAAGTCCGCGCGTGCGCGGGGCGTGCGCGGCGACGCCCTCAGCACCCTGGATGTGTGGGACGACAAGCTCGTGACCCTCGGTACGCAGGTGATCGAGGCGCGGATGGCGTTGGCATCCGATCTCTCCGATCCCGTCGCACGCGCGTACGCGGCCATCGCCGGTGCCGACCACGGACCCCGTCTGTCGTGGGCGCTGTCGGTCGGCGGAGGCGACCCCGAAGAGGGGGACGCGATCGACGGCTCCGGTTCGTCGGCTCCGCTGGCGGATCAGTTCCGCGCGGCCTTGGCCGCCCGTCGTCCCGCGGAGCTCGAACGTGGTCTGACCCTCGTCGGCCCGCATCGCGACGATCTGGTGCTCGAGGTCCGCGGTCTTCCCGTGAAGGGGTACGCCTCGCACGGCGAATCGTGGTCCGTCGCGTTGGCGCTCAGGCTGGCATCCGCGGAACTGCTGCGGGCCGAGTCCCGTCTCGGCGACCCCGTCCTCATCCTCGACGACGTGTTCGCCGAGCTCGACGCGGGTCGGCGGGCACGCCTGGCCGACCTCGCAGGTGGCTACGAACAGGTGATCGTCACGTCGGCGGTGGAAGAGGACGTGCCCGAGGAGCTGCGCGCCCACGTCGTCCGCGTCGAGGCGGGGCGGATCACCGGAGTCGACGATGAGTGACGAGCCGGACCTTCCCGAGACGCTGTCGACCTACCTGCGACTGCGGGGTCTCGAACCGTCGCCGTACCGCAAGAAGAAGCGTCGCCGCCGCTCCGACGACGACGACAACGCCCCCTTCTCACCCGGCCGCGACCCGCGGGGGCTCGGCGACGTGCTGTCGGCGCTGACGCGCTCGGCCGGCTGGGAGGCCCAGCTGTCGCGCGAGGATCTGGTGCGCACGTGGGACGAGGTGGCCGGCGCGGACACCGCCGCGCACACCCGCCCCGTGGCCCTGGATGCCGGCACCCTGACCGTCCAGGCCGACTCCACGGCGTGGGCGAAGCAGCTGCAATTGATGCGCGCGCACATCCTGTCGGAGATCATCCGGCGCTTCCCCGAGGCGGGGGTCGAGGCGATCCGTTTCGTAGGGCCCGACGTCCCCTCGTGGAAATGGGGGCCCAGAGCCGTTCCAGGCCGCGGTCCACGCGATACCTACGGCTGAGTCATGGTCGGTCACGGTCGGGCGTGATTTATCCCCGCTCCGGGGCGTACACGCCGTGCGATGAGGTCTCGCACGATAGGATGGAGTTTCCGACGAATCGATCTGGAGCGCGTTCACTCATGACGTCCGAGAACCCCGACACCGTTTCCGAGGAACCCGAAGCGCACACCCCCGCGAAGGTTCCCAACGAGTACGGGGCAGACGCCATCCAGGTGCTCGAGGGCCTCGAGGCCGTGCGCAAGCGGCCCGGTATGTACATCGGCTCCACCGGTGAGCGCGGTCTTCACCACCTCGTGCAGGAGATCGTCGACAACTCCGTCGACGAGGCCCTCGCCGGCTACTGCGACACGATCGACGTCACCATCCTCCAGGACGGCGCCGTCCGAGTGATCGACAACGGTCGCGGCATCCCGGTCGACATGCACCGCACCGAGGGCAAGTCCACGGTCGAGGTCGTCCTCACCGTTCTGCACGCGGGTGGAAAGTTCGGCGGCGGCGGGTACGCCGTCTCGGGTGGTCTGCACGGCGTCGGCTCGTCGGTCGTGAACGCCCTGTCGACGCGTCTCGAGGTCGAGGTGCAGCGGCAGGGTCACGTGTGGCGTCAGTCGTTCCGCACGGGCGGCGTGCCGCTGGCTCCGCTCGAGAAGGGCGAAGAGAGCGACAAGACGGGGACGTCGATCACGTTCTGGCCGGATGCCACGATCTTCGACACCATCGACTTCGACTACGACACGCTGCGCACGCGCTTCCAGCAGATGGCGTTCCTGAACAAGGGACTGCGCATCAGCCTGCGGGACGAGCGCCCGGGGGCGGTCGTCACCGAGGGCGAGCCCGGCGAGGAGGTCACCGAGGCCCGGCACGATTCGTTCCTGTACGAACGCGGCCTGGTCGACTACGTCGAGCACCTCAATCGCGTGCGCAAGGCCGACGTGGTCAATGAGGAGATCATCGAGGTCGAGTCCGAGGACACCGAGCGCAAGATCGCCCTCGAGCTGGCGATGCAGTGGACCACGGCGTACACCGAGAACGTCTTCACCTACGCCAACACGATCAACACGCACGAGGGCGGTACGCACGAAGAGGGTTTCCGTGCCGCGCTGACCACGCTCGTCAACCGGTACGCCCGCGCGAACAACCTCCTCAAGGACAAGGACGACAACCTCACCGGCGACGACATCCGCGAGGGTCTCACGGCGGTCATCTCGGTCAAGCTGTCGGAGCCGCAGTTCGAGGGTCAGACCAAGACCAAGCTCGGCAACACCGAGGCCCGCGCGTACGTGCAGAAGGTCGTCGGCGACAAGCTCGGCGACTGGTTCGATCGCAACCCCGCGCAGGCCAAGAACATCATCCGCAAGGCCATCGACGCCGCGACCGCCCGTCTCGCCGCGCGCAAGGCCCGCGAGACCGCTCGTCGCAAGAGCGTCTTCGAGTCGGCGGCCATGCCCGACAAGCTCAAGGACTGCACGTCGAAGGACCCCTCGATCAGCGAGATCTTCCTCGTCGAGGGCGACTCGGCCGGCGGCTCGGCCGTGCAGGGCCGCGATCCGCACACGCAGGCGATCCTCGCCCTGCGCGGAAAGATCCTCAACGTCGAGCGCGCGCGTCTCGACCGTGCGCTGAGCAACAAAGAGGTCCAGGCCATGATCCAGGCCTTCGGCACGGGCATCGGCGAGGACTTCGACATGGCGAAGGCCCGGTATCACAAGATCGTGCTGATGGCCGATGCCGACGTCGACGGCCAGCACATCACGACGCTGCTGCTCACCCTGCTGTTCCGTTACATGCGCGGACTGATCGAGGCCGGCTTCGTCTACCTCGCGCAGCCGCCGCTGTACCGGCTTAAGTGGTCGAACCACCCGCACGAGTACGCCTACAGCGACCGGGAGCGCGACGCGCTCCTCGTCGATGGGCAGGCGTCGGGACGCCGCATCCCGAAGGACAACGGCATCCAGCGCTACAAGGGTCTCGGCGAGATGAACGACCACGAGCTCTGGGAGACCACCATGGACCCCCAGACCCGCACGCTGAAGCAGGTCACCATCGACGACGCCGCCGCGGCCGACGAGATCTTCTCGGTCCTCATGGGCGAAGACGTCGAGTCGCGCCGCAGCTTCATCCAGCGCAACGCCAAAGACGTCCGCTTCCTCGACATCTGACCCGGGGCGCCGACGCACGGCGCCGACCGACGACGCACGCACTACGGAACTGAGAACACATGGCTGACGACACCACGCCCGAACCCGAAGACGTCCGCGGCGAGCCGGTGCACGACCACGGCAAGATCGACCAGGTCGACCTGCAGCTCGAGATGCAGCGGAGCTACCTCGACTACGCGATGAGCGTCATCGTCGGGCGCGCTCTGCCCGACGTGCGCGACGGCCTCAAGCCCGTGCACCGCCGCGTGATCTACGGCATGTACGACGGTGGTTTCCGTCCCGACAAGTCGTTCTCGAAGTGCGCCCGCGTCGTCGGCGAGGTCATGGGGCACTACCACCCGCATGGTGACGCGCCCATCTACGACGCCCTCGTGCGTCTGGTGCAGCCGTGGTCGCTGCGGTATCCGCTGGCGCTGGGGCAGGGCAACTTCGGCTCGCCCGGCAACCAGGGTGCGGCCGCCCCCCGCTACACCGAGACCAAGATGGCTCCGCTCGCGCTCGAAATGGTGCGCGACATCGAAGAGGAGACCGTCGACTTCCAGGACAACTACGACGGCCAGACCCAGGAGCCGACGGTCCTGCCCTCGCGTTTCCCGAACCTGCTGGTCAACGGCTCCGTCGGCATCGCCGTCGGTATGGCGACGAACATCCCGCCGCACAACCTCCGCGAGGTGGCCGACGGCGCGCTGTGGGCTCTCGAGAACCCGGATGCCACGCGCGAGGAGCTGCTCGAGGCGCTCATGCAGCGCATCCCCGGCCCCGACTTCCCCACGCGCGCGCAGATCCTGGGCACGCGCGGCATCAAGGACGCGTACCGCACCGGTCGCGGCTCGATCACGATGCGCGCCGTCGTCAACATCGAAGAGATCCAGGGACGCACGTGCCTGGTGATCACCGAGCTGCCGTACCAGGTCAACCCCGACAATGTCGCGGTCAAGATCGGCGATCTCGCGCGCGAAGGCAAGATCACCGGCGTCGCCGACATCCGCGACGAGAGCTCGGGCCGCACCGGTCAGCGCCTGGTCGTCGTGCTCAAGCGCGACGCGGTCGCCAAGGTCGTGCTGAACAACCTGTACAAGCACACCCAACTGCAAGAGAACTTCGGCGCCAACATGCTGGCGATCGTCGACGGGGTGCCGCGCACGCTGTCGCTCGACGGGTTCATCAGCCTGTGGATCGACCACCAGGTCGAGGTCATCGTCCGGCGTACGCGCTACCGCCTGCGCAAGGCCGAAGAGCGTATGCACATCCTGCGCGGCTACCTCAAGGCGCTCGACGCCCTCGACGAGGTCATCGCGCTCATCCGTCGCTCGCCGACGGCTCAGGATGCCAACGAGGGCCTGCAGAAGCTGCTCGACATCGACGACGTGCAGGCGCAGGCGATCCTCGACATGCAGCTGCGTCGACTGGCCGCCCTCGAGCGTCAGAAGATCGTGGACGAGGCGACCGAGCTCGAGGCCCGCATCGCCGACTACAACGACATCCTCGCCACGCCGGGTCGTCAGCGGACGATCATCCGCGACGAGCTGACGGCGATCGTCGACCGCTTCGGCGATGACCGCCGCACCGAGATCCTGCACGGGTTCGACGGCGACGTCTCGATCGAGGACCTCATCGCCGAAGAAGAGATGGTCGTCACCGTCACGCGCGACGGATACATCAAGCGCACGCGCAGCGACAACTACCGTTCGCAGCACCGCGGTGGAAAGGGCGTCAAGGGCGCGCAGCTGCGCGCCGACGACGTCGTCGAGCACTTCTTCGTCACGACGACCCACCACTGGCTGCTCTTCTTCACGAACAAGGGCCGCGTGTACCGCTCGAAGGCCTACGAGGTCCCCGAGGCGGGGCGGGATGCCAAGGGCCAGCACGTCGCGAACCTGCTCGCGCTCCAGCCCGACGAGGAGATCGCCCAGATTCTCGACATCCGCGACTACCAGGTCGCGACGTACCTGGTGCTGGCCACGCGCGGCGGCCTGGTCAAGAAGACCCGCCTCGACGAGTACGACACCAACCGACAGGGCGGTGTGATCGCCATCAAGCTGCGCGGTCAGGTGTCGGACGACGGCGATGACACCGAGCAGGCCGGTGCCGATGAGCTCGTGAGCGCTCTGCTGGTGGACGAAGGCGATGACATCCTCCTCATCAGCCGCCTCGGCATGTCGCTGCGGTTCTCCGCCACCGACAGCGCGCTGCGCCCGATGGGACGCTCGACGTCGGGTGTGAAGGGCATGGACTTCCGCGAGGGCGACAGCCTGCTCTCGGCATCCGTCGCCAAGGACGACGAGTTCGTGTTCGTGGTCACCGAGGGCGGGTACGCCAAGCGCACGGCGGTCACCGAGTACCGCATGCAGAACCGCGGTGGATTGGGCATCAAGGTGGCTCGTCTGACCGACGATCGCGGCGTTCTCGCGGGCGGAATGATGGTGTCCGAGACCGACGAGGTCCTTGTGGTTCTTGCCAGCGGCAAGGTGGTACGCTCCTCCGTGGCCGAGGTGCCTGCCAAGGGTCGCGACACGATGGGTGTCGTTTTCGCCCGTGCAGGAGGCGACGACAAGATCATCGCGATCGCGCGAAATGCCGAGCGCAACCTGGCCGAGACGACGGAGACGACCACGGAGCCCGCCGCGGATGACGCGGACGAGGCCACCGCCTCCACTCCCGAGACCCCCGAGGAAAGTACTGACGCATGAGCACGGTAGCCGACAAACTCGCCAAGAAGTCGACTCACAAGACCCCTGCCAAGCAGGTTCGTCTGCGCCTGGTCTACATCGACTTCTGGTCGGCGGTGAAGCTGTCGTTCCTGGTGGCCGTTGCCGTCGCCATCGTGACGGTGGTGTCGTACTTCCTCATCTACCTCGTCGTCTCGGCGACGCTGCTGACCAAGCTCGATGAGTTCTTCACCAGCTTCACGGACGGCGGGGCGACGCTGTCGCAGTACGTCGGCCTGCCGCAGGTCATGGCGTTCGCTGCGATCGTGGCGATCCTCAACCTTGTCGTGGTGACGGTGCTGGGTGCGGTCATGGCCGGCATCTACAACCTCGCGGTCAAGGTGACCGGCGGATTGCTCGTCGGTTTCACCTCGAACTGACGCCGATTCGTCAAAACCTCGAGAGTCCGGTAAAGTCTTCGAGGTTGACATCACGTCAGCGAGACGGGGCTATAGCTCAGGCGGTTAGAGCGCTTCACTGATAATGAAGAGGTCCCAGGTTCAAGTCCTGGTAGCCCCACCCCTTCCCTCGCGGGGCCTTAGCTCAGCTGGTAGAGCGCCTGCTTTGCAAGCAGGATGTCAGGAGTTCGAATCTCCTAGGCTCCACAACCGCGATCAAGAGCCGGCCCTCGGGCCGGCTCTTTCGCGTTCATCGCGCAGTCCGTCCTGAGCGGGAACGCAGGATCAGCACGGATGCCGTGAACATCAGCGCGCCGGCGACCGCCAGCACGGTGTCCATCCCCGCCACCGTCACCGCGAACGGGGGGAGGAACGCCAGCAGCCACGCGACCCCGATCAGCCAAGGACGCGGAGCAGGTGCCAGTCGACCGAGGGACTCGACGCGCGCGAGAGGGACGGACAACGCGCCCAGGACGGCAGCGACCACGAGGAACAGGACCGGCCGGGTCGCCCACCACTCCCCGCTCGCGGGGGCGGGGGCCGCTCCCGGGACGAGCAGCGCGAGACCCGAGACCATCAGGATGACGGGCAGGTGCCACAGGTAGACCGTCATCAGCCGGGAACCCATCGCGAACACCACGGCACGCGCCGGTCGCGTGTGCATGAGCGCCGTCAGGATGGGCCGCGCCACGCGCAGGAGGCACGCCTGTGCCACGCCGAGGAGCACGAGCGGCAGCGTGGGTGGGTTGAGGTTCGCCAGCATGCTCGACGAATACGGGCCCCACGCGACGACCGCCCCCAGCAGCAGGTAGGCGGCCCCGGCACCCGACAGCAGGGTCGGGATGCCGCGACGGTCGAACCATCCGTCGCGGTACCAGAACCCCAGCTGCTGGATCAGCGGCCAGACGAACAGCATGTTCAGATACCCCAGGAGCTCGACTCCCGTCGCGAACCGCAGCGCGTCGACGGCGATCGTTCCGAGGGCGAGGATGCCGAGGCTCAGCCGCGGCGCGCATTCGTGCGCACGGACGGCCACCGGCACCACGAGCTGGCACAACAGATACGCGGCGAGGAACCACAGCGGCATCCCGATGCCGACGACGGCGGCGTCGACGAGAGCGGGATCTGCGCCTGCCACGCGCGCGCCGAGGAGGATCACGGCCACCAGGCCGAAGAGCGGCAGAGCGGGCTGGACGAGGCGCAGGATGCGGGTGCGGACGAAACCCGCCGCGTCACCCCCTCGGGCGGTCCAGCTCGCCCATCCCGCGGCGGAGGCGAAGCCGCCGACGACGAAGAACAGGGGCATGATCTGGCCGACCCACGTGGCCGCGTCGAACCAGGGCTGCGCCTCGGCGGGTCTGCTCGAGACGATGACCCCGTCCGGATCGCGGCCGACGCCGACCTGGAGCAGGTGCACGACGACGACCAGGAACACCGCCGCCACGCGGGCGAGATCGAGCGTCTGATCGCGGCGCGAGAGGTCGGGGACGGCCGCGGGGGAGACATCGGTGCTCATGGGTCCATCGTGGCGCGTCCGGGAGCCGGCGGTCCGCTCATCCCCGAGCGGCGGACGCGGGTCGCTAGAGTCTGGTCATGGACATGCGGGTCGCCGCGTACGCCGTCATCACCGACGACGACGACCGCGTGCTGCTCGCACACTGGGTGGACGGTCGCCGCGCGGCCTGGACGCTGCCGGGCGGTGGTCTCGAGGCCGGCGAGGATCCCGTGCATGCGGTGCGGCGCGAGGTTCGCGAAGAGACCGGGTTCCGGGTCGCGGTGGGTGAGCTGCTCGGCATCCATTCCCGGGTCATCCCGGCCGAGGCGCGCCTGGCCGAGGGGGCGAACGGACCCCTGCACGCATTGCGCATCGTCTATCGCGCGCGGGTGGTGGGGGGACGGCTGCGCTTTGAGACGGACGGCTCGACCGACCGGGCGGAGTGGTTCCCGATGGCGGCCACCCGACGGCTGCGTCGCGTCCAGCTCGTGGACATCGCGTTCCGTATGGCGGGCCTGCCGCGCAGCTGAGCGGCGTCAGGCCCGGTCGATGGTGATGTCGGCCACGACGGCGTCGTACGCGGCGATGAGGTCGTCTGCCTCGACGAAGAGACTGTACCCGTGGGCTCCCGCTCCCATCGCGATCCGCGTGCCCACGATGCGTTCGTCGGTGTAGACCGGCCAGTCCGTCGAGCTGCCGATCGGCACGATCGTCCCGCGCTCGTACCCCGTGGCGGCGAGGGCCAGCTCGGGTTCGGGCAGGCGGAGCTTGTTGACTCCCACCACGGCCCGCAGCTTGGGCCACGAGATCGCGCGGTCGCCCGGCACGAGCGCGAACAGGTACGTGTCGTCGGAGCGCTTGACCACGAGAGTCTTCACGATCGAGGCGGAGGGGATGCCGAGCAGCTCAGCCGCCTCGTCGAGGCTCGAGGCGGCGGGACGTTCGCGCACATCGACCGAGAGGCCGCGCTCGCGCGCGGCCTCTCGGACTCTGATGGTGGGATCGCTCACGCGTCCGGCGCGCGCAGCGGGTCGTCCGCCACCCACAGCTCGTCGTCGGCGCGCAGCGTCTGCCACGCGGCGTACGCTACGCCCGCGGCGGCGACGACGCCCAGGATGATGGCGATGACGCCACCGGCTCCGATGCCGTCGTGCTGCGAGGGGAGCTTCTTGTTCAGACGCTTGGTGGCCTGCTTGCCGTACTTCTCGGCGCGTTTGGCGTACTTGTGGGTGTCGAGCTCGAAACCGCGGCCCTTGGCCAGACGGTCGCGGGTGTCGCCCGCGGCATCCCACACCGACATCGCGCCGCCGACCACGGCGCCCGCAGCGGGGACGACCTTGTGGCTGAGGAAGCGGTTGGTGCTCTTCACGCCCTTGTCGACGTACGGCGCCGCGTACTTGCTGTAGCCGTCCTGAACGGCGGGGACGAGATCTTCGCGGCTGAAGCGACCGAGCTGGTGGCCTGCTTCGCGAGCGACCTTCCCGCTCTCGCCCAGCAGCACCTGCTGCGACTCCCACACCTTGGCGGCGTGCTTCTGGAGCTTGCGCAGTTCCTTCTTGCTCTTGCGGCTGAGGCCCACGGCTCATCCTCCCTGTCGATGGGATGTACGTTGCCCTCATCTTGCCAGAACGGGCCGCCGGCGCCGCCGACCCTTGCAGATAACTCTGAGAGAATGTACCCATGGCCAACCACACCGCCGTCGCGACCCTGCACACCAACCACGGCGACATCGTCGTCAACCTGTTCGGCGATCACGCGCCGCGTACCGTCCGCAACTTCATCGGTCTGTCCGATGGAACGCAGGAGTGGACGAACCCGGCAACGGGCGCCAAGGGTGAAGGTCCTCTGTACACGGACGTGATCTTCCACCGCATCATCCCCAACTTCATGATCCAGGGCGGCGACCCGCTCGGTCAGGGCATCGGCGGACCCGGCTACAACTTCAACGACGAGATCCACCCCGAGCTCGACTTCACCGCGCCCTACAAGCTCGCCATGGCGAACGCCGGCCTGCGTCGCAACGCGATCACGGGTCAGGCCGAGGGCACCAACGGCTCGCAGTTCTTCATCACCACCGACCCCACCCCCTGGCTGCAGGGCAAGCACACCATCTTCGGCGAGGTCGCCGACGACGCCTCGAAGGCCGTCGTCGACAAGATCGCCTCGGTTCCCACCGCCGCCGGCGACCGTCCGATCGAGCCCGTCGTGCTCCAGTCGGTCGACGTCGTCTCGGTCTGACCTCCCGGACGGCGGCGGGTGTCTTCCACCGAGGAGTTCCGTCGCAACAGCGACAACTTCTGCTACCGGCATCCTGACCGGCAGAGCTTCGTGCTGTGCCAGCGGTGCATGCGTACCGTGTGCTCGGAGTGCCGGACCCCCGCCGCCGTCGGCGTCATCTGCCCGGAGTGCATGGCCGAGCAGCGCGCCGCGCAGACCCCCGCTCAGAAGAAGGCCGAGCGCCGCTGGGCGTCGCGTCCGATGGCGATCGTCTCGAGCGACCGACCCCGGATGACGCTCGGCATCATCGCCGTGACGGGTCTGGTCTACATCATCGGCCTGATCCCCGGCCTCGGCCCGGTGCTCAGCAGCCTGTTCGCGTTCAACAGTCTCTTCCTGTTGCCGCAGGCGGGCGTCATCCAGCCCTGGCGTCTGGTCACCGTCGCCCTGGTGCACGACGGGTTCTTCCACGTCGGACTCAACATGCTGGCGCTGTGGTTCATCGGTCGCAGTCTCGAACCGCTGCTGGGGCGCTGGCGCTTTCTCGCGCTGTACGTGATCGGCGCGATCGGCGGCTCGGTCGCCGTGGCGCTGCTCGCACCCGGTGTGTGGACGGTCGGCGCGTCCGGGGCCATCTTCGCGCTCTTCGGTGCGCTGCTCGTGATCGGCCGCCACATCGGCGCGGACATCCGCGTCATCGGCATCCTGATCGCGATCAACTTCGCGTGGCCGTTCGTGCTCGCCGCCTTCAACGCGATCGGCTCGGGTGATTTCGCCGCCTCGCTCGCGGCCGTCGGCATCTCGTGGCAGGCGCATCTGGGCGGCCTGCTCACCGGTGCGGTGATCGGGCTGATCTACTCGCGCACGAGGGCCGCATCGCAGCGCGGTCTGCAGATCGGGCTGATCATCGCCGTCACGGTCGTCCTGCTCGCGCTCCTCGCGGTGCCGGCCGTCGCGTACTTCTAACAGTTATCCACAGCCCCATCCACAGGTGGGGATGAATTACACGTGTGTAACTCAGCGCCACCGCGTGGTCATGAGAAAGCCGACGAAGGCGATGCCGAAGCCGATGACCAGGTTCCACGCGCCGATGCCGGGGATCGGGAACTGGGAGCCGCTGAGGTAGAACACCAGCACCCACACCAGGCCGACCAGCATGAGGCCGATCATGATGGGCAGGAACCACACCGGGTTCGGGGCCGCGTTTGCGTCGGTGCGCTCGGCGATCGGGTCTTCGCCTTTGCCAGTTCGAGCCATGCCGCACAGTCTAACGCTCAGGTGCGCGCGTACCCACGGAACTAGACTCTGCCCCGTGCACTCCGACACGCAGCCGCAGACCCGTCGAGGTCGCCGCCCCGCTCCCGCGCCGCGTCGCCGCATCTCGATCGTCGGCGTCATCGGCGACCTGCTCGTCACGGCCGGCGTGCTCGTGCTGCTGTTCGTGGTGTGGCAGCTGTGGATCGGTGACGCCATCATCGGCGCCCAGTTCAAGGACGAGGGCAAGAGTCTGAGTCAGCAGTGGGCCACCGATCCGCTCCCGCCGGCCCCCACGCAGTCCTCCGCTCCCGCACAGCCCGCGGCCCCGCCGACGGCCGATCCTCCGGCGCTGCCGCAACCGGGCGACGCCCAGCGTTTCGCCGTCGTCCACATCCCCCGTTTCGGTTCGGATTACCAGTTCCCCCTCGCGGGCGGCGTCAGCTCGGCCCGCACCCTCGACCCGATCGGTCTGGGCCACTACCCCGACACCGCGATGCCCGGCCAGGTGGGCAACTTCGCCATCGCCGGCCACCGCGGCAGTCACGGCGCTCCTTTCGCCGACCTCCCGTCGCTGCATGTCGGCGACGCCGTCGTCGTCGAGACGCAGGACGGGTGGTACACCTATCGCTATCGCAACCTCGAGTACGTCCGGCCGGACGGTGTCGACGTCCTGCTCCCCCTGCCGCAGCAGCCCGAGATCCAGGCGACGGATCGCATCATCACCATGACCACCTGCAGCCCGCGCTACGGCTTCTCGGAGCGCGCGATCGCCTACGGCGTCTTCGAGTCCTTCACCCCGCGGACCGAGGCCGGTCCGCCGACGTCCCTCACCTCTGGAGCAGCCTGATGTACGGTGCCCTGTGGCGCATCCTCCCCGGCCCGTGGTGGGTGCGCCTGCTGATCGTCCTGGTGCTGCTGGCCGCGGTGCTCTACGGCCTCTTCTTCTACGTCTTCCCCTGGGTGAGCGATCTGGTCTACCCCTCGGAGGTCACGGTCGAGTGACCGCGTGGCGCGTCGCGGTCGTCGACAATCGCGACAGCTTCGTCCACACCCTCGCCGGCTACTTGCGCGATCTCGGAGCCGACACGGTGATGGTGCCGGCGGACGACCCCATGGCGCCCGACCGGGTCGTCGCCGAGGCCGACGCGGTGCTGGTGTCTCCCGGTCCCGGACATCCCGCCGATGCCGGGGAGAGCGTCCGAGTGGTACGTCGGGCTTTCGACGAGGGGATGCCGCTGCTCGGCGTCTGCCTGGGACATCAGGCGATCGCCACCGCCTTCGGCGGGTACGTCGACCACGCCCCCGAGCTGCTGCACGGCATCACCAGCGTCATCCGGCATGGCGGGGTCGGGGTTCTCCGGGATCTGCCCGACGGTTTCGTCGCCACGCGTTACCACTCTCTGTCGGTCGTGGCCGAGACCCTCCCGCCTGAAATCGAGGTCACGGCCCGCACCGACGGCGGGGTGATCATGGGCCTGCGGCACCGTCGCGCACCGATCCAGGGCGTGCAGTTCCACCCCGAGAGCGTTCTGACCGAGGGCGGTCATCTGCTCCTGGGCCGATGGCTGCAGGATGCCGGTCTCCCCGGCGCAGCCGCACGCGGAGCACGGCTGCACCCGCGCGGGTTCAGCTCCCCGAGCACACCGTCAGGGTGATCTCGCTGTGCACGGGCACCTCGCCCGGTGCCAGCGACTGGGTGATGACCGTCCGGGGCGTGGCGGCGCGGCATCCGGGATCTTCCTGCGTCTTGACGGTGAGCTGCTTCGTGTCCGACTGCAGCTCGCGCTCGGCCGCCTCGAGTGTGTAGCCGGTGTAGTCGACGATGACGACCTGGCCGCTCGCGACGACGAGGTTGACCGTGCTGCCCTTCGCGACGTCGGTGCCGGCCTCGAGGGTCGACGAGATCACCGTTCCGGCGGCCAGTGCCGGGTCGTCCTGCCGACGGATGGAACCGAGCGAGAGCCCCGCCGTCTCGATCGCGGAGCGTGCCTCGCTCTCGGTGATCCCCTCGAGGGTGGGGACCTTGGCCGTGTCGGGACCCGTGGAGACGTAGACCGTGACCTTCTGACCCGCCGCGACGCTGGTGCCGGCGGCGGGCACGGTGTCGACGACGTTGCCGGCCGCGATCTTCTCGTCGGACTCGTTGACGCGGCTGGTGGTCAGCTGCTCGGCCTCGAGGGTCTCGACGGCCCGCTCGTAGGACATGTCCACGACGTTCGGCACGGCGAGGGATGCCGTGGGCACGTCCTCGGACGGCTGGAACTGCATGACCCAGACGAACACCGCGACGAGAAGCACTGCGAGGACGCTCACGCCGCCCCAGATCCAGGCGACCGGCGGACCGGGCTGCGTGCGCCGCATGGTCGTGTCGGTGCTGAGCTGACGCAGGGAACGCGCGGTCTCGGCGGCTTGGCGCGGGTTGGGTCCGTAGAGCTCGTTCGAGAGCGCCGACATCTGGCGTTTGGTCGGCGCCTTGCCGTCGATGGTCTCGTCGAGCGCCTCGCGGAAGCTCGCCGCGTCCTGCGGGCGCTGGAACGGGTCCTTCGCCAGGGCGCGGAGCACGATGGCATCCAGGGCGCGCGGGATCTTCTCGTCGATCTCGCTCGGCGGAACGGGTGCTTCGCTGACGTGCTGGTACGCGACCGCGACGGGGGTGTCTCCGCGGAAGGGCGTACGACCGGTGAGCAGCTCGTAGAGCACGACGCCGGCGGAGTACAGGTCGGCGCGCGCGTCGACCGACTCGCCCTTGGCCTGTTCGGGCGAGAAGTACGCCGCGGTTCCGACGATGGCCGTGGTCTCCGCGACGGTGGACGAGGAGTCGGACACGGCGCGGGCGATACCGAAGTCCATGACCTTCACCCGGCCGCCGTCGGTGATCATCACGTTGCCGGGCTTGATGTCGCGGTGCACGACACCGGCGCGGTGCGAGTACTCCAGAGCCTCGAGGATGCCGTCGACGTAGCGCAGCGCGTCATCCGTGGGCACGGGACCTTCGGCGATGACGTCCTTGAGAAGACGACCGTGGACGAGTTCCATGACGATGTACGGCACGGGCCGCTCGACACCGTCGGTTCCGGTCTCGGCATGCTCGCCCGCGTCGAAGACACGCACGATCGTGGGATGCGCCATGCGCGACGCGGCCTGCGCCTCGAGGCGGAAGCGCGTGCGGAAGGCCGCATCGCCCGCGAGATCGCTTTTGAGGATCTTGATCGCGACGGTGCGCCCGAGCGTCTCGTCGTACCCGCGGTAGACGCTCGCCATACCGCCACGACCGATGAGGTCGTCGACACGGTAGCGTCCGGAGAGGACGCGCGTCTCAGTGGTCACGAGAAGAACTCCTGGTCGGGGGGAGAAGGGGTCAGGGCTTGACGGGCGCGACGGCGGCACCGTTACCCGTCGCCGACGGCGAGGGCGTGTTGCCGCCGGTGATCGTCGCCGACGCCTCGCCCGACGGGCCGGCCTGACGGTCGCCCGCGCCCGAGCAGCTGACGGTGTACGTCACCCGCAGGGTCTGACCCGCCGCGTTGCTGACCTTGAGCTGCGCATTGCGGGCGTCGGGCGCGAACGCCGCGGTCGACTGACCGTTCGTGTCGAAGGTGCCGTTGGTCGCCGTGAAGTTGTACGACGTGACCTGACCGGTGCCGGACGGGCACGTGTACTGCTGCCACGACACCTGGATGTCGCTACCGGCCGTGACCGAGGCACCCGGGAGGGTGGGGGTACCGGGGGTGGGCAGTTCGGTCTGGTCGCCGTAGGTGGTGACCGTGATCGTCGTACCCTCGTCGACGCGACCCGTGGGGTTCACGTCGTAGATGAGGCCGACGTCGTTCGCCGAGGTCGCGGCGTTTCCGACGCGGCAGTCCGCGACGAGGTTGTTCTCGTCGAGGATCGCCCGCGCTTCGTCGCAGGTCCTGCCCTGCAGACCGAGCGAGCCGACCTCGACGCGCTGCGCCGTCTGCGTGGGCGCCGGCGACGGGGACGACGGGGCGACGCTGGGCGTGGCCGCGGTCGGCGTCGCGCTGGTGGGCGCGGCGTCCGGCTCACCCTGATTCGCGAGCAGCGTGAACAGTGTTCCGCCCAGCACGAGCGCCAGCAGGACGATGAGCGCGATGAGCGGCCACGTCCAGGGGCTGCGCTTCTTC
>NZ_CAJYPF010000006.1 GCF_913776565.1 uncultured Microbacterium sp. | reverse complement strand
ACGCGCACGGGCTGCAGGCGCCGTTCGAGGGCGGGGTCCTTCTCGATCGTGCGGTACTCGCGCAGGGTCGTCGCGCCGATCAGGTGCACGTCGCCGCGCGCGAGGCGGGGCTTGAGGATGTTCCCGGCGTCCATCGAGCCGTCGCCGGTGCCTCCGGCTCCGACGAGCGTGTGCACCTCGTCGATGAAGACGACGAGCTTGTCGGATGCCGCGATCTCGTCCATCGTCTGGGTGAGGCGCTCCTCGAAGTCGCCGCGGTAGCGGGCGCCGGCGAGCATGGCCGCCAGGTCGATCGAGACGATGCGGGTGCCCCGCAGCTGCTCGGGCACCTCGTTCGCGACGATGGCGCGCGCGAGTCCCTCGACGACGGCGGTCTTGCCGACGCCGGCCTCGCCGATGAGCACGGGGTTGTTCTTGGTACGGCGGCTGAGGATCTCGATGGTCTGCTCGATCTCGTCGGCGCGGCCGATCACGGGGTCGAGCTCCCCGGCGGCGGCGCGCGCGGTGAGGTCGGTGCCGAAGCGGTCGAGGTTCGGGGTGGCGCTCGCCCCCTCGGCGGGATCCGGGGCCTCGGTCTCGCCGATGACCGTCTCGCGCACACCCTGCGTCAGCGCCTCGGCGGTGACACCGGCCTGCGCCAGGATCTGCCCGGCGGGCGCGTCCTGCGCGAGGACCAGAGCGAAGAACAGGTGGTCGGGGTCGACGTACGTGGACCCCGCGGCGCGGGCGACCTGGAAGGCGTGGAACAGCGCGCGCTGGACCGAACCGGCGACGACGGCGCCGTCGACGTGGGCCGGCGCACCGGCGGCGGGCAGGCGGCTCTCGGCGGCACGGGCGATCGCCGCCGGGTCGGCGCCCAGGCGCGCGACGGCGTCCTTGGCGGGCGAGCGTCCGACGAGCACGTGCAGCACGTGCAGCGCGTCGAGTTCGCGCTGTCCGCGTCCGAGGGCGAAGCGTCCGGCCTCTTGCAGGGCGTCCTGCGTGCGGGCGCTCAGGAACCGACTGAGGTCGATGGAGCGCTCGGCGCGCGCCTGCTCGCCCGCGAGGTAGCGCGCGAGGAACTCGTCGAACGACTGGGCGCCGTCTTCCCCAGCGCCGGGGGTGAAGTTGTCGGGCAATTCCGTCTCCTGTGATACGTGAGTGCGGTTGACTCAAGTTTGCAACTTGAGCACCGTCGTATCAACTTCAACGCACACCCTCCGGGGGTATTCCCGGTTCAGCCGCGCAGCGTCGGATCGACCTCGTTCCACAGCTCGACGGTCTGCACGATCCAGAACACCGAGAACAGCAGCAGCGCGACCGCCTCCCCCACCAGCACCACAGGAAAGCCCGTGCGATCGACGCCGGTCGCGACACCGAGGACGAGCAGGACCAGGGTCGCGGCGATCGCCGCAGCGACCACCGCGTACGCGGCGCGCACGCGGGTACTCCGACGTCCCGCCGGCTGCGGGCGCCATGCGGCCAGGCCGGCGACGGCCGCGATGATCACGAAGAACGCCACCGCCGCGATCTCGTGCGCCGCCGTGAGGAACGCCGACGGCGCGGCCACCGCCCATCCCGCCCCGCCCACCACGAGCAGCCCGATCACCGCCGTCGTGACGACCACTCCGCGACTCAGCGTGCCCTGCACCCGCGCCAGGATCACCGCCGCGACGACGCCCAGAAGGACGACGGATGCCACGGCCACGCCGTTGTCGACGACGGTGGCGCGCACCTCCGGCGGGACGCAGCGCGACGGTCCGTCGCACCGCTCCCCCGTGACCGTGGTCGGCACGAACGCCACGACCAGCGCGAGCACCGCGCCCACGTCGAGCAGCCCCTGCTCGAGGCTGCGTCCCGACAGCGCCAGCAGCGCGAGGGCGATCGCGCTCAACGCCCCCACGAAGACCGGGCCGGCGGGGGTGTAGTACGCCGCGCTCACCGACGGCAGGGCCCCGCGCGTCACTAGCTCCACGCCAACGCCGATCGCGAGGAACACCGTCGCCCCGATGATGGCGAGCCGGACGTAGCGATAGGTGCGTTGCGTCGACGTCGTGCGGATCCGCATGGGGGCATCCTGCCAGCGATCACCGACACGCCCCGCGGTCTGGACGGCGGGATCCGACCCCGCCGTCCCCGCCGTCGGTCTGCGAGACTCCCCTCATGCGTGAATTCCTCGCCGGGGCGGGCCTGCTCGCCCGCGGCCTCGGTCAGTGGCGTCGGACGCCGGGCGCGATGGCTCTCGGCCTGATCCCCGGAACGCTCGTGGGGATCGTCTTCGCGGCGGCCCTGATCACGTGGGGATTCGTTCTTCCCGACCTCGTGGTCGACTGGACGCCCTTCGCCGACTCCTGGGCGCCGGCCTGGGCGGCGACCGTGCGCACGGCGATCGGCATCGCCTCGTTCGGGGCGGCCCTGCTCATCGCGGTGGTGTCGTTCACGGCGGTCACCCTCGCGGTGGGCGAGCCGTTCTACGACCGCATCTGGCGGGCGACCGAGCGCAGTGCGACGGGTCTGGTGCCTGACGCCGAGTACGGCTTCTGGCGCGCCGCGGGCGACAGCGTCCGCCTGATCCTGCGCGGTGTCGTCGCTGCGGCGGTGGCCTGGGCCATCGGGCTCGTCCCGTTCGTCGGCGGCATCCTGGGATTCGTCACCGGCGTGCTGCTCACCGGGTGGCTGCTGGCCGACGAGCTCACCTCGCGCGCCCTGTCGGCTCGGGGCCTCGACCGGCGCGCCCGGCGCGAGTTGCTGCGGCGCCACCGGACCCGCGCGCTCGGCTTCGGCGTCGCCACGCAGCTGTGCTTCCTCGTGCCGCTCGGTGCGGTCGCCGTCATGCCGGCGGCGGTCGCCGGCAGCACCCTGTGGGCGCATGCCGCGCTGGGCATCGCCACCCGTCCGATCGATGCGACCGCAGCGCGACCCGCCCCGCCCGCGGACCGACGCGCCGACCCGGCACGATAGCCTGGAGCGACCGAAGGGATCCTCATGTTCATCGTCTCGCTCATCCTGTTCGTCGGCGGCATGCTGCTGACCGGCCTGTCGTTCTCCCTCGCCGCTCCCGCGCTCTTCTTCGCGCTCGGCATCATCCTCGTCTCGGCCTCGCTGGCCCTGCCCTTCCACTTCGGCACCCGGTAAGCACGGTCGCGGGGGGCGGACGCGATCACCCCACCGCCCGGGTACCGTGAAGCGGTGCCTCTCTCGTTCGACGCCCTCCGCCGCCGCCCCGACCTCGAGGGTCCGGACCTGGTCGCCGTCGACGCCGCCGACCGCCTGATCCTCGACGAGTCCGCCGACGCGCGCGACGGCCTCGGCCCCGGTGAGCTCGTCGTGATCGCCGACGCCTACGGCGCGCTGACCCTGGGGGCTGCGGATGCCGGGGCCCGCGGCATCCGCGTGCATCAGGACGAGCTGCTCGGCGAACGGGCCCTCGCGGCCAACGCCGCCGAGGCGGGGCTCGAGGGCACCTTCGCCTCGCATGCCCTCGACGAGGAGCTGTTGCGCGGCGCGCGGGTCGTGCTGCTGCGGCTTCCGCGATCGCTGCGGGCCCTCGACGACATCGCCGGGCTCATCGCCCTGCACGCGCACCCCGACGTGGTCGTCTTCGCCGGCGGGCGCCTCAAGCACATGAGCGTGTCGATGAACGAGGTGCTGCGCCGTCGCTTCGACCGACTCGACGTCTCGCACGCCCGACAGAAGTCGCGCGTTCTCATCGCGCGCGGCCCGCATGACGGCATCGACCCACGGCCCGACGAGGCCGAGGTGGACGGCCTGAGGGTGCGCGCGTTCGGGGGCGCCTTCGCGGGGGCGTCGATCGACATCGGCACGCGGCTCCTGCTCGCGCACCTGCCCGCGCCGCGCGGCGCCGAGGCGATCGACCTCGCGTGCGGGACGGGGGTGGTCGCGGCGACGCTGGCGCTGCGGCATCCCGAGCTCCGGGTGACCGCGTGCGATCAGTCCGCCGTCGCCGTCGCCTCGGCGCGCGCGACCGCCGCGGCGAACGGGGTGTCGGACCGCGTGCGCGTGGTGCGCGACGACGTGCTCTCGTCCTTTCCGGATGCCACCGCCACCTTCGTCGCCCTGAACCCGCCGTTCCACACGGGGGCCGCGGTCACCGACCACCTCGCGCCGCGCATGTTCGCCGACGTCGCCCGCGTGCTGGCACCCGGTGGCCAGCTCTGGACCGTGTGGAACTCCGCGCTGCAGTACCGCCCCGCGCTCGAACGACTGGTGGGCCCCACCCGTCAGGTCGCGCGGGACCGCAAGTTCACCGTCACGGTCTCGACCCGTCGCTGAGGCGGCGGAGGCGGCGGGTCCCGGCGGTGCGCGCGCCCCGCGCAAGAGCCGCCCCGCGCCCCGCGAATCGGCGTATCGTCACTGTCGTCGACGAGGAGGTCCGCATGCCGAAGCGCACGGCCGGGGCGGTGCTGAGCGCTTTCGCGCTCGCGGCGGGACTGGTCGCGGCCCCCGCCCCGGCGAGCGCCGTCGTGCGACTCGACCCGCCGTCCGACACCGCGTCGGCTCCCCTGCTCGCGGACTGCTCGAGCGTGACGCCGAACGGCCGCGCGTACGCCCGATTGCACGCGATCCCCCTCTGCGGAGCCGACACGACCCCCGAGGACCGACCGCTGCGCACCGAGAGCGTCGGGGGCGAGGAGTGCGGCACCGTGACCCTCACGGCGACCGGCCGGGGCGGCGGGCTGGTCTCGATCTCGTGGCGCGTGGCGTCGAACACCGGCCCCCTCATCGGCGTCGCCCTGGACGTGTCGTACGCGGGCCGCCTGGGCGGGGCGGTACGCCGCTACCGGCAGGACGAGGCGTCGCTGAACGCCACCGGACGCGCACTCGCCTCCATCGGCGCGGGTCGCGCGACGGCGACCGTCTCGGGCACGGTCCAGACCTTCACCGCCACCTGCCGGGTCGCCCCCGCGAGCGTGCGCATCCAGTCGCGATGAGCCCGGGGTGACGGCGGGGGTCAGCCCTTGCCGCCGGGCGGGCCGACGATCAGCAGCACCGCGAACACCAGGGCGACCGCCGCCACCAGGGCCAGGGCCAGCACCGCGGGGCGGCGCAGGAAGAAGCGCAGCACCCGATCGGTCGGTCGCCGGTCGCGCGGATCGTCGGTCTCGTCCAGACGCCACGCGCCGCGCAGGCGTCCGGTGCGGTGCAGCCAGATCTCGGTCGGCACCGTCGCATAGGGGATCACCGCGCTCACGACCGCGATCGCGGCGGGGCCGAACCCCCACCGCTGATGAAGCGCGACGAGCACGGCCGTCGCCCCGTAGGCCAGGAAGACGAACCCGTGGATGCCGCCGCCGATCGAGACCGCGATAGGCAGGTCCGCCGTGGCACGCAGGATGAGACCGCCGATGAGCAGCGTCCACGAGACCGCCTCGGCGATGGCGAGGGTGCGGAACAGGGTCAGGGGCGTGCGGAACACGGTCCTCCTCGAGACGGGGTGGGCCCGTCCAGCCTAGGCATCCGCCCCTCGCCGTGCCGGCGTCCGTCTCGACGTCGAGGAGTCACTCGATGGGCTGATCGTCCCCGTCCAGCGACGGATCCGAACGCTCGCCCTCGGCCGCGGTGGACGTGTCGGGCTCGGGCCCGGGTTCGATCGGCTGCTTCTCGCGCTCGGCATCCATGGCT
>NZ_CAJYPF010000005.1 GCF_913776565.1 uncultured Microbacterium sp. | reverse complement strand
CGCTCCACCAGGGCCTCCGCCTCGGCGGGCGTCTCGACCGTGGGCATCGACCCCAGCAGGGGGCGCTTCGCGGTCTCGCGCATCGCCAACAGGGCGACGAGACCGAGGGCGGCGAAGAACATGATGTAGAACGCCGGCATGAGCGTGTTGCCGGTCAGGTCGATGAGGGCCTGGCTGAACAGCGGGGTGGTGCCGCCGAACAGCGACACGGCCACGTTGTACGCCACCGCCATGGCGCCGAAACGCGACGCCGTCGGGAAGAGCGCCGGCAGAGCGGATGCCGAGATCGCCACGTAGAACGCCACCGGTACCGCTGCCATGCACAGCGCCACCATGACCGCCCACAGCTCGCCGATCTGCATGATGAGGAACGCCGGGACGAGCAGCACCAGGGCCGAGCCCGCGGCGATCGCGTAGACGGGCTTGCGGCCGATGCGATCGCTCAACCGGCCGATCAGGGGGAGCGCGGCCGACATGACCAGCAGCACGGGGACGGTGGCCACCGCGGCGGTGATGTTCGACACGCCCACCTCTTTCTCGAGGTAGGTGGGCATGTAGCTGGTCAGGGCGTATCCCGCGGTATTGGTCGCCGCGACCAGCGCGATGCCGATCAGCAGCGGCTTCCAATGGTGGCGGACGATTCCCACCAGACCCTGACGGGCCATCGGGTCGTCGGCGTCCGTCGCCGCGGTGCCCGCCTGCTCGAACGCCGGGGTCTCGGGGATGCGCAGACGGAAGTAGATCGCGACGATGCCCAGCGGCACGGCGAGGAGGAACGGGATGCGCCAGCCGTACTCGACCATCGCGTTCTCGCCCGAGATCGAGGTGGTGATCGCGGTCGTGATCGCCACCGCCGACGCGCCCGCGGCGAAGCCGACGTACGACCCGACGTCGAGCCACGACGACCAGAATCCGCGCCGCTTGTCGGGCGAGAACTCCGAGACGTAGGTGGTGGCCCCGGCGTACTCTCCGCCGGTGGAGAAGCCCTGCACCATCTTCAACAGGTACAGCGGGATGATCGCCCACAGCCCGATCTGCGCGGACGTGGGGAGGATGCCGATGAGCGCGGTGGCGGTAGCCATCATCGCCATCGTGAGGAAGAGCACCTTCTGCCGCCCGATGCGGTCGCCCAGGGGGCCGAGCACGAAACCGCCGAAGGGACGCACGAGGAAGGAGATCGCGAAGCCGAGCAGGGTGACCAGCAGACCCCAGGGCGCGGGAACGTCGGACGCGAAGACGACGGTCAGCGTCACGGCGAGGTATCCGTAGATGCCGAAGTCGAACCACTCCATGAAGTTGCCGACGACGGTACCGCCGATCGCCGTGCGCACGCGCTTCGTGTCGACGACCACGACGTCGTCGACCTCGAGTCGAGGGGAGCCGGATGCCGAGGAGGATTTCTCGTCCATCCTTCTAGCGTTACTCCGATCCGCCCGTCGTTTCCAGCCGGGGCGGCCCGGAGGGCCTCGTGCTAACGGAAGGCGAGCACCTCGTCGCCCCACGCCCCGCGCAGCTCGCGGTCGAGATCGGGGACGACGCGATCGCGCCGGTCGATGACGAGCGTCTTTCGCGGGTCCGGGCCGTCGCAGCGGAACGGCCGCCACGGCGCCGCGTCCGGCGCGTCGGGGGACTCCCCGCGCGCGAAGGCGACCCATCTCGCCCGCATCCGCGCCGAGATCTCTTCGGCGACCCGGCGCCCGCCGAGGCGGAACGTGAGGTCTTTGGGGCCGCTGACGAGGTTGCCCCACAGGTAGGGCAGCTCGCTGGCGTGCGTCGCCCCGAGGCCGATCAGGCGCAGGAACGGGGCGGCGTGATCGAAGCGGTACAGCCACACCGGCGCGACCGCGGAGTGCCCCTCCGCCAGCCACAGCGTCGGCAGACGGAAGCCGATGTCGCGCGCGACACCCAGCCCCACGGCGCGGTGGCGCACGTGCTCGTACGCGGTCAGGACCTGCTCGCGGCTGGGTAGCTCGACGCCCGGGTTCTCGGCCGCCATCGCGGTGAACATCTGCTCGAGGCGGTCCCCGGTGATGGGGATCAGCGGGGACTTCATGAACGAGAACAGCGAGGCCTCGTCCTTGTTCGTCCCGATCATCAGCGGAACCGGGAGCCCGCGGCCCTCGCGCAGCACGGTGAGCGGCGCCTCGGGCAGCAGGTCGCCGTCGATGACCGGGGCGAAGGCGAGCGTCCCGGGGGCGGTCGTGGGAACCTCGGCGTAGACGGTCTGGCCGGCCTCGACCACGCGCTCGACCGCGACGGAGCGGATCGCCGCCGCCGCCTGAGGATCAGCCGGGTCGATCGAGAGCAGTTCGAGGAAGCGGGATGCCACCCGCCGCGCCCGGTCGGGACCGTACATGCTCGACGCGGGCGACGATTGCGCGATCGCCCGGTGGAACAGGCCCTCCGCCGACGGTGTGGCCAGGAGCGTGGTGACCAGGCCGCCGCCGGCCGATTCGCCGAAGACGGTCACCCGGTGCGGATCGCCGCCGAAGGCCGCGACATTGCGCTGCACCCAGCGCAGGGCGAGAAGAACGTCCTTCAGGGCGAGGTTGCCGTCGAACCCGCCGTCCGGCAGCACCCCCGAGAGGTCGACGAAACCGAGCGCCCCGAGGCGGTAGTTGATCGTGACCACCACGACGTCGCCGGTGGAGACCATCGACGTCGCGTCGTACAAGGGCTGGCTCGACGCGCCGAAGGTGTACGCGCCGCCGTGCAGCCACACCATCACCGGACGGGCCGGGGCGCTGTCGTCGATCGGCGTCCAGACGTTCAGCGAGAGGCAGTCCTCGTCCTGCACGCTGCCGTCGCCCAGGGCGATCGCCGGGGTCACCGGCTGCGGGCAGACGGGGCCGAAGGCCGTGGCATCCTTCTCCTCCGCCAGATCGGGGGCGGGGACGGGATCGCGGAAGCGGCGCTCGCCCGCGGCGGGGAGGGCGTACGGGATGCCGCGCCACACGCGGACACCGCGGTCGACGACGCCGACGAAGGTACCGGCGGGCGATTCGGCCCGGCAGGAGACGGGGGAAGGGGTCATGGGAGTCCTCACGCGAGCTGGTGGATGAGGTGGGCCGCCTCGTTGGCGGCGAGGAGGGCAAACAACACGGTCATGATCACGGCGTTGTGCTCGATCATCTCGCTCTTGAGGCGGTCGAGGGCCGCCGTGATGCGCGGGATGCCGGTGGCGCCGAGCACGGTCGGAAGGATCAGCGTGAGCGACCCCGCCACCGCCAGCGCGACGCACAGCAGCAACGTCGCGGCGAGGGGCAGGTGGGCCGCGCCGATCAGGGCGCCGCCCTTGAGCTCGAGGGGCAGGTTCTTGCTGTTGGTCGCCGCCATGAGCAGGCCGAGGCCGGCGGCGCGACCGAGGGTGATCGAGTCCATCGCGGCGAGCCACTGCGGAGCGGCGGCCGGCTGACCGTGGCGCGGACGACCGCGCCAGCTGACGACGGCGAAGGTCGCGAAGCCCACGGTCAGCAGCGCTCCCAGCACGATGACCACGACGTTGCCCCTCGCCGTGCCCGACGCCCCGGACGCGCCGGCCGCGGTCAGCGCGCCCACGGCGACCGCGGCGAGCGTGACCGCGGAGAAGGTCGCCGTGTACGCCGGGGCGGCTCGGCGCCCGCGCGCCGACAGCAGGATCGCGACGACGGCGACGATCGGCAACGGAGAGATGGCCATGCCGACGGCCAGGGGGAGGAGTGCGCTGAGTTCGGACATCGGCGCGAGGCTACTCCCGTGGCATCGGGGTCCGGTCGCGATGTTCGGTCGACACGACAACCGGCTCTGCGGGCGTCAGGTCGGCGACCAGACGCACGGCGTCGTCGGCGGACGTCAGCCGTCCCCCCAGGCGTTCGACGCGCGCACCGCGGCGCAGCGTCGTCCCGGGCGCGAGCGTGCCGGGGGTCTCGACCGTCACGCGCAGCCGGGGGCCGGCGCCGGTCCGGATGACACGGGCCATCACGACCGCCTCGCGGCGGCGGGCGTGCTTCGCGGCGTTCAGCAGCCCCTCGGCGACGACCTCGACCGCCTCGTCGGCCAGGCCCGGATCGGCATCGAGCAGAGCGCGGGCCGCGACGTCGAGACGGGTGTCGATCCGCAGGGCGTGACCCCACGTGGCCACGAGGGCGTCCAGCGCGGGGGCGTCCGCGTTCGCGGGCGGAGCCGCGAAGGCCCGTTCGACGTCGTCGGCGAGCGAGGCCAGCACCGGCGACAGCGCGGCGGTGTCGGACGGATGGGGATCGGGATGCCGCAGGGCCCACAGCACGAGGACGCCCTGCACGTCGCGGTGCAGCACCTCGGCGGCGGCGCGCAGACCGGCTCGCGAGGCCCGGGTGCCGCGGTCGTCCGACCGCGTCAGGGCCGTGATCGCGGTGGACAGTCGACGGCGCTCGACGGCGACGGCGCGCGCGCCGGTGCGCCATCTCGTCATCGCCCACGCCAGGGCGGGGAAGGCCAGCGCCGGAACGCCTGCGGTGGGCCATGCGACTCCCTGGGCGCTCGCGAGCACCGTCAAGAACAGCCCCGCCGCCACGACCGCCCCCGCGTACCGCCGACCCCGTGTCCGGGGGGACCGCCGGGACCGCCCCAGGCGCGGGAGCGCCTCGGCGGCCGAGCCCACCAGCAGGGTCAGCGCGATGCCCGTCCCCACCGCGGCCGCGTCCACCGTGCGCAGCGCGAACGGCAGCACCGCCAGCGCGTACGTCGCGCTCACCGCCCCCGTCGCCGGGAGGCGCGTCGGCATCGACGCGCGTCGGGACGCGGGCGCCGCGATCGGGACACGCGGTTTCGAGACGGGTAGCGCCGGCAGGTCGTGAGCACGCGCGCGCACGGCGGCGGCGCGGGCGCGGACGGCGTCGGCATCCGCCTCGACGGGAGCGCGCACCAGTGCGGCCGCGGCCTCGACGGCGGCCGCCGCATCGGCAGCGAACAGGCGTGCGCGCGCGGCGCTCGCGCGCAGGTCATCGCGCACCGAGCGCAGGAGGACGTTGGTGGTTCGGGCGGTGCGCGCGGCATCCACCAGGACGGCCGTCCCCGCCAGGGCGATCGCCCAGACGAGCACGTTGGTGGCCGCGCGCAGCACCTCGGCCCCCGGGGGCGGGGCGGCGAGCCCGAGCGCGAGAGAGACGGCATCTTGCATCGACGGCCGCGAGACGGCCCACGCGAGCAGCGCGATCAGGACGATCGCCCCGCGCACGGCGGGGCGGGTCGTCCATCTCTCGGCGACCGCGACGACGACCCAGACGAACGCGGACAGGCCCGCGGTCGCGATCGAGACGACGAGGCGCTGGCCGGGGTGCAGCGGAACGGGCGTGGGCGCCAGGACGACGACCGACACGAGCAGGATCGTCACGAAGGTGTAGCGGGTGACGAAGCGCCCGCTCGTGAGGACGCCGACGAGACTCCTCACGACAGGGAGCCGAACTCCGCCAGATACAGCGCGCTGGCCCGCACGCGCGCGTTCGTGGACGGATCGGATGCCAGCCCCAGCCGCTCGAACAGGCGGCTCACCGCGCGCTCCACCGCCCGGACGCCGGTCCCGCGATCGGCGGCGATCTGGGCGTTGGTCCATCCGCGCGCGACCAGCGCCAGGATCTCGACCTGCTGGCGGGTGAGCACCGCCAGCGGCGAGGCGCGCGGCGGCGGGGGTCCCGCTTCCGCACTGGTGTCGGCGAGGGCGGTCTCGAGGGCCTGCACGACGACGTCGGCCGAGGTCACGTCGAGCTTCGAGAGGAAGACGGCGCCCGGCGGACCCCCGGTGGCCGCGCCGGGGAAGCTGCTCAGGAAGACCACCGCGAGGTGCGGCGCGAGACCCGTGAGCATGACCGCGAGCTCGACGCCCGAGGGACGCGACCCCAGGTCGATGTCGGTCAACAGCACGTCGGGATCGGTGCGCGAGAAGGCGTCCACGGCCCCGGCCGCATCAGCGACCCCGGTCGCCTCGAAACCGCGGTGGGCGAGCATGTCGCACAGCAGCGCGCGCATGGCAGGCTGGTCCTCGACGACGAGCACGCGTCGTACCCACGCGGTCTGCACGGGCTCACTGTATCGTCGCGCGCCCTGACGTTTCGTCAAGCCCTGGGCGATGTCGGGGCCCCGGCGTACCGTGTCGGCATGACCGAGCTCTCCGCCCCCACCGGCCGCGAACCCGCACTGGTCGCGCAGCCCCGACCCGACGGGTCGGCTCCTCTCGCCCTCGTGCTGGGGGCCACCGGTTACCTGGGCGGCCGGCTCGTCCCCCGCCTGCTGTCGGCGGGGTACCGGGTGCGCGTCCTCGCGCGCGACCCGCGGCGCGTCGGGGCCTTCCCGTGGGGCGACGACGTCGAGATCGCGGCGGGCGACGCGACCGATCGCGCGGCGGTGCGCGCCGCCGTCGACGGCGTCGACGTGCTCTACTACCTGATCCACTCGATGGGCAGCGCCCGCGACTTCGAGGCGACCGACCGCGTCGCCGCCCAGACCGTCGCCGACGCCGCCTCGGCGGCGTCCGTGTCGCGCATCGTGTACCTCGGCGGCCTGCATCCCGACGACGCGACGCTGTCGGCCCACCTGCGCTCGCGCGTCGAGGTCGGCGAGATCCTCTTGCGCAGCGGTGTGCCCACCCTGGTGCTGCAGGCCGGGGTGGTGATCGGCTCGGGCTCGGCGTCGTTCGAGATGGTCCGCCACCTCACCGACGTTCTGCCCTACATGCCCGCCCCCAAGTGGGTGCGCAACCACATCCAACCCATCGCCGTGCGCGACGTGCTGCACTACCTGCTGGGCGCCGCGCGCGTCGCCCCCAACGTCAACCGCGCGGTCGACATCGGCGGTCCCGACGTGCTGCGCTACGGCCAGATGATGAACGGCTACGCCCTGCAGGCCGGGCTGCCCCAGCGCGCGATCGCCTCGCTTCCCGTCCTCACGCCGCGCCTGGCGTCGCACTGGGTCAACCTCGTCACGCCCATCCCCAAGTCGATCGCCCGCCCCCTCGTCGAGTCGCTGCAGAACGACTGCGTCGTCAAGGACCGCGCGATCGACGACCTCGTCCCGCGCCCCGAGGGCGGCCTCATGCCCTACCGCGAGGCGGTGCGACGCGCCCTCGGCCGCGTCAACGACGACGACATCGAGACGAGCTGGCAGGACGCCGAGGTCTCGGGGGCGCCGAGCGACCCCCTGCCCAGCGACCCCGAGTGGGCGGGGCGCCTGGTCTACACCGACATCCGCACCATGACCACCACGGCCAGCCCCGCGCAGCTGTGGTCCGTCATCGAGGGCATCGGCGGCGAGAACGGGTGGTACTCCTCGCCCCTGCTGTGGGCGATCCGCGGATGGATGGATCGCCTGGTCGGCGGGGTGGGGCTCGCCCGCGGGCGCCGCAGCCGCTCGGTCGTCACGGTCGGGGACGCCCTGGATTTCTGGCGGGTCGAGGCGATCGAGCCCGGCCACCTGCTGCGCCTGCGTGCCGAGATGAAGGTGCCGGGCGGGGCCTGGCTCGAGCTGCGCGCGTCGCCCGAGGGCGCGGGTGCGCGATTCGACCAGCGGGCGCTCTTCTTCCCCACCGGTCTGGCGGGGCGCCTCTACTGGCTGTCGGTGCTGCCCTTCCACGGCCTGATCTTCAGCGGTATGGCGCGGCGGATCACCGCCGCGGCCGAGCACGTACAGCGCGACGACCTCGAGCCGAAGGCGAAAGCGGGGCGCATCGCGCCCGCCATCGCCGAGGTCGAGACGACCGCCGCGTCGTCGGCGTGAGCGATCCTCGCATGGTCGGCGTCGGGAGCGCGGGGCACGGCGGGGCCGGACGAGCCCGCAGCGGCCTAGGCTGATCCGCGTGCCCCCTCGTGCCCGCGTCCTGACCGTCTCCGACCGCTCCGCCGCCGGCCTGCGAGAGGATCGAGGCGGACCGCTCGCGGTCTCGCTCCTGCGCGAGGCAGGGTTCGACTGCGCCGACCCCGTGGTCGTACCCGACGGTGCCGACAGCGTCGAACGGGCGCTGCGCGCGCTCGTCGCCGAGGGGGCGGGTCTCGTCGTGACCACCGGCGGCACGGGTATCGCCCCCACCGACCGCACGCCCGAGGGCACCGCCCGCGTCCTCGACCGTGAGCTGCCCGGCATCGCCGAGGAGCTCCGCCGCCGCGGCCTCGCCGACACACCCCTGGCCGTCATCTCGCGGGGCCTCGCGGGGATCGTCGACCCGGGCACCCTCGTCGTGAACCTCCCCGGATCGACGAAGGCCGTGGCATCCGGGATCTCCGTCCTCGCGGAACTGGCCCCGCACATCCTCGACCAGCTCGCCGGAGGAGACCACTCATGAGCGCCGTCCGCATCGCCCGCCTGTCCGATCAGCCCCTCGACCTCGACGCGCACCTCGACGCCGTCGAGGAGTCGTCGTCGGGCGCCGTCACGACCTTCGTCGGACGCGTCCGCGACACCGACCCCGACGCCGCCGATGCCGTGGTCGCGCTCGAATACAGCGCCCACCCCGACGCCGAGCAGACCCTGCACCGCATCGCCGCCGACGCGGCCGCGGGTACCGACGCGATCGTCGCGGTCAGCCACCGCGTCGGGCGACTGAGCGTGGGCGAGGCGGCCGTGGTCATCGCCGTGGCATCCGGTCACCGCGCCGAGGCGTTCGAGGTGTGCCGCACGGTCATCGAGACGATCAAGACCGACCTGCCGGTGTGGAAGCGGCAGGTCGAGGCCGACGGGACGACGGAGTGGAAGGGCCTGGGCGGGTAGTTCCTCGGGTCAGCCGCCCGCGAAGGGCGGCAGCACGTCGACGTGCGTGACGTCGTCCAGTGCGGCGTCGTCGTCGCGGCGCGTGCCGTCGACGAGCACGGCGCAGCGGTCCAGGATGCCGCCGAGCGCGCCGTGGTCGCGGACGATCCCGGCGCGCAGCGCCGTCAGCGTCGTCTCGGCCCGGTCCTCGGCATCCGTCCCCGCGGCGTCGGCGGCGGCGGCGAAGTAGCGGACGCGCACGCTCACGCGGACACGCCCTCGGGCTCGCCCGGACGCGCCCAGTCGCCCGACTTGCCGCCGGTCTTCGACACGATCCGCACGTTCTCGATGAAGGTGCCCTTGTCCAAGCCCTTCACCATGTCGACGATCGCGAGCGCCGCGACCGACACGCTCGTGAGCGCCTCCATCTCGACGCCCGTGCGGTCGGCCGTGCCCACGGTGGCCTCGATCTCGACGCCCGCGTCGGTGATCTCCAGATCGACCGCGGCGCGGTGCACCCCGATGACGTGGGCGAGCGGCAGCAGGGCGGGCGTCGCCTTGGCGGCCTGGATCCCGGCGATCCGCGCGACCGCCAGCACATCGCCCTTCGGGGCGGTGCCGTCGCGCAGGGCCGCGACCACCTCGGGCGCGCAGCGCACGAAGCCGCGCGCGGTGGCGGTGCGGACGGTGGGCTGCTTGAGGGTGACGTCGACCATGCGGGCGTGGCCCGCGGCATCCAGGTGGGTGAAGGTCATGGAATCAGCATGACATCGAGGGCGTCGCCCGCCGACACGGTGGACACCTCGGCGGGCACGATCGCGAACGCCTCGGCGCGGGCGAGGGATGCCGCGAGGTGCGAGCCCGATCCGCCGGCGGTGGCGGGGCGGACGGTGCCCGCGACGAGATCGATCGCGGCGGGGAGGTACTGGCGGCGGCCGGGCGGCGTCGTCCAGTCCTCGGATGCCGTGAGGCGGGCGATGGGCCGATCGATGACCGCGCGCCCCTGGAGCGCCAGTAGCGCGGGCCGGACGAACACCTCGAACGACACCGCGACGCTGACCGGGTTGCCGGGGAGGCCGAAGACGAGCCGCCCGTCGTCGAGGGCGCCGAAGGCCTGCGGTTTGCCGGGCTGCATCGCGACCTTTTCGAACGCGATGCGCTCCGACAGGGCCTGGCGCACGGGCTCGTAGGCTCCGGCGCTCACGCCCCCGCTGAAGATGACGACGTCGACGTCGACGTCGGCGGCGTGCGCGAGCAGGGCGTGGATCGCGCTCGCCTCGTCCTGCAGCGACGAGACGACGGTGACGTCGGCGTCAGCACCGGCGACCAACCCCGCCAGCAGTGTCGAGTTCGAGTCGGGGATCTGGCCGCGTCCCGGTGCGACGCCCGGCGGCACGAGTTCACTGCCGGTCGACACGACGGCGACCCGTGGTCGCCGGCGCACCTCGAGCTGGGACACGCCCGCCGCGGCGGCCGCCGCCAGCGCGAACGGCCCCAGACGCTCACCCGCCGACAACACGACATCGCCCGTGCGGGTGTCGCCCCCGCGGCGGCGGATGAAGGCTCCGGATGCCGCGGGTGCACGCCGCACCTCGACGGTGCCGAGCGAGTCGGCGAGGCCCCCCGCGGTGTCCTCGAACGGGACGATCGCGTCGGCGTCGGTGGGCACGGGCGCGCCCGTCATGATGCGCACCGCCTCGCCCGCGCCGAACGACGGGTCGTCGGACGAACCGGCCGGCAGGTCCGCGACGACGCGCAGGGCGACGGGGTTGTCGGCATCCGCCCCCTCGACGTCGGCGAAGCGCACCGCGAACCCGTCCATTGAGGAGTTGTCGAAGCCGGGCGCATCGTGCGCGGCGCGCACGGGGGCGGCGAGCGTGCGTCCGGCCGCGTCCGCGAGCCGCACGGTCTCGACGGGGAGGGGCGTCACGGCGTCGAGGACGCTCGCGCGGTGCTCCTCGACGGTCAGCAGCTCGCTCACGCGGGGGTCCTTCCGGAGGGGATCAGGGGGATGACGTCCTGTCGGGCACGCAGCGCGTCGACGACGATCAGGCGTCCGAGCAGCGGTTCTCCCGCGCCGGTGACGAGTTTGATCGCCTCGGTCGCGAGCAGTCCACCCACCTGGACGCACAGGGATCCCAGCACGCCGACCTGTGCGCAGGTGGGTGGTTCGCCGGCCGACCCCGGGGGGAACAGGTCGCCCAGCACGACGGGCGCGTGCCCCTCGGGCGGCGCCGACCAGAACACGGTGACCTGCGCGGCCCACTCCTGAACGGCTCCCCAGACGAGGGGGATGCCGAGGTGCTCCGCCGCGGCGGCGACGGCCTCGCGGGTGTCGAAGGTGTCGCTGCCGTCGATGACGAGGTGCGCCCCGGCGAGCAGGTCGACGGCGTTGTCGGAGGTCAGCCGCAGCGTTCGTTCCTGCACCACCGTGAGCGGAGAGAGCGCCTGCACGGCGCGCGCGGCGGAGGCGGTCTTCGCGGTGCCGATGTCGTCGACTCGGTGCGCCAGCTGGCGCTGCAGGTTGGTGCGCTCGACCACGTCGTCGTCGATCACGACGAGCTCGCCCACCCCGGCGGCGGCGAGGGCGAGCAGCACGGGGGAGCCGAGTCCTCCGGCGCCGATCACCGCGATGCGCGCGGCGGCGAGGCGGCGCTGTCCCTCTTCGCCGATCGCGGCGAGGACGGCGTGGCGGGCTGTGCGGATGAGTTCTTCGGGGGCGAGGGATGCCACCGGCTCGACGAGCGGTCTCATCCGCCGATCGCGCTCATCGTGCGCTGCGGCTGGACGAAGTCGGCGCGGGCCAGTCCCACCCGGTCGGAGCCGTGGGCGCGGGGCTTGGCCCACATGGCATCCCGCCAGATCTGCGCGAGACCCTCGTCGTCGGCTCCGTCGCGCAGGGCCGTGAGCAGGTCGGTCTCTTCGTGCGAGAACAGGCACGAGCGGATGCGCCCGTCGGCGGTCACCCGGGTGCGCGTGCACGCGGCGCAGAACGGCTCGGTCACCGACGAGATGATGCCGACGTGTCCGGCCACGGCCGTCTCGCCGGGGCGTCGCACCTCCCAGCGCTCGGCGGGGGCGGCGCCGCGACCGCGCGGGTCGGGGGCGAGCGAGAACGCCGTCTCGATCTCGGCGCGGATGTCGCGCGCCGGGATGACGGCCCCCTCGGTCCAGGACCGGTCGCCGTCGAGCGGCATGTCCTCGATGAAGCGCATCTCGAAGCCGTGCGTGACCGCCCAGTCGACGAGCGAGACGATCTCGGTGTCGTTGACGCCGCGCAGCAGCACCGCGTTGATCTTGATCGGGCCGAGTCCGGCCGCGCGCGCGGCCTCGAGGCCCGCGAGCACCTTGTCGAGGTGAGGGCGGCGCGTGAGCTCGGCGAACGTCTCGGGGTGCAGGGTGTCCAGCGACACGTTCAGGCGCGTGAGACCGGCGTCCTTGAGGGCTTGGGCGCGCGCGTCGAGACCGACCGCGTTGGTCGTCATCGAGATCGGCAGGTCGGGGTTGTCGGCGCGGATGGCGGCGATGATGTGCTCGAGGTCCTTGCGCACGAGCGGCTCGCCGCCGGTGATGCGCAGCTCTTCGGCGCCGAGGGAGTGCACGGCCACCCGCACGATGCGGCGGATCTCCTCGGCGCTCATCAGCTGCGTCTGCGGCAGCCACGGCATCCCGTCCGCCGGCATGCAGTACGTGCAGCGCAGGTTGCACTTGTCGATCACCGACACGCGTAGGTCGGTGGCGACGCGGCCGAAGCGGTCCTGCAGGCCGCCCGCGCGGGGGGCGTCGCTCTCGGGCCGGGTCGCGGTGCGCGATGCCGGGGCCCCGGTCGAGGGCAGGATCGTCGCTCCGGATGCCGTCACGGTCGCGCCGAGCGACACGGCCACCGGCCCTCGCGTCGCGCTCGCGTGCTCGGTGGTCATGGGTCGAGCCTAGGTCAGCCGGACCGGCCCGGGGCGGCGCGGGCTGAGCAGTCGTCCTGAGAACCGCCCCCGGGTACGGTCGAGACATGGCCACCACGTTCCGCATCGCGCAGGCCGCGGGTCTTCTCGGCGTCAGCGACGACACCGTCCGGCGCTGGATCGAGCAGGGGCTGCTGCCGACGACGGGCGCGACGCCGGTCGAGATCCCCGGCGTGGCCCTGGCCGAGCGGGCCGTCGCTCTGGCCGACGAACCCGCCGACCCCACCGGGATCGCCTCGAGCGCGCGCAACCGCTTCGTCGGGATCGTCACGCGCGTGCGCGTCGACGGGGTGATGGCGCAGGTCGATCTGCAGTGCGGCCCTCATCGCGTGGTGTCGCTGATGTCGGCCGAGGCAGCCGACGAGCTCGGCCTCGAGCCCGGTTCGCTGGCCGTCGCCTCGGTCAAGGCGACCGTCGTCACGGTCGAGACGCCACGCGGCTGACCGCGGGGCGGGGCTCGCGTCCCGGGCGGCGGAAGCGGGGGCGGCTCGGCGTGCCGAACTCCGTAGATTCGGGCGTGATGGGGGTGGATCGGGGCCGGCGGGGGCGAGTTCGGCGGATTTCTCCGGAGTTCGGCACAGCGCCGGCGCCGACGGGGAGCGGGCGGCGACGGCAGGGAGACGCGGAAGCGGACGCGAAGCCCTCAAGGGTCCGCAAATGCGGAAGAATGGATGCCGCGGGCCACCGGGTGCCGCCGAAAGGACCCCTCATGCGTCGCTCTCTGCGCTCCGCCGCCCTGCTCGCCGCGGCCGTCGCCGCTCTCGCGGGCTGCGCCGCCCAGCCCGCCCCGCCGGCGGCCTCCGACGATGGCCTCTCGGGAACGGTCGAGGTGTACGCCGCCGCGTCGCTGCAGCGCTCGTTCGACGAGATCGCGCGGGCGTTCGAGGCCGACCACCCCGGCGTGACGGTGAGCCCCGTGTACGACGGGTCGAGCACCCTCGCGACGCAGATCGCCGAGGGTGCCCCCGCCGACGTCTTCGCCTCGGCCGACGAGAAGAACATGGCCAAGGTCGTCGACCAGGCCCCCGAGCCGCAGGTCTTCGCGGGCAACACCCTCGTGATCGCGGTACCGACGGGCAACCCCGCAGGGGTCGAGACCCTCGCCGACCTCTCCCGCGTGACCACGGTCCTGTGCGCCCCCGAGGTGCCGTGCGGGGCCGCCTCGCGGACGCTGCTGTCGAACGCCGGGGTCGCTGTCACCCCGGCCAGCTCCGAGCAGAACGTCACGGCCGTCCTCACCAAGGTCGCCGCGGGCGAGGCCGACGCCGGACTCGTCTACGCCACCGACGTGGTCGGTCGCGACGACGTCGAGGCGATCGTGCCCGCGGGAGCGGACGCCGTGGTCAACCGCTACCCGATCGCCTCGCTCACCGATGCGCCGAACCCGCCGGCGGCGGCGGCGTTCGTGGAGTTCGTCTTCTCGGACGCCGGGCAGCGGATCCTCGCCGACGCCGGCTTCCGCGCCCCATGACCGGCGGCTTCGTTCCGCGCTGGCTCGTCGTCCCGGCGGGGATCGGGCTGCTCTTCCTGCTCGTTCCCCTCACGGCGCTCGTCGCCCGGGTGCAGGGGGCGACGCTGCTGAGCGACATCACCTCTCCCGCGGCGCTGTCGGCGCTCGCGCTGTCGCTGGGCACCGGGGCGGTGGCCACCGTGATCTGCGGGGTGATCGGCATCCCGCTCGCCCTTCTCATCGCGCGCAGCGCCGATCGGACCGCGGCGGTGCTGCGTGCCCTGGTGACGGTGCCTCTCGTGCTGCCGCCGATGGTCGGGGGCGTGGCGCTGCTGTACCTCTTCGGACGCAGCGGACCGCTCGCGGGGCTGGGCCTGCCGTTCACGACCCCGGCGGTCGTGCTGGCGCAGGTCTTCGTGGCGCTGCCGTTCCTGGTGCTCGCCGTCGAGGGCGCTCTGCGCAGCACGGGTGTCGCCTTCGAACGCACCGCGGCCTCGCTCGGGGCCTCGCGCGCCACCATCCTGCGTCGGGTCACCCTGCCCCTTGCGGCGCCCGGAATCGTCGCGGGGGTGGTGCTGTGCTTCGCGCGGGCGATCGGGGAGTTCGGGGCGACGGCGCTGTTCGCGGGCAACCGCCCGGGCGTCACGCAGACGATGCCGCTGGCGATCTACACGGCCTTCAACGGCGCCGGCGTGTCGCAGGGCACCGCGGTGGCGCTGGCGCTGCTGCTGCTCGTGACGGCGATCGCGGTGCTGCTGCTGGTGCGCGGGTGGCGTCCGGGGGTCGGGCGATGACGGCCCCGGATGCCGCGCGGCCCGCCCGCGGCCGGCGCGGCGCCGAAGGAGCCGGGGTCGACCCGCCGCACCGCGCGAGCGCGGGGGCGACCGCCGCCGGCACCCTGAACGCCCGCGTGGTCGTGCGTCGACGCGACTTCGTCGTGGACATCACCCTGGACGTGGCCGCCGGCGAGACCGTCGCCGTGATGGGCCGCAGCGGAGCGGGCAAGTCGACATTGCTCGACGCGCTCGCGGGACTGACCGCGCTCGACGAGGGTGAGATCGCGGTCGGCGGGCGCCTTCTCGATCGCGCGCCGCGTCGGCGGACGGCGCCGATGCAGCGGGGCGTCGTGCTGCTGAGGCAGCAGGCGCGGTTGTTCCCGCACCTCACCGCGCGCGAGAACGTCGCCTTCGGTCCGCGGGCTGCCGGGGTGACGGCATCCGTCGCCCGCTCCGCCGCCGACGAGTGGCTCGCGCGCGTGGGGCTTCCGGGCGCGGGGGACCGCCGCCCCGCGCAGCTGTCGGGAGGCGAGCAGCAGCGTGTCGCCGTCGCGCGGGCGCTCGCCGCGGAGCCCGAGGTCGTGCTGTTGGACGAGCCCCTCGTCGCCCTCGACGCGGTCACGGCATCCGAGATCCGGGCGATGCTGCGGGAACGCCTCGCGGGGGTGACGACGGTCGCGGTGACGCATGACGCGGTGGATGCCGCCGCCCTCGCCGACCGCCTGCTGATCGTCGAGCGAGGGCGCGTGACCCAGGCCGGTGCGGTGCGCGAGGTGCTGTCGGCGCCGGCGACCGAGGTGGCGGCGAAGATCGCCGGGCTGGAACGTCTCGTCGGCGCCGCGCGCGACGGCGGGTGGGTGCGCGGGGGTCTGCGGCTGGAGTCGACGGATGCCGCGTCGCGCACGCTCGCGGCGGTGGACGGCCGGGCGCTGGCGGCGGTGTTCCGCGCGGTCGACGTGCGCCTCGGGCGGGGGACGCCGGCGACGGTGTCGCACCTCGAGCCCACCCCGGCCGGGGTGCGCGTGGTCACGGACGTCACCGTCGCCGAGGTGTCGCTGGTCGAGGCCGCGGCGCTGCGCGCCGGCGACGTGGTGCACCTGTCGGTCCCGCCGGATCGGGTGCGCTTCGTCCCGGCATCCTGATCCCCCCTTCCACGCCCGCTCCCGCCCACGCCCCGGGCATCGAGTGTCCGGAACACCCGGACGCGTCGCGAGAACGTCCGGGTGTTACGGACGCTCGATGGAAGGTCGAGCCCCGCACGCGCGCGGACGAGCACCGGTCACGCCACGACGCGACCGCCCTCCATCCGCACCTCGCGGTCGACCAGTCCCACCGGCACCTCGACGTGCGACACGAGCACCACCGCCTGGTCGTCCGCAACGGCGCCGAGCAGGTCGGCGAGCAGGGCATCGGATGCCGCGGGGTCCACCCCCGCGGTCGGCTCGTCGAGCACGAGCACCGGGAACCCGCGCAGCAGGGCCCGCGCGAGGGCGAGGCGCTGCGCCTGTCCGCCCGAGACGAGACCGCCCCGGTCGCCCACGCGCGCGTCGAGGCCGCCGCGCTCGCGCGCCCAGTCGTCCAGGCCCACGCGCGACAGCACGGACCACAGGTCGGCGTCGGTCGCGGTGTCGCGGGCGAACAGCAGGTTCTGCCGGATCGACTCGTCGAAGAGGTACGGCGACTGCTCGATCAGCCCGATCGTGTCGCGCAGGTCGTCGCCCGCGATGTCTCGCACCTCGATCCCGCCGACGCGGAACGATCCGTCGTAGTCGAGGAAACGCACCAGCACGTGCGCCAGGGTCGTCTTGCCCGCGCCGCTCGGACCGGTGACCAGTACGCGCTCGCCGGGAGCGACACGCAGGTCCACGTCGACGAGCCGCCCGGCGTCGCCGTCGCCGTCGGAGCGGGCCGGCCAGTGCGCACCGACCCCGCGCAGCTCGATCCCCGCACCCAGTACCGGAGCGTGACCGGTCGCCGCCGGCTCGTCGCGGGGCAGGCCGTCGGGGACGGTCGCCGGCACGGCATCCGCGATCCGCTCCGCCGCCGCGCGCACCTGCCGCCACGACGCGAGGGCCAGCGGCACCGGGCCGAACACCTCGAACACCGCCATCGGCAGCAGCACGACCACGGCCAGACCGGGTCCCGACAGGGTCCCGCCCGTCACGGCCGGAGCGGCGACCCACAGGGCTCCGAGCGAGGCGAGGCCGGCGAGGGTCGAGACGGCGCCCGAGGTCAGGCCCTGCGCCCCGCCCCGGCGGACGACGGCGCGGCGCAGCGCCGCATCGGCACGGCGGACGCGTTCGCGGGCGGCATCGACGGCTCCGTAGGCGGTGAGCACATCGAGGTTCGTCAGCAGGTCGTGCACCGCGTCGGCGACGGCGGCGCGAAGCGGCGCGAGCGAGCGCTCCGCGCGCGCACCGGCCGCCCAGCCGAGGGCGACGGCGGCGGCGAACGCCGCGACCAGGCAGGCCAGCAGCACGAGCGCGGCGGACCACGAGATCAGGGCCGTGAAGATCACGGCCGCCACCGCCGTTGACGCGGCCGTCACGACGGGGAGCACGACGCGCAGCGGAAGGTTCTGCAGCTCCTCGACGTCGTCGACGACGCTTGAGAGCAGGCCGCCCCGGCTCGATCGCGCGAGGCCGTCGGGCGCCAGGGGCACGAGGTCGCGCACCAGATCGGCGCGCACCCCCGCGAGCTGGTGCAGCGCGGCGTCGTGTCCGCTCAGGCGCTCCAGATACCGGAACACCCCCCGCGACAACGCGAAGGCGCGCACGCCGACCACGGCCATCGACAGGTACATCACCAGGGGCTGTTCGGCCGCCCGCGCGATGAGCCACGCACTCGCCGCCAGCAGGGCGACCGCGCTCGCCGCGGTGCCGAACCCGGCGAGCAACGCCGGGGTGAAACGCCGCCGCGACGGAAGGGCGGAGCGCAGGATGCCGCGCACCCGGGCGTTCACGCGCGCACCCCGCGGGCGAGGGGGCGGCGCCCTTCGGCGTCCCCGGTCCCTTCGACGGGCTCAGGGGCCGCGCGGGGTGCGGGGGCCTCGCGGGGTTCAGGGGCCTCGCGGGGCCCGGATGCCTCGCGGGGTGCGGGGACCTCGACGGGCGCGGGGGCCCCCGCCGTCAGGGCGACCACGCGGTCGGCGATCGCGTCGGCCGAGCGACGGTGCGACACCAGCAGCACCGCACGGCCCGCGTCGGCCTCGCGGCGCAGGGTGCTCCACAGGTGCGCTTCGGTCGTGGCATCCAGGGCGCTCGAGGGCTCGTCGAGCACGAGGATCGCCGCCGGCGTCGTCCGGGCGCGGTACAGGGCGCGCGCGACCGCGACGCGCTGCGCCTCGCCGCCTGAGAGCCCCGTGCCGGACGCACCGAGCGGCGTCGCAGGGTCGAGCGATGCGGCACCGGCGTCGGCCAGCGCCGCGGCGACGCCGTCGGGGTCGGGCGCGACGCCCAGGGCGACGTTCTCGGCCACCGTGCCCGCGATGAGCCCGGGACGCTGCCCCGCCCAGGCGACCGCGTCGCGCACGTGCACGACCGCGACCCCGTCGAGCCGCACGGTCCCGTCGTACTCCGCGAACCCCAGGACCGCGGCGATCAGTGACGACTTCCCCGCTCCGCTCGGACCGGTCACCCAGACGATCTCGCCCGGTGCGACCGACAGTGACACCGGCGGCAGGGCGTGCCCTCCGCGGTGCACCCGCATGCCGTCGAGCGTCAGGCGCGACCCGCGTGCCGGCACGGCGGCATCCGGAGCCTCCTGCGAACGCGCCGCGTCGAGCGTGTCGAAGATCTGCTGTGTCGCGGCCACGCCCTCGGACACGGCGTGGAACTGCACCCCCACCTGTCGCAGCGGCAGGTAGGCCTCGGGCGCGAGCAGCAGCACGAACAGCCCGACCAGCAGCGACAGATCTCCGGCGAGCAGGCGGAACCCGATCGTGACCGCGATGATCGCGACCGAGATGGATGCCAGGAACTCCAGCGCGAAGCCCGACAGGAACGACACGCGCAGTACCGTCATCGTCTCGCGCTTGTAGTCCCGCGTCACGGTCTCGATCGAGTCGGCCGCGCGGTGCTGGCGTCCGAAGGCCGTGAGCGTGCCGAGCCCGTCGATGGTGTCGGCGAAGCGGGCGGCGAGACGGGCGAGCGTGGCGTACTGCTTCTGCTGCACGCCCCGCGTGGCCAGGCCGATGAGCACCATGAACAGCGGGATGAGCGGGATCGTCAGCACCACCGTCAGGCCCGACAGCGGATCAGCGAGCGTCATCGCGGCGATGAGGATCGGCATCGTGACGGCCGTGGCCACCAGTTGCGGGAGGTAGCGGCCGAAATACGCGTCCAGCGCGTCGAGGCCGTGCCCAGCGGTCACGGCGAGCGTGGCGGCGTTGCGCGCGCCGAGCCACCGCGGGCCCAGGCGCGCGACGGCCGCCACCAGGGCCTCGCGCAGCTGGCGCGACGCCGAGGCCGCTCCGCGCGCCGACGCCCGTTCCGAGGCGGCGATCAGCAGTCCCCGCAGGAGGGCGAAGGATGCCGCCGCCCCCACGTATCCCCAGAGCTCGCCGACCGGCCGGCCCTCGATGGCGCCGACCAGCGCGGTCGTGAGCGTCCACGCGAACCCGACGATCACGCCCGCTTGCGCGAGCACGATCGCCGCGGTCACGGCGAAGAAGCCGCGCGAGGCGGTGGCGTACCGCAGCAGTCGGGGGTCGACGGGCTTCATGGCGCGGGCCTCAGTGCGCGACGAGCGCGGCCTTCTCGATGCGCGCCCGGGTGACGCGCTTGCGGAACACCCAGTAGGTCCACCCCTGGTAGGCGAGGATCAGCGGCAGGAAGATCAGCGCCGCCCAGCTCATGATCGTGAGCGTGTAGTCGGTGCTCGAGGCATTGTCGATGGTCAGGCTCGCGCCGCCCGCCAGTGTCGAGGGCATGACGTTCGGGAACAGGGCGAAGAACAGCGAGGCGACCGCCGCGACGATGGTGACCGCACCCAGGGCGAAGGCCGTACCCTCGCGATCGCGCAGGTTGGCCACCCACGACCCGATCAGGGTCAGGGCCGCGACACCGGCCAGGGCGACGACGCCGAGCAGCAGGGGCGCCTGCGCGTTCGCGGCGTTCACGATCGTCCAGCCGAGGAACAGCGCGGCCAGGGCGATCGTCACGACCCCCGACCGGGCGGCCAGACGCCGTGCGTCGGCGCGGACCTGTCCGTCGGTCTTCAGCGCGACGAAGTACACGCCGTGGGTGAAGAACAGCGTGAGGGTCGTGAGGCCCCCGAGGATGCCGTACGGGTTGAGCAGCGTCAGGACCGTGCCGGCGTATTCGTGGTCGGCATCCAGGGGCACGCCCTGCACGATGTTCGCGAACGCCACGCCCCACAGGAACGCGGGGACCGCGGATCCGCCGACGATCATCCGGTCGAACGAGCGCTTCCAGCGCAGCGAGTCGCGCTGGTGGCGGTACTCGAACGACACCCCGCGGGCGATGAGCGCGAGCAGGATCGCGAGCAGCGGCAGGTAGAAGCCGCTGAAGAGGGTCGCGTACCACTCGGGGAACGAGGCGAACAGCGCTGCTCCCGCCACGATCACCCATGTCTCGTTCAGGTCCCAGACGGGACCGATGGTGTTGATGATCTGCCGGCGGGCGATGTCGTCCTTGCCGAGGAAGGGGAGGGACATGCCGACCCCGAAGTCGAACCCGTCGAGGACGAAGTATCCGACGAACAGGAAGGCGACGATCCAGAACCACAGTTGCGCGAGATCCATGATGAGCTCCTAGTAGACCGTCGTGGGGGTGTTCTCGATGGAGTCGTCGTGTTCGGCGTCCGGGTCCGGCAGGGGGTCGGGGCCCTTCTGCGCGAACTTCACGATCAGACCGAACTCGACGACGGCCAGGCTCAGGTAGACGAGGGTGAAGGCGACCAGCGAGATCAGCACGCTCCACCCCGGGACGCTCGGCGAGACGCCGTCCTCGGTGAGCATGAGGCCGAAGACGATCCAGGGCTGTCGGCCCATCTCGGTGAAGACCCACCCGACCAGGCTCGCGAGCATGGGCAGGGGAGCGGCCCAGATCGCCACGCGCCACATCCACGGCGCGACGGGGCGGGTGGCCTTCTTGCGCGTGACCCACAGGCCCGCGACGCTGACCAGGGCGGCGATGCCGCCGAGGGCGATCATCCAGCGGAAGGCCCAGTAGGTGACCCAGAGGACCGGGGCGAAGTTGCCGTCGACCTGGTCGGCGAACTGCGGGAACATCTGCTGGCTGTAGAGCGTGTTGAGGTCGTTGATGCCCTCGACGCAGCCGTCGAGCGAGTGGGTCGACAGGATGCTGAGCAGGAACGGGACGCGGATGCTGAACAGCTCGCTCGTGCCGTCGGGAGTGCCGAGGGTGAAGATCGAGAACGACGCGTCCTGACCGCAGACGGTGTTGAACGTCGCCTCGGCGGCGGCCATCTTCATCGGCTGGGTCGCGACCATCACCAGGCTGAGCTGGTCGCCGACGACGGCGACGAGGATGAACGACACCAGCGTCGACCACAGGCCGAAGCGCAGGGTCTTGCGCATCATGTCGGTGTTGCGCCCGCGCGCCATGTGCCAGGCCGAGACGGCGACGACGACCATGGCGGCGAACATCCAGCCCGCGAAGATGGTGTGCGGGAAGGCGGCCAGCGCCACGGGATTGGTCAGCATGGCCCAGAAGTCCACGAGCTCGGCGCGGTTGCCGTCCGCCGACATCTGGTAGCCCACGGGGTTCTGCATGAAGGCGTTCGCGGCGATGATGAAGTAGGCCGAGAGGGTCGCGCCGATCGAGGCCATCCAGATGCTCGCGAGGTGGGCGAGGCGCGGCAGCTTGTCCCAGCCGAAGATCCACAGGCCGATGAAGGTCGCCTCGAGGAAGAAGGCGAGCAGCCCCTCGAACGCCAGGGGCGCGCCGAAGACGTCTCCGACGAAGCGGGAGTACGCCGACCAGGTCATGCCGAACTGGAACTCCTGCACGATGCCCGTCACCACGCCCATGGCGAAGTTGATGAGGAAGATCTTGCCGAAGAAGCGGGTGAGGTGGAGCCAGCGCACGTCACCGGTGCGGTACCAGGTGGTCTGGAAGATCGCCACGATCAGCGACATGCCGAGGGTGAGCGGCACGAAGAGGAAGTGGTAAAGCGTCGTCAACCCGAACTGCCAGCGGGCGAGGGCGAGGGGGTCGAGCCACTCCATCGGGAGCCTCCGATCGAACCGGATTATGTGGTCAGACCACATGCTACGCCGGGGTCGCGAACCGCCGCCGGTCGATGATTCGCCGTCGAGTCACCTGCGCCGTCTACCCTGGGGCTTACCGAGGAAGTCCTTTTCGTCACACCGGTCCGGAGGTCGCATGTCGGTGCGTCAGAGCCTGCTCGCGATCCTCGATCGCGGCGCGTGCTACGGCTCCCAGCTACGTGCCGAGTACGAGCGGCGCACGGGTGCTCGCGTCAACATCGGGCAGGTCTACACGACCCTCGAGCGCCTCGAGCGAGACGGGCTCGTCGAGGGCGCGGGTCTCGACGACGAGGCGCGCATGCTGTGGCGTCCCACGGCGGCCGGTCGAGCTGCCGCCCGCGACTGGCTCTCGACCGCCTCGCTCGCCGAGGGGCGCGACGAGGTCGCCCTCAAGATCGCACTCGCGGTGACCCTGCCCGGCGCCGACGTCGACGGCATCCTGTCCGAGCAGAGGAAGGCCGTGCAGCTCGCACTGGCGTCGTCGGTGGAGGACGAGGCGGATGCCGTCTCCCTCGCGATCGTGCACGCCGCGCGCCGCGCGCGTCTCGAAGCAGACCTGCGCTGGCTCGACGAGGTCGAACGGATCGTCGTCGGCGTCTCGCCCTTCGATCTGTCGGAGGATCGCCCGCGCCGGGGCCGCCCCGCGCGGTCCGGGGTCTGAGCCCCGCTACCGCCGAAGGATCGCCGCGTCAACCCCGGCGGTGTTCATCGGATGACGTCGCACTGTGAAAGAACCCCGTCGACCGAAGGAGTTCTCACATGGTCATGGAAGCACCTCTGAGCCGTCGGGGCTCGAAGCGGACCGGCGAGGTCGTCCCCACGCCCGCCCTCGTCCCGGCTTTCTCCGCGATCCCCTGGACGCGCATCGACCTCGATCTGTACGAGGTCGCGCACGACGGTGCGATCGTCGGTTACGTCGAGGTCGTCGGCTCCGTCTTCGTCGCCCTCGGGGGGACGCGTTACGACCGTGCGGTCGAGGTGTCGCAGCACGTCACCTTCCACGCCGCGGTGGACGTGCTCGTTCGCCGGACGTCGTGACAGTCCCGACGTCCCCTCACGCCAGCGTGTAACCGGCCTCGTCGATGGCGGCCGCGAGGTCGTCGGGGGTCGCAACACCCGTGGACGAGACGCGCACGAGGGAGGTTTCTCCCGCGCGCAGGTCGACGTCCACCACCCGCACGCCCGGGACCGCGTTCAGCTCGTCGGTGACGGCGCGCACGCAGTGGGCGCACGTCATCCCGTCGACGCGCAGCTCCTGGGTCGTCGAGGCGTCGGGGGCGTCCGATGTCGCGGCGGCGGCACCGCCGTGGCCGCATCCGCAGGCGTCGCCGCATCCCCCGCGCGGGGGTGTGGATGCCGTGAGGCCCAGGTCGGTGCGCTGTTCGGTCATCGGGGAGCTCCTTCAGGATCGCACCAGGCGCGCGATGGCCTGGTTGGCTTCTTTCAACTTCTCCTCGGCGACGGGACCGCCCTGTGCGGCCGCTTCGGCGACGCAGTGGGAGAGGTGGTCGTCGAGCAGGGAGAGGGCGACGTTCTCGAGCGCTTTCGTCACGGCGGACACCTGCGTGAGGATGTCGATGCAGTACTGGTCGTCGTCGACCATGCGGGCGATACCGCGCACCTGACCCTCGGCGCGGCGGAGACGCTTGAGGAGGTCCGCCTTGTGGCCTTCGTAACCGTGCATGCTCTCAGCATACCCCCATGGGGTATGCGTAGCACCGTCTGCCGGGGTGTCAACCCCCTCGGCTCGCGGCGTTCCATGACCGATCGTCGAACCATCAGGAGGTCGACATGCTCTTTCGTCGTACCGGTGGTGGTCGGCGATGACCACCGAACCCTTCCCCACCGGACCACACCGCCCCGTGCGCATTCCGCACCTGCCCCCGTTGCGTTCGCAGCGGCGAGAATCGAAGGATGACGCGAACACTGGCGCACCTGCCGGGCGCCGCCCGGAGACTGTGTCTCAGCCGACGAAACGGCGAGATCTGCACGCGTGAGGACGGTCACCGCGGCCTGCACCACCGCACCGGCGGACGGCTGCTGTGGAGCGACCTGCAGGCCGACCCGCCGGCGTGCGCGGGAGCGGGCACGCCTGCCGTTGCGGCCCCGACGCTGCCGGACGGTTTCCCGAACGGACGCGCGGTCTGCCCGGTGTGCTGGGCGTTCGTGACGCTCGACGACAACGGCACGCTGTCGGCGCACGACTCGTGGCGAGGGGACGAGTCGCGCGCCGAGGCCGATCAGCGTCGCGAGTGGTTCAACGCGTACGGGTGGTGAGCACCGAGGCCCGCCCGTCGACCACCTCGACGATCTCGTCGAGGGCGTCGCGGTGCACCAGGTCGTGCGTGACCAGCAGCGTCGCGGTCCCGCGCTCGCGGGTCAGTCGCGCGATCAGCGCCATGATCTCGGTGCCACGGGCGGTGTCCAGGGCGCTCGTGGGCTCGTCGACCAGCAGCACGCGCGGGTCGTGCACGAGAGCTCGCGCGATCGCCACGCGCTGACGCTGACCGCCCGACAGCTGCGCCGGTCGTCGGTCGCCGAGGCCGGCGAGGCCCACGGCATCCAACAGCTCCTCCACCCGGGAACGGACGGCCGCACGGCGCTCCCGCCCGCCTCGACCACCGAGTTCCGCCATCACGCGCAGCTGCTCCCGTGCCGTCAGGGCGGGGAGCAGTTGCGGCTGCTGGAAGACGATGCCCAGGCTCTCGCGACGCAGCCGGGTGGCCTCGGCGCGGCTGAGTCCGGTCGTCTCGGTCCCGGCGACGACCACGCGTCCGGAGTCGGGTCGCACGAGCGTCGCGGCCACCGCGAGCAGGCTCGACTTCCCCGATCCCGAGGGACCGGTGATTCCGGTCAGGACGCCGGGGCGCCCCTCGAGGGTGACGTGGTCGACGGCGGTGACGCGGGCATCCCCGTCCGGGTAGGTCAGGGTGACGTCGTCGAGAAGGATCATCGGGTGCTCCCCAGGGCGGTGAGAGGGTCGGACGAGGTGACGATGCGCAGCGACACCGCGGCCCCGGCGAGGCCGAGGACGATCAGGGCGAGCGCGGGGGCGAGGGTGGTCAGCGGGCTCAGCAGGAAGGGCAGGGCGCTGCCCGCGAGCGCGCCGAGCGCGGTGGTCGCACCGATGCCGACGCCCACGCCGACGACGAGCACGACGAGCGCCTGACCGATCGCATCGCGCACGAGGGCGGGAGTGCTCGCGCCGAGCGCCTTGAGCACGGCGACGTCCGCCGCGCGCTGCATCGTCCACACCGTGAAGAACGCGCCGACGACGAGCGCCGAGACGCCGAAGAGCATCGCGATCATCAGCGCGAGCGAACCGATCTCGGACCGGAACGTCGGCAGGGCGGTCAGGCTCGACAGGGGAGCGGATGCCACGGTCCCCGTGCGCGCGGCGACCTCGTCCCACGCGGGGGTGCCGTCGACCGCGAGGACGGTCGCCGTCCCCGTCCCGCCGAGCCGCTGGTCGAGCGCCTTCCACGCCGCCGAGGTCATCGACACCACCGGCGTGTGGCTGTAGGACAGGTCGCCGTCGACGGCGGCGACGCGGAAGCTCTGCCCGGCGATCGTCACCTCGTCGCCCGCGGTCGCTCCCAGCGCCGCGGCCGCGCCCGAGGACAGGTCGACGTCGCCGTCGCGCGTCGGGGCGGGGAACGTCGTCCCGGGATCGAGGCCGAACAGGGCCACTCCGCCCGAGCCGTCCGGGCCCTCGGCGCGGGTCTGCACGATGCCCACGGAGGTGACCGCGTCGACCCCCGGTGCCGTCCGCCAGGCCGCGATCGTGTCGTCGGCGATCGCCGAGTCCGCGAACGTCGCGGCGGCGTCGCCGACGGGGTGGAGCACCAGCCGGTCGCCCGGGAGGGCGAGGACGGCCGAGACGTTCTGCGCGGCCAGGCCGCCGGTCAGGCCCGAGAGGAACCCCACGAGCAGGGTGATGAGGGCGACGACCGCCCCGATGAGGGCGAACCGCCCGCGGGCGAACCGCAGATCGCGCCATGCGACGTACACGTCGCCTCCTTCCGCCGGCGGATCTCACCGGCACCCCTCCAGCGTCGTCGGGAGCCCGCGCCGGGGCATCGGGGCAAGGGACGAACCCGGTCTCCACCTTTCGGATGATCCGCCGGGGTCGTGGCATCCGTACTGTGGAGGACGACATGCCGCACCGCACCCTCGCCCCCGTCTTCGCGGGCCTGCGCCTGGGCCTGCACGTGCTGTTCGGCGGACTGCTGGCGCTGGTCGTCGTGCGCGTCCTGCTCACCGACGGCTCGCCGGTCGCCCTCGTCCTCAGCGGCGTGCTGGGGCTCGTCTACCTGTGCGGGATCTCCGTCGCGCGGAGCCGGAGCCGCCTGCTCGCCGCGGCGTGGCTCTCTGTGCTGACCCTGCTCTGGGCGTCGCTGGTGTGGCTGGTACCCGAGGCGGCGTACCTCGTCTTCCCCCTGTTCTTCCTGTACCTGCACGTGCTCCCTGCGGCCGCGGGCCCGATCGCCGTGGTCGCGACCACCGCGGTGACGATCGTCGCCTTCGCGATGCACGGCGGTGTGACCGTCGGGGGAGTCGTGGGGCCCATCGTGGGCGCCGGCGTCGCTCTGCTGATCGGCCTGGGCTACTCCGCACTCGAGCGACGCGCCGCGGAGCGCGAGGCCCTCATGGCCGAGCTCATCGCCACCCGCGATCGCCTGGCCGCGGCGGAGCGCGAGCAGGGCGTTCTGGCCGAGCGGTCCCGCCTGGCGCGCGAGATCCACGACACCGTCGCGCAGGGACTGTCCAGCATCCAGATGCTGTTGCACGCGGCGGAGCGGGCGGATGCCGACGGCCCCGGTCTCGAGTACGTGCGACTCGCGCGCCGGACGGCGGCGGACGGGCTGGCCGAGACGCGGCGCTTCATCCGCGAGCTCGCCCCGCCGAGCCTGGACAGCGGCCTGGGCTCCGCCCTTTCGCGCCTCGCCGCGGAGCGCGCCACGAGCGGGGGCGTGGACGTCGATGTCGTCATCGACGACGACGTGGTCCTGCCGATGGACGCGCAGACGGCGCTGCTGCGCATCGCCCAGGGAGCGCTCGCGAACGTCGCGCAGCACGCGCACGCGGACCGGGTCGACATCCGTCTGACCCGGAGCGAGCGGGCGGTGCGGCTGCGGATCGCCGACGACGGCACGGGCTTCGACCCGGCGGACCTCGAGGGTTCGGCCTCGGCGACGGATTCCTTCGGCCTGCGCGCGATGCGCGAACGCGTGGATCAGCTCGAGGGGCGGCTCGACGTCGACAGCGCCCCGGGACGCGGGACGGTCGTCACGGTGACCCTGCCGGTGGGGCCGTCGTGATCCGGGTGGTGATCGCCGACGACCACCCGGTCGTGCGCGCGGGGGTGCGGGCGCTGCTCGACGCCGAGGACGACATCGTCGTGGTGGGCGAGGCGGCCACCCCCGACGAGGCCGTCGCCCTGGCTGAGACCCACGCGCCCGAGCTGGTGCTCATGGACCTGCAGTTCGGTGATCGCGCGTCGGGAACCGAGGCGACCCGGCGCGTCCGCGCGCTCGCGGCGCCGCCCTACGTGCTGGTGCTGACGAACTACGACACCGACGGCGACATCCTGGGAGCCGTCGAAGCGGGTGCCAGCGGCTACCTGCTGAAAGACGCCCCTCCCGACGAGCTGCTCGCGGGTGTGCGTGCGGCGGCGGCCGGGCAGAGCGCCCTGGCACCGGCCATCGCGGGGCGACTGCTCGCCCGCTTGCGCGAACCGCGCGTCACGCTGTCCGTGCGCGAGATCGAGGTGCTCCAGCTCGTGTCGCGCGGGGCCTCCAACGCCGAGGTCGCGGCCCGTCTGCACATCACGGACGCCACGGTGAAGTCGCATCTCGCGCACGTGTTCTCGAAGCTCGGGGTGACCTCGCGCACCGCCGCGGTCGCGAGCGCGCGGGGGCTCGGCATCCTGCGCTGATGCCGCCGACGGCGCTCGACCGCCGCGGAGCCGCCCGTACGATGGGGGGATGATCCGGGTGCGAGTGGTCGGCGTGGCCCTCGACCCGGCCCAGCAGCACGTCATCCTGCTCACGCCCCTCGACCCCCTCGCCGACGGGGAACGCGTCCTCCCCGTCTGGATCGGGCCGCAGGAGGCGATGTCGATCCTCGTCGCGATCGAGGGCACGGGCAGCCCCCGCCCCCTCGCGCACGACCTGATGACGGCGATGCTCGGTGAGCTGTCGGCATCCGTGTCCCGGGTCGAGATCACCCACCTCGACGAGGGGACCTTCCACGCGCGGGTGGTGCTCGACACGCCCGCGGGGCCGCGCACCTTCGATGCGCGACCCTCGGACGCGATCGCCCTCGGGGCACGTGTGGACGCTCCGCTGTGGGTCGCCGAGACGGTGTTCGCCGAGGCGGGCGTTCCCCGCGACGCGGTCGAGCTCGACGGCGACGACCCGGACGCCGCCCGCGGCGACGAGGAGCGGATGGCGGAGTTCCGGCGCTTCCTCGACGACGTCGATCCGGACGACTTCCAGGGCTGACGGACCGCCGCGTCGCGCGCGCTTCTAGACTCGCCAGGGGGCCGCGCGCCGCGGCCGTCACCCACGACGAACGGGGAACTGATGCAACTCGCCATGGTCGGACTCGGACGGATGGGCGCCAACATCGTGCGCCGGTTGATGAGGGACGGTCACGACTGCGTCGTCTTCGACGTGAATCAGGATGCCGTCGCCGCTCTCGTCGCCGAGGGGGCGACGGGTGCGACCAGCGTCGCCGACCTGGCCGCGAAGCTGCAGAAGCCCCGCGCCGTCTGGCTCATGATTCCCGCGGGTCTCACCGGGAAGGTCGTCGATCAGGTCGCCGAGGTGCTCGAGCCGGGCGACATCATCATCGACGGCGGCAACTCGAACTACCGTGACGACGTCCGCCGGGCGAAGAAGCTCGACGACAGCGGCATCCATTATGTCGACGTGGGAACCAGCGGCGGCGTCTTCGGCCTAGAACGCGGTTACTGCCTGATGGTCGGCGGGCACGACGAGGCGGTCGCCCACATCGAGCCGGTCCTGCGCACGATCGCCCCGGGGCCGGGCGAGGTCGAGCGCACCCCCGGCCGCGAGGGCGAGTACACCACCGAGGAGCAGGGCTACCTGCACTGCGGTCCCTCCGGTGCCGGGCACTTCGTGAAGATGGTGCACAACGGCATCGAGTACGGCATCATGGCCGCGCTCGCCGAGGGGCTGAACGTGCTGAACAACGCCGACGCGGGGCTGCACCAGGGCGAGCACTCGGCCGAGGTCGCCCCGCTCGAAGAGCCGGAGTTCTACCGGTTCGACATCGACACGGCGCGCGTGACCGAGCTGTGGCGTCGCGGGTCGGTGATCTCGTCGTGGCTGCTCGACCTCACCGCCGCCGCTCTGTCGCTGAACCCCACGCTCGACGGCCTCGCCGGCCGCGTCTCGGACTCGGGCGAGGGGCGCTGGACGGTCAAGGCCGCCGTCGACACCGGCGTGCCGGTGCCCGTGCTGGCCGCGTCGCTGTTCGAACGCTTCGCCTCGCGCGGCGAGGACCATTTCGCCAACCAGGTGCTCTCGGCGATGCGCCTGCAGTTCGGCGGGCACCAGGAGCTGCCCGCCGGTGACGTGCTCGAGGCCGGTCAGAAGAAGGCCGAGAGCGGTCGCGACTGACGTCGTCACCCCCGCCCTCGCCCCCGCCGCCGGTCGTTCGCACCGTCGGCGGGGGCGTCGTCTCTCGTGCGCGGCCCGCCGGGGGAGACTAGAGGGATGAGCAGTACCGAATCGCCCGCGTCCTCCGACCGCTACGTCGTCGCCACCGACGGCGCCTGCAAGGGCAACCCCGGCCCCGCGGGATGGGCCTGGGTCGGCGAGGACGGGCACTGGGCCGCGGGGTCGATCCCCGAGGGGACCAACAACATCGGCGAACTGCTCGGGCTGCTGTACGCGATCACCGACCACGCGGATGTGCGGCATCTGGTCGTGCAGGCGGACTCGAAGTACGCCATCGACACGTACGCGAAGTGGATGGACGGCCACCGTCGTCGCGGCTGGGTGACGAGCGCGAAGAAGCCGGTCGCCAACCAGGGCATCCTCGAGGCGTTGATCGCCGCGCGCGACGCTCGACGGGCGGTGGGGCTGCCCGACGTCGAGCTCGAGCACGTCCGCGGGCACTCGGGCCACGTTCTGAACTCGTGGGCCGATGAGCGCGCCGTGCGTGCGTCGCAGCACGCTGCGAAGGGCGAGGAGCTCATCTGGACGTCGCTGCGCGGCCTCGACCCGCTCGAGGTCTCGTCGCCGCCTCCCCGTTCGGCGGCCGACCGCAACGGGCGCTAAACGCCCAGGACCTGCGCCTCTTCGGCGGGGGTGAGTCCCGCTCGTCGGGGGCGGTTCAGCCCGCGTTCGCGTTCGTCGTCGAGCGTGCGGCGCATCGTGTCGGCGAG
>NZ_CAJYPF010000004.1 GCF_913776565.1 uncultured Microbacterium sp. | reverse complement strand
GCGGCGAGGGTGACGCGGCCTGACGCACCTCGTCGACGAGCGTGCGCCACGGACCCTCGATCTGCGCGTCGCCGAGGCGGGCCCGATGCACAGCGGTGTCGCCGCGATGCACCTCGATGCGCCACTGATAGCGGTCCGCGCCGGGCGCCGGCGGGGGTGCCGCATCCCACGGGCAGTCCTCGACGAGTTCGCGCCACCGGGGAGCCCGCTCGGGGTCGGGCTCGGCCCGCCACTGCTTCGACAGGCCCGCGATCCCGCCCGAACGCACCACGATCACGACGAAGCGCTCGGGCGACGTGCTGTCAGGCTGCGGCATCCACCTCGACGCCGACCCCGGCCCATGCGGCGCGGACGGCGGCGACCTCCTCCGACTCCTCACCGTACTCGGTGGCCGCCGCGGCCGAGGTGGCGGCGGCGAACGCGCGGAAGTCGGCGGTCGGTGCGAGCGTGCCCGCGGTGAGGGTGCGATACCAGATGAGTCCGGCGCGCTCCCACGCGAAACCGCCCAGGGCCGTCGCCGCGAGGTAGAACGCGCGGTTGGGGATGCCGGAGTTGATGTGGACGCCGCCGTTGTCGTCCGCCGTGTCGACGTAGTCGCGCATGTGCCCCGGCTGGGGGTCTTTGCCGAGGACGTCGTCGTCGTAGGCCGTTCCGGGCGCCTTCATGGACCGCAGCGCCTCACCCTGCACGTCGGGCGCGAAGATGCCCGCACCGATCAGCCACGTCGCCTCGTCGGCGCTCTGCCGGCCGTGGTGCTGTTCGGCGAGGGCCCCGAAGACGTCGGAGAGGGACTCGTTCAGCGCCCCGGACTGCCCCTGGTACTCGAGGCCGCCGGAGGCCTCGGTCACCCCGTGGCCGAGCTCGTGGGCGATGACGCTCAGCGACCGGGTGAATCCGACGAACACGTCGCCGTCGCCGTCGCCGAAGACCATGCGCTCGCCGTTCCAGAACGCGTTGTCGTAGTCGTCGCCGTAGTGCACCGTGGCCAGCAGCGATCCGCCCGCGGCGTCGATGCCGTCTCGACCGAAGGCGTCCCAGAAGAAGTCGTACGTCTCGCCCAGACCGTCGTACGCCTCGTCGACGGCCCTGTCGCCGGTGGGGGCGTCGTCTTCGCTGCGCACGCGTCGGCCCGGCAGGTTCTCGGTGTTCGCCGCGTCGGAGATGATGCGGTCGGGGGCGGGGCCGGTCTCGGCGACCAGGGCGTCGCCCTCGATCGACAGTCGCAGTCGCGTGCGCGTGGGCCGCGGCGGACGGGGCAGGGCGAGGGTCTTCCGCGCCGCCGCGGCCGCCCGCGCGAGGCGGGGGTCGTCGGTCTGCGCGAGACGGTCGAGCAGGAACGGGGGGACGATGCCGGGGGTCATGCGCCGAGGGTAGCGCCGAGCTCCGACATCGTGGCATCCCTTGATCGGAGTCGCGGGGCGACTCCGCGGGTCACACGGCGGGGGAGGAGCCGCGACCGCCCATCGGAGTCCCCCTCACCCCGGAAGAGTCGGAATGGAGGCCAGCAGCTGCCGCGTGTACGCCGCCTGCGGCTGCTGCAGCACCTTCTCGGTGGGCCCCTGCTCGACGACGCGTCCGTCCTTCATGACGACGACCTGGTCGCAGACGTTCTGCACCACGCCGATGTCGTGCGAGACGAGCACGAGCGTCAGCTCGCTCTCGGCCCGCAGACGCGCCAGCAGCCGCAGGATCTGCGCCCGGACCGTGACGTCCAGCGCCGAGAGCGGTTCGTCGCCGACGAGGATGCGCGGGCGATGCGCGATCGCGCGCGCGAGGGCGATGCGCTGGCGTTGCCCGCCCGAGAACTCGTGCGGGTAGCGGTCGACCACGTCGGCCTCCAGCCCCACCTGTTCGAGCACCTCGCGCACGCGGGCGCGCCGGTCCCCGTCGACGCCGAGCGCCCACAGCGGTTCGGCCACGATGCGCCCGACGTCCATGCGCGGGTCGAGCGAGGCGTAGGGGTCCTGCAGGACGATTCCCGTCTCGCGGCGCAGCCAGTGCAGCGATCGCGCCGAGCCGCGCGCGTCGACCGTGCGACCGTCGACCTCGACGGTGCCCGCGGTCGCGACGTCGAGCCCCAGCAGCAGGCGCACCAGGGTCGACTTGCCCGACCCCGATTCGCCGATGATGCCCACGGCCGACCCCGCGTCCACCGAGAGGTCGACGTCCACCAGGCCCGGGGTGCGTTCAGCCCGCCCGAAAGCCCGCGCGCGCGGGGCGGGGTAGTCGCGCGAGAGCCCCCGCGCACGGATCAGCGGTGCGCTCACGGGGTGCCTCCGGGAGTCTCGGGATGCCACAGCGTCGCCGTCGCGTCGCGCACCAGGGCCCGCGTGACCGGCGACGACGGCGCGGTCAGCAGGTCGGTGACCGCGCCCTGCTCGGCGACGCGGCCGCGCTCGAGCACGACGGCGTGGGTCGCGACCTGCGCGAGGACCGCGAGGTCGTGCGTGATGAAGACGAGGGACATCCCGGCATCCTGGACGAGGGAGCGCAGAAGCGACAGGACGCCCGCCTGCACGGTCACGTCGAGCGCGGTGGTCGGCTCGTCGGCGATCAGCAGGCGCGGGCGGCACGCGAGGGCCATCGCGATCGCGACGCGCTGGCGCTGCCCGCCCGACAGCTGGTGCGGATAGCGCGAGACGATGCGCGCGGGATCGGGCAGGGCGACGCGGGCGGCCTCGTCGACGGCGCGGCGCAGCGCCTCGCGGCGGGGGATGCGCTCGTGGATGCGCAGGGACTCGCCGATCTGGCGGCCCACCGTGCGGATCGGGTTCAGGGCGGTGCGCGGCTCCTGGAAGACCATCCCGATGTCGTCGCCGCGGAGGGCGGCGAGCTCGCGGTCGGGCAGGCCCAGGATCTCGCGGCCGTCCCACGAGATGCTCCCGCGCGCCGTCGCCCCGTCCGGTAGAAGGCCCAGGATCGCCAGGGCGGTGAGCGATTTGCCCGATCCGGACTCGCCGATCAGTCCCACGCGGGCGCCGTCCGGGACCGAGAACGACACGCCGTCGACGACCGTGCGTCCGCCGATGTCGATGCGCAGGTCGGTGACGTCGAGGCTCACGCGACCACCCCCGTCACGGGGGTGCGGACGGCGGGGGTGCGCGCCGACAGCGTCGGATCGGCGGCCTCGCGCAGGGCGTCGCCGAGCAGGTTCAGTCCCAGCACCGTCAGCGTGATCGCGAGCCCCGGCCAGACGACGGTGAGCGGGTGCACCGCGATGTAGGCCTGCAGGTCGCTCAGCAGCACCCCCCACGACGGCTGCGTCACCGGGGCGCCGAAGCCCAGGTACGACAGGCCGGCCTCGGCCAGCACGGCGACCGCCATGCCCCACGACAGCTGCACGATGAACACCGGCGCGACGTTGGGCAGCAGGTGCCGGGTGAGGTTCTGCCACGTCGAGAGTCCGTTCGCCCGGCCGGCGAGCACGAAGTCGCTGTGCAGCAGCCGGCGCAGCTCGGGCCGGGTCACGCGCGCGACGTTGACGCCGAAGCCGATGCCGACCGCCCAGATGACGACCGCGAGCGAGCCGCCCCACACGGCCGAGATCATCATGGCGATGAGCAGCACCGGGAAGGCGACGAGGATGTCGACGAGCACCGCGACGCCCTCGCGGACCCAGCGCGTGGTGAGCGCGCCGAGGGCGGCCAGGGCGATTCCCCCCACGGATGCCACGACCCCCGCCCCGACGGCGACGATCACCGTGGTGCGGGCGCCGGCCATCAGCAGGCTCGCGATGTCGCGGCCGGTGTTGTCGGTGCCGAGCACGTGCGGCCACGACGGATCGGCCCATCGTGCGCGCGCGTCGACGGCGCCCGGGTCGAAGGGCGTCCACACCAGCGACACCGCCGCGGTGGCCACGACGAGAAGGACGATCAGGATGCCGAACCGACCGGTCCCCAGGCCCCACAGGCGTCTCAGAGTGCTCATGCGGCCTCCCTCTGCCGGGGATCGATCAGACGGTGGGCGAGGTCGACGACGAAGCCGACGACCAGCACGAATCCGGTGAGGGCCAGCAGCTCGCCCTGCACCTTGGGCAGGTCGCGCGACGCGACGTCCGCGACGAGCATGCGTCCCACCCCGGGCAGGGTGAACAGCTGCTCGATGACGACCGCCCCGACGATGATCCCGGCGATCTGCAGGCCCAGGACGGTGACGACCGACAGCCCCACGTTCGGAAGACCGTGCGCGAGCAGTGCGCGCGTGCGGGTCAGTCCCTTCGCTGCGGCGGTGCGCACGTAGTCCTGACCGACCGCCTGCAGCGTCGCGCTGCGCACGAACCGCAGCAGCAGGGCGCCCTCGACGACCCCGATGGTCAGCGCGGGCAGGATCAGGGCCCGCAGCGCCGCCGCGGGGTCGTCCCAGCCCGCGCGGGGGAACCCCTGCGGCGGCAGCCAGCCCAGCCACACCGAGAACACCACGACGAGCATGAGCCCCGCCCACACGACCGGGACGGCGGCCAGGGCCTGGGCGGCCACGCTCAGCGCGGTACCGGCGACGCGGCGACGGCCGAGGGCCGAGAGGACCCCGAGCGGGATGCCGATGGCCAGCGCGATCGTCAACGACAGCGCCGCGAGGGGGACGGTCACCCGCGCCTTGTCGGCCAGCTCCACGGCGACCGGGGTGCCGGTGACGAGCGAGGAGCCCAGGTCGCCGCGCAGGAGTCCACCGATCCAGTCGAGGTACTGCGTCCACAGGGGAGCGTCGAGGCCGAGGCTCGCGCGCACCGCCGCGACCTGGGCGGGGGTCGCCTCGCCCCCCGCGATCAGCTGGCCGACGTCGCCGGGCAGCACGCGCAGCGAGACGAAGATCAGCACGCTGGCCACGGCCAGGCCCAGCACGAGCAGGCCCAGCCGCGTCAGCGCGTAACGGATCACTCCGACGCGACCGTCACACCGGCCAGCGGCAGACGCACGTTGAGGGAGTTCTTCGGGAAGTTCGCCACCGCGGTGCCCACGGCGGTCAGCGGCGTCGACAGGAAGAGCCAGTCCGCGGCATCCTCGTCGCTCACGATGCGCGCGGCCTCGGCCAGCAGGTCGGACGACTGCTGCGCGTCGGTCGTGGCGAGGGCCTGGGTGTACAGGGTCTGCACCTCGGGGTTGTCGTAGCCGAAGTAGTACGACGGGTTCGCCCAGTTGCCGAAGTCGCGCGCCTCGACGTGGCGCACGAAGCTGAGGTCGTAGTCCTTGTTGGTGTAGACGTCCTGCAGCCAGGCGGTGAAGTCGACCGAGTCGACCGTCAGCGTCACCCCGACGTCGGCGAACGACGACACGAGGAAGGTCGGGATCGTCGTGGGGTAGACGTTGGGGATCGTCAGCGTCAGGTTCAGGTTCTCGGCGCCCGCCTCGGCGAGCAGTTCGCGCGAGCGGTCGGGGTTGTAGGCGACACTGTCCGACAGGTCCTCGTACCCGGGATCGAGCGGCGGGATCGGACCCGCGAGCGTCTCGCCCGAACCGAGCGTCTCGATCAACGCGTCGTGGTCGATCGCCAGGCGCAGCGCCTCGCGCACGCGCTGATCGCTCAGCGGCGCCCTCTTGTTGTTGAAGGCGAGCGTGCCCTTGTCGGTGGTCAGGCCCGACTCGATCGTGAACGCGTTCGTCCCCTCGATCTGCCCCCGCAGCTCGGGGTCGATCTCGAGGGCGACGTCGACGTCGCCGTTGACGGCGGCGTTGGCCGCGGCGCTCTGGTCGGGGATGTAGTCGAGCACGACCTCGGCGACGCCGGCCTTGTCGCCCCAGTAGCCGTCGTAGCGCGCCAGGGTCAGGCTCTGGCCGGTGTTCCAGCTGTCCACGCGGAACGGGCCGGTGCCGTTGGCCGCGGTCTGCAGATTGGTGGCGTCACCGGCTTTGAAGATCAGGCCCGCGCGACCCGTGAGGGCGAAGAGGAAATCGATGTTGGCCTGCGCGAGCGTCACGACCACGGTCGAGGCGTCGGGGGAGGCGATCGAGGAGACGCCGGCCAGATCGGCGCTGTTCTGGATCGTCGCGTCGTCCTTGGCGGTCTGCAGCGAGGTGACGACGTCGTCGGCGGTCATCGCGCTGCCGTCGTGGAACGTCACTCCCTGCCGCAGGGTGAAGGTGTAGGTCAGGCCGTCGGGCGACACCGTGTAGTCGCTGGCGAGAGCGGGGACGATGGCGTTGCCGTCGTCGGCGTTGCGGGTGACCAGGCCCTGGTAGACGTTGTCGACAAGCGCCTGCTCGAGGGCGGCTCCGCTGGTCCGGCGGATGTCGAGGTTCGACGGTTCGAGCGACAGACGCACCGTCAGGGTCGCGTTCGGGTCGGGCTCTCCCGTCGGTCCGGACGGGGTGGTCGTGCCGGTGCACGAGGTGAGCAGGAGGGCTCCGACGAGGAGTGCGCTCGTGGCGAGGGCGGTGCGGCGCAGCATGGCGGGGGTCCTTTCGCAGGCCGTCGGCATCCGAGTGCTGTGGATGCCGTGCAGGGGTGCAAACAGCCTACTTTCGCCCGCATTCCCCCGACGTCGATCGTGACGCGCCGCGACGGTCTGTGACCCCCCGCGCACGCCGACCCGCGATCCGAGCTCAGCCCGCGGACGGGTGCCCGGACTCGACGATCGAACGGATGACGGCGGCCAGGCCCGCGGGGTCCTCCTCCTGCGCGTTGTGGCCGGTGGCGAGCGTGCGCACCTCGGCGACCGGGACACGTCGGGCGAGCTCCTCGGCATCCGGGACCGTGACGAATCCGCGCTCGCCGCGGACGAGCGTCAGCGGAGCCCGCCCGCCCGTCAGGTCGTCCCATCCCGTGCTCGCGAGCACCGCGCGTACGGCGTCGGGCGTCGAGGTGTCGGCACCCGCGTTCGCCGCCGCGGCGGCCAGGTGGGCGAAGTGGTGCTTCCACTCGACGCGTCCGTCGGGGCGCACGCGCGAGTTGAGGAACACCCCGCGGGCGGCGGCCTCGGGCGAGCCGCCCAGACCGAACGTCAGGGCCCGCTCGACCAGCTCGTCGCGGCTGGCCCAGTCGGTCGGACCCGCGAAGAACGCGCGGATCTGCGCCGGACCCGCGCTCGGGTCGACACCCGGGGTGATGTCGACGACGACGAGTCTCGACACCAGATCGGGGCGGGATGCCGCCACCGCGGCGGCCGTCAGTCCGCCGAGCGAGTGCCCGACGAGCACCTGCGGGCCGTCGGTCCAGGCCTCCAGGGCCGTCACGACGTCGGGGGCGAGCACGCGCGCGACGTACGCGGCGTCCTCGCGCCACGAGGAGTCGCCGTGGCCCGCGAGGTCGAGGGCGAGGGCGGGGAGCCCCAGGTGCAGCAGGGTCGTGTCCCACGTGTGGGCGTTCAGCCCCGCGCCGTGCAGCAACGTCACCGCGGGGGGCGCGTCGCCCCAGCGCAGGCCGCTCAGGCGCCGGCCGTCGTCGAGCGTCAGGTCGACGCGGGCGACCGCGGGCAGGGGACGGTCGAGACCGGCGGCCTGGGCGGGCAGGAACGAGAACTCGTCGCGAACGGACATCCCCCGAGCCTGTCATCTCGGCGGGCGGCTCCGCCAGCGTCGCGCCACGGGGTGTCACCCCGGGCCGGCCGGACCGTCACCGGGTCGTCGCGTATCGTTCCCGCGCCCGACCACCCGCGCCGCCGTAGGCTGAGGCCATGGGTGAGGAACGGCGCGTGCATCTGTCGAGGTCGGCCCCCGAGGCGTACGCGGCGCTGCGCTCGTTCTCGACGACGGTGGGCCGACTGGCCGCCGAGGCGGGGATCGACGCGCGTCTGCGCGAGATCGTCCAGATCCACGCCTCTCAGCTCAACGGCTGCGCGTACTGCGTCCGCGTGCACGTCGACGCGGCCGTGAAGGCGGGCCTCGACGCCGACGTCGTCGCGCAGATCGCGACGTGGCGAGAATCGGGCGTGTTCGACGAGCGCGAGCGCGCGGCGCTCGAGTTGACGGAGTCCTTCACGTTCATCCACGAGGACGGCATCCCCGACGAGGTGTACGACCAGGCGGGCGGGATCCTGAGCGAACAGGAGTACGTCGCGCTGAGCTGGGTGCTCGTGGCGATCAACGCGTTCAATCGCGTCGCGATCGCGGGGCGCTACCCCGTGCCCCCGCGCGCGGGCGGCAGCGTCGTCGGTGGGACGGATGCCGCGCCCCCGGCCGTGACGACGTCGCGCACCCCGCACGTGCACCCGGGTCCGGGGGAGTGAGCGCGACGCTGGTCTCGGGGGCCGCCAACTTCCGCGACGTGGGCGGCCTGCCCGCGGGGCCGGGACGGACCCGCTCGGGCGTGCTGTACCGCTCGGGCAACCTCGTGCAGGTCGACGAGGCGGGACGGCGGGCGCTCCGCGACCTCGGGCTTCGGCGTGTGATCGACCTGCGCGACGCCGCCGAGGTCGCGCACGCCCCGAGCCGTCTCGACGGCCTCGATGTCGAGGTGCAGCACGAACCGCTCTTCCTCGGATCGGTCGCATCGTTCTTCGAGCGCGACGTGACCATCGAGCAGCTCTACGCGGCGATCGTCGACGACGGCGCCGACCGGGTCGTGGCGGCGATCCGCGGCATCCTGCGCGCACAGCCCGTCCTCGTGCACTGCACGGTCGGCAAGGACCGCACCGGCGTCACGGTCGGCATCGCGCTCGCGGCGGCGGGTGTCGATCGCGACGCCGTGGTTGCCGACTACGCGCGCACCGAGCAGCTGCTGCCGGCCGAGCGCAACGAGAAGGTGCGCGCGGCGATCCGCGCGTTCCACCCCGAGAGCGTGAACGCCGAAGACCTCGCCACCCGCTCGCCGGCGCGGGCGATGCGGTTCCTGCTCGACAAGCTCGACCGGGAGCACGGTTCACCGGCGGGATTCCTGCGCGCGCACGGCATGAGCGACGACGAGCTGCGGCGGCTGCGCCAGCTGCTGGTGGAGTGATCCACGCGTGGACCACCGGGCGCGGGTCAGGTTAGGCAACCCTTCGTCGGTGGTAGAGTGGATGCCATCATGGCCCCCTCCACCGAGCACAACGACGCCGCGTGCCGCGCGTCGCGGCACACTCGTGTCCAGCACCTCGTGACCGCCGACGAGAACTCGCTCGCCGAGCTCGAGGCGCTGCTGGCCACCCTGCCGATCTGCTCGACCGGACGCGTGTTCATCGAGGTCCCCGACGAATCGTGGATCGGCCGGGTCGCGGCCCCCGCCCGCATGACGCTGACGTGGCTCGACCGCTCCCGCCGCGGCGGCGAGCCGGGAACCGGCCGCGGCTGCGCTCCCGGTCAGGCGCTCACGCGCGCGGTGTCCGGCTGGGCCGGCGAGATGCTCTGCTGCGACGACGACGCCACCCGCGTCATCCTGTTGGGCGGGTACCTCGGCACCGCCGAGATCGTCGACGAGCTCGTCGCCCGCCACGGCGTCGACCCCCTGGCGATCCACACGCCCGAGCGCTTCGGTCTCGCGACCGCGCGCTGACCGCACCCGCGCCCGGCGGCGCGCACCCGCGCGCGCTCAGCCTCAGTGACCCCGCGGGACGTAGTTGCCGTCGATCAGGCCCGCCTCGATCTCGAAGCGGTTGCGCAGGGGGTCGCGGCCGGCGAGGGCGTAGAGCACCGGCATGAGGAAGCCATAGCGCCGCCACTGCACCTTGTGCACGGCCTCATGACGCAGGACCGCGTCGCTCGGGCGGTCGTCGCCGGTCAGGAAGCATCCGCCCACGCACACCCCGCCCCGGGGGAACGCCCAGGCGGGAAGGCCGCGGAACACCCACAGACCCTGCCTCTTCTCGATCCGCCCGGTGCTCCAGACCGACCCCCACACCCATCCGACGGTGCAGCCGTACCAGTAGCCCACGCGGCTGATTCGCGAGTCGAGCAGCGCCGCCGGGATGAACCGGTCCAGACGTCGTCCGCGCGCGACGGCGCGATCGGCGCGCTCGCGCCAGCCGGTCGGGGGAGAGGGGATCGGACTCACGCGAGGGCCCCGATCACGCGCAGGATCGTGCCGAGGTCGTCGACGGCCGCGGCGGGCGACGACGGCGAGAACTCCGTCAGGGTCGCGCCGGCCAGCGGCATCCGCTCCCGAAGGCGGCGGATGGATGCCACGACCTCGACCGTCCGCGCCCCGAAGGGCTCGGGCAGAGCGACGCCCGTGATCTCGGCCGGGTCGAGGACGTCGAGGTCGACGTGGACGTGCACGCGGGTCGCTCCGGTCGCCGCGACGGCGTCGGCCAGGGCGTCGGGGTCGGCCAGGTCGGACGGTGAGAGCACCCGGACGTCGTTCTCCCGCACGAACCGCTCCTCTCCGGCGTCGAGTGCGCGCGTCCCCGCGAGCACGAGGCGAGAGGGAGGGATGCCGGGATCCAGCCGCAGCAGCGCATCGCCGTCGCCCGCGATGGCGCGCAGCACCATGCCGTGGAAGGCGCCGCTGGGCGTGGACTCGGGGGTGTTGAGGTCGGCGTGCGCGTCGAGCCAGACGACGGCCAGGTCGTCTCCGGCGACGGCGGACACGGCGCCGAGCGCCACCCCGCAGTCCCCGCCCACCACGACGGTGGGTTCAGCGGCGGCGCGCACCGCTTCGTGGATGCGCTCGCGCATGCGGACCAGGGCGCTCATGCGCTGCACGCGGGTGCCCTGCGCGTCGCCCGCCTCGGGCGGAGCCTGAAGCACCGTCGTGGAGGCACGCGGGAGATCCCCGGCGATGGCCTCGGCCCCGTCGATGAGCTGCATCGCGCGGGACGAGGACGAGCCCTGCCATTGCGGGGCGACGATGAATCGGGTCATGCGGGCTCCTCGCCGTCAGACGGGAATGCACCGCCCGACGAGGCGGACGGTGCATTCGCGGGCGGTCAGACCTGATCGGGGCTGGGCGCGTCGATGGCGGCGCGCTGGGGGCCGCCGACCTTGAGCGCGGCCAGGCGCGCCTCGACCTCGGTGAGCTCGCCCACGTCCTCGAGCGCGTTGAACTGCGCGTCGATGCTCGACGCGGCCAGCTCCTGCTTGCCGGCGGCGAGGGCCTCTTCGCGGCGGATCTTGTCCTCGAAGCGGCCGAGCTCGCTCGTGGGGTCGAGCACGTCGATCGACTTCACCGCGTCGTGGACCTTGTTCTGGGCCTCGGCGACCTTGGCGCGGGCGGTGAGCTCGTTGCGCTTCGCCTTGAGCTGCTCGAGCTTGCCCTTCATGCCGTTGAGGCCGTCCTTGAGCTTGTCGACGACCTCGGTCTGCGCGGCGATGGTGGGGGCGGCCGCCTTGGCCTCGCCCTCGGCGGTGATCTGGCGCTGCAGGGCGATCTTGGCGAGGTTGTCGAACTTGTCGGCCTCGCCCGCGTTGCCGCCCGCGCGCAGCTCGTCGGCCTTGCGGCTGGCGGCGAGGGCCTTGTTGCCCCACTCGGCCGCCGCCTGGACGTCTTCCTGGTGGTCACGCTCGAGCAGGCGGAGGTTGCCGATCGTCTCGGCGATGGCCGACTCGGCATCGGCGATCGAGTTCGAGTAGTCGCGGACGAGCTGGTCGAGCATCTTCTGCGGGTCCTCGGCCTGGTCGAGGAGCGCGTTGACGTTCGCGCGGACGAGGGTCTGGATGCGACCGAAGATGGACTGCTTGGCCATGCGGGGTGTTCCTTCCTGAGGGCGACGATGTCGAGTCTGGTGTCGGATGCTACGAATTCTCTGTGATCGCGGGCTGCGTCGCGAGGGGGTCAGCGTCGACGGCCTCCGCCCCCGCCGGAACGGCTCCGACCGCCGCCGCTCGAGAAGCCGCGGCCGCCTCCGCTGCGCGACCGGCCGCCGGAGAATCCGCCGCCGCCGCCGAACCCGCCGCCGAGGCCGCCGATCCCTCCGAAGCCGCCCAGGCCGCCGAGTCCGCCGCCGCCGAAGCCGCCGCGACGCCGGCTCCCGCCGGAGAGGGCGTTGATGGCGATCCCGCCGAGGATCGCGCCCATGAGGTCTCCGCCGCCTCCGCCCCCGGCCCCGAACGAGCCCACATCGCTCTGGGCGAGCGAGGCGGCCCCGAACGAGCCCACATCGCTCTGGC
>NZ_CAJYPF010000003.1 GCF_913776565.1 uncultured Microbacterium sp. | reverse complement strand
CCGAGCTCGCGTGCGGCGAGCTCGGCGACGGGGCGTTCGACGTCCGTACCCAGAGCCGGTTCGAGACCGACGAGCGTGCGCCGGTGCAGGATGTCCACCAGGGTCGCCGCGCCCTCGGCCCGCACGGCGTGCAGCACTTCGGCCGCGATCACCGCGCCGCGGCCATCGCCGTACACGTCGGCGGCTCCGGGCTCGGCGCTCGCGAGGTCGCGGATCGCCGCGGCGCCCGCGCCGTAGACGTCGACGAGACGCTCGGCGAGCGCGCGGTCCCACGGCAGTGAGGCCAGAAGGCGCTGCCGTGCGGCGGCGGCTCCCGACCAGCGCGGCGACAGCGATCCGGGCAGCGGCGCGCGATCGGTGCGCGAGGGGGGAAGGGATCGGCCGAGCCTGCGGGCGATCTTGTCGACCGTCTGGCGTCCCAGACTCAGGTGCGGAGTGAGTTTGCCGCCGACGATCGTGATGAGACCGGGGGCCTCGTCGTGGGCCAGGATGAGGTGGCTGCGGGGGATGTTGCCCGCCTTGACTCCCGGTCGGTACGGCAGCGGCCGGACGCCCGTGTAAGTCAGCAGCACGTCGTCGGCGGTGAGGTTCGCCGTCGGGATCAGCAGGTTGGTCTCGGCGAGGAGGTAGGCGATCTCGTCGTCCGTGCCGCGCACGGCGCCCGGGTCGCCGTCGAAACGGTCGTCGGTGGTGCCGATGAGGTAGCGCCCGTTCCAGGGGATGACGAGGATCGCGCGGTTGTCCGAGCGCGCTTCGAAGTAGATGCAGGCGTCGGGGGCGCCGGGGAAGGCGTCGACCACGAAGTGCGTTCCCGTGGTGCCGCCGATCTGCCGCGGCATCCCGAGTCTCTCTCCGAGCTCGTCCACCCAGGGGCCGGCCGCGTTGACCACGCAGGACGCGCGGATCTCGAAGGTCTCGTCGGTGAGCAGATCGCGGGCGGCGACCCCGACCACGCGCGCCCCGTCGCGGAGGATGTCGGATGCCTCGACGTACGTGCCGATGACGGCTCCGGCCTCGCCGGCGGACAGCGCGGTCTCGATCACCAGGCGTTCGGGGTACGTCACCTGGCCGTCGTAGTAGCGGACGGCGCCGGAGAGGCGTTCCTTGTCGAGTCCGGGCAGCTCGGTGTCGATGGCCTTGCGGCTCAGATACCGATGGGCGGGCACGGACTTCCGCAGCGACAGGATGTCGTACAGGACGAGTCCGATGCGGAACATCCATCCGGGCAGGTGGTTGTGGCCGTAGAGCGGGACGACGAACGGCAGGGGGGTCACGAGGTGCGAGGCGATACGGAACAGGCACTCGCGGTCGTGGAGGGATTCGTAGACCAGCGGGATCTCGCCGTGCTCGAGGTAGCGCAGTCCGCCGTGGATCAGGCGGCTGTTCCACGACGAGGTGCCCACGGCGAGGTCGCCGCGTTCGATGAGGGCGACCGAGAGGCCCCGTGTCGCGGCATCGCGTGCGATCGCGACGCCGTTGATGCCGCCGCCGACGACGAGGACGTCGAAGGCTCGGCCGGTCAGCTGCGCCCGGGTGGCGCGAGAGAAGCTGGTCATATGTCTCGTTCTCCATTGACGGTGACATGGGCGGCGCAGCTGCACCTAAGATGTATATACAAGAGTACACAACTTCGGACAAGCGGCAGCGCCTGTCCGTGGGACGAGGAGGTCCGATGTCACTGCCCACGACGATGGTGGGGTGCAGCCCCAAGAGCTACCTCACCGCGGACACGGCTCCGCGATGGCTGGACGCGGTGCGCGACGGGCTCGCGCAGACGCAGCAGCGCGGCGACGGCGTCTTCGTCTGCGTCCCGGCGGCCCTGCTCACCCGCGCCGTCGATGCCCTCGCTCCCCTGGGCGTCGTCGTCGGCACGCAGGACGTCTCGGCCTACCCCGCCGGGGCCTACACGGGCGAGGACAACGCCGACCTGCTCGCCGGCTTCGGCGCGCGGCTGGCCATGATCGGGCACCCCGAGCGCGTGCGGTACTTCGGTGAGACCCCCGAGGTGTTCGGCGCGAAAGCGCGCCGAGCCGCCGCCTCCGGGATCGCCCCCGTACTCATCGTGGGCGAGCCGGAGCGCGGCGCCGACCCCGAGCGCGTGATCCTGCCCCAGCTCGACGCGGCCTTCGGGGGTGTTCCGGAAGATGCCCCCGTCGTGGTCGCCTACGAGCCCACCTGGGCGATCGGTGCCGCCGAACCCGCCCCGCCGGCGCACGTCGTGGGTGTCGTGGCCCGGCTGCGCGAGCTGACGGCCGGGCGAGGGGGTGCCGTGCGGGTCGTCTACGGCGGCAGCGCCGGTCCGGGGACCTTCGCCGCGATCGCCGCCGCCGGTCGCGCGCACGACCGGGTCGACGGCATCCCCGATGGCGTCTTCCTGGGGCGCGCCGGAGTGGATGCCGCGGGCTTCCTCGCCACGATCGCCGAGGTGCGCGCGGCCTGAACGCCGAACGAACGGCCCGGGGCGTCTCCCCGGGCCGTTCGCTCGCGTATGCGGCGGATGGATCAGATGACGCCCCACGCGTCGATCGCCGTCCGGAGTTCCTCGTGCACAGCGGCAGCGTCTTCGACGGGGGTGCCGGCGACGGCCGCATCGATGGCATGACGCATCGCCCGCACGCCGGCGCCCGCCCCGCCCGGGTGTCCCTGGATCGCGCCGCCCGCGCCCAGGACGATGTCGGTGCCGAGCTCCGCGACGTAGCGCCCGACGGTGCCGGGGTGCACTCCGCCGCCGATGACGGGCATGGTCGGCGCGATCCCGGGCCGGGGCAGGAGCATCTGGTGCACGGTGCGCACGTAGGGCAGGCTGCGGATCGACGCGCCCCCGTAGGGCGTGCTCACCAGGGCGAGGTCGGCCCCCGCCAGTCGTGGCAGCAGGCCCATCGCCAGGGGAGCGCTCATCCCCGTGGCGGGTCCTTCGAAGTAGGGGGCGGCGCCGGCGAAATGGCCGAGGACGGGCACCTCCACCGCCTCGGCGAGCGCCTCGAGCGAGCCGTAGCCCACGGTGGCGTAGGTCGCCATGACCGCTCGGGCTCCGGCATCCACGGCCCGGCGCGCGGTGTCGATCATGCGGTCGGGGCGATCGGTGACGTTGGGGATGTAGATCGTCTCGATCCCGGTCTCCTCGGCCGCCGCACGGGCCGCGGCGGTGAAGAGGCGCACGCGCTCGACGACGGGGGAGTACTCCGGGTCGGCGGTGAGCTCGTCGTCCTTGATGAGATCGATGCCGCCCCGGGCGGTTTCGAAGAACACCTCGCGCGCGACGGCGGGCGGCATGCCGGCGCACGGCTTCAGCATGTTCAACAGCAGGGGGCGGTCGGTGACGCCGGTGAGTCGGCGCAGCCCCTCGACCCCGAACGCCGGGCCCCGGAAACGGCTCGCGAAGGCGTCGGGCAGCTCGAGGTCGACGAGCTTGGCCTCGACCGAGGTCGACGAGTCGTTCCCGAGGAGGGTCGTCAACATCATCGGCAGAGACGGCCCGAAATTGATCGTGGGGAGGGCGATCCGGACGACGTAGCCGATGCGCTCCGGCTCGGCGACCCCCCGGGTGTCGGCGGGCGGGAGGCTCGAGATGCCGACGACGCGGGCCTCGTGGCGTGCGCGGAGCTCGTCGGTGATGCCGGGAACGGGCAGCCAGGTCCCGGTCGTCTGGCCGACGGCGAACCGCGTGGCGCGGGCGAGCGGATCGACGTCGACGGGCAGCTCGAGCACGTAGGTGGCGAGGAGGTGATCGTCGCCGAGCGTCTCGGGAAGAGCGAATAGATCGAGGGGGGAGGGCATGCGGAACTCCTTCAGGGGCGCAGGCGGGTGACGAGGTCCTCGAGGACGAGGGCCGCGCCGTGGTCGCCGTGGTGCGCGGTGTGGCGGGTGGTGAGGGCTTTGACCTCGTCGCGGGCGTTGCCCATCGCGACGGGGTGACCGATGCGGCTCAGCCAGGGCACGTCGTTGCCGCCGTCGCCGATGCCGAGCACGTGCGCGGGGTCGATGCGCCCGTCGAGCAGGTGCCGCAGGGCCTCCCACTTGTGGGCGTCGGGGGCGACGAACTCCCAGAAGGTGTCCATCGACCGCGCCGCCCCGGGGAGCGCGGCGCGGACGTCGTCGGTGACGGCGTCGAGGGCCGCGGGGTCGCCGTGCAGCATGATCTTCAGCGTCGCCTCGGGCCGGATGCCGGACGGGTCGCCCACGCGGACGGCGTCGGGGCTCTCGCCCAGGGCGATCAGCTCGTCGGCGACGGGGCCGGCGGCATCCACCCAGATCGTGTCCCTCTCCCACCAGGTCAGGGCCAGCCCCGTCGAGCGGTGCAGCGCGACGGCGGTCGCCACGTCGGCGGGGGACATCGCTGCGACGCGCGTGTCGACGTCGGCCACGGGGTCGAAGGCCACCGCGCCGTTCGCGGCGGCGACGCCGTTGCGCAGCCCCAGCTCGCGCGCCAGGCCGAGGACGCTTCGTCGTGAGCGTCCGGTGAGCAGGAAGACCGGGAGCCCGGCATCGCGGACGGCGCGGATGGCGCTCGCGGTGCGCGCGCTGACGGCGTGGTCCCGGCCGGCGATGGTCCCGTCGACGTCGAGAGCGACGGCGCGGACGGGATGCGGACTCCCGGTCTCGAGCATCATGCGGTCAGCTCACCGCCGGGAAGAGCGCGGCCACGCCCAGCACGAGGGTCGTCACCGGCCAGATGGCGGCGGCCGGCGGGTCGATGTGCGTGTCGCCGTGCGAGAGCCAGAGGCGCGCGAAGACCTCGGCGATCCACGCGCCGAGCAGGCCCGCGACGATGCCGATGAGCATCGCGGCCCAGGACTGTCCGCCCACGATCGGCAGGAACGTGACGGCCGCGACGCCCGCGGGCAGGGTGATGTGGTGCGTGACGGGCACGGGGATGCCGATGGTCAGGAAGATCAGCGACACGGCCGAGACGGCGAACATGAAGGTGGCGGCGCTGCCGGCGATCGCGGGCACCCCCTGGGCGATCGAGATCGCGACGAAGGCACCCAGAGCGCCGACGAACACGCCCAGGAAGGTGTTCGGGACGAAGCGCTCCTGCCCCTCGATCCATCGCCCCTCGTCCGAGGGGGAGTACGCGGCCCAGCCGCTCGCCCCCGAGGAGTTGCGGGCGAAGACGCCCGTTCGCCCGAAGACGAGACGAGCGATCAGGGCCGACACGAGCACGGTGACGGCGACGGCGTCGGTGTGGGTTCCGAACCAGGGGATGATCGCGACGAGCTTCTGGAAGAAGTAGCCGAAGACGCCGAACACGGCGCCCACCAGCAGCACGTCCGGCTGGGCGAACTTCGCCAGCGGCGTGACGATGTCCTTGCCCAGGAGATCGTGTTTGCGGGCCGCGTACGCGGCGGCCGCGACACCGCCGGCGAAGGAGATGTGCGGCCCGAAGGCCGGTCCGAAGGCGATGGAGCCGAGGATCGGCGACGTGGGGTCGGCGATGAGGGCGATGAGCCCCACGAGCACCATCACCCCGGTGAAGATGAACGCCTGCAGGGCGCCGATGGCGGCGCCGAAGAAGCCGCCGGCGGCGGCGGCGAGGATCGAGAAGAGATCGATGTCCATATGTGTGTCCTTGGCCTCACGTCGTTGTGTGCGCGGAAAGGGATAACCTTCGGTCGGGCGCTACCGACCGGATCACAGAGTAGAGACCCGAGACTTACAGGGCAATACTTGACTATACAAGTACGACCAGATTAACCTCAGCCTGCCGACGGACGCCCGTGCCCGACGGCGCATCACCTCCAACACGATGAAGTGGGAGCACCCATGGTCAAATACCTGCTGGGAATCGACGAAGGCACCACGAGCGCGCGTGCCTTCGTCATCGACGAGGACACCACCGTCGTCGGGTTCGGCCAGGCCGAGCTGACGCAGATCTACCCGCGTCCCGGCTGGATCGAGCACGACCCGATGCAGATCCTGAACACGCAGCTCGAGGTCATCCGCGCCGCTCTCCGCGACGCCGGCATCACCCCCGACGACCTCTCCGGTGTCGGACTGACGAACCAGCGCGAGACCGGCATCGTGTGGGACAAGGAGACCGGCCGCCCCATCTACAACGCGATCGTCTGGGCGTCGCGGCACTCGGTCGACATCGTGCAGGGATGGGTGGATGCCGGTATCGGCGACCTCATCCAGGAGCGCACCGGCCTCATTCCCGACGCGTACTACACGGCATCCAAGATCCGTTGGATCCTCGACCAGGTCCCCGGGGCACAGGGTCGCGCGGAACGCGGCGAGCTCTTGGCGGGAACCGTCGACACCTGGCTCATCTGGAACCTCACCGGGCGGAAGTCCTTCAAGACCGACTACTCCAACGCCTCGCGGACCATGATGATGAACCTCGAGACCCTGCAGTGGGACGAGGAGCTCCTCGGGCACTACAACATCCCCGTCGGCATGCTCGCCGAGATCGTGCCGTCGGACTCGAACTTCGGCACCATCGAGGCCACATTCGGCGCGCCCGTCGTGATCGGCTCCGACCTGGGCGACCAGCAGGCGGGACTGTTCGGGCAGGCCGCGTTCACGCCGGGTCAGGTGAAGATGACCTACGGCACCGCGGGCGTGCTCAACATCAACTGCGGCAGCACGCCGCGGCGCATCGAGGGGCTCACGCCCAGCCTGGCCTGGGGGGTCCAGGGGCAGACGGCCTACGAGGTCGAGGGCGTGCTGTTCGCGATGGGCAAGACCATGCAGTGGCTGCGCGACGACATGCAGCTCATCCACGCCGCGCCCGACAGCGAGTGGTACGCGGGGCAGGTCCCCGACACGCAGGGCGTGTACCTGATCCCCGCGTTCACGGGTCTGGCCGCCCCCACCTGGGATCCCTATGCCCGTGCCGCCCTGATCGGCATGAGCAACTCCACCAACCGCCTGCACATCATCCGCGCCGCGGTGGAGTCCATGGTCTTCCAGACCCGCGACGTGGTCGAGGCGGCGCTGGCCGGATCGGACCTCGCCATCCCCGAGCTGCGCGTGGACGGCGGTGCGGTCAAGAACAACCTGCTGTGCCAGCTGCAGGCCGACATGCTCGGCGTCCCCGTCATCCGCCCGAAGAACGCCGAGGCCACGATCTTCGGTGCGATGCTGTTGGCCGGTCTGACCACCGGGGTGTACTCCAGCCTCGAAGAGCTCGAGTCCAAGTGGGTCGTCGACCGCGTCTTCGAGCCGCAGATGAGCCGTGACGAAGCCGACTCCCGTTACGCGGGCTGGACGGCCGCGCGGGAGCTGACGAAGGGGTGGACCAAGAAGGTCCAGGTCGCCTGACCCCCGGGCGGGCACCGGTGCCGACGGCGCACCGGTGCTCCGCCCTGCCCGCGAGACGCGATGCGGGCACTCCCGCCCGCCCCCGAGCCCTGACGCGGGCACCTCCGCCCCGCGGTCACCCCGCGCGGGGCCCTGGACCGTCGCGCCGGTCCGGACCGCGCAGACGAACGACGAAGAGGCACGAATTGTGACGCAGTACATCCTCGGCATCGACGAGGGAACGACGAGCGCGCGGGCGTTCGTCATCGATGAAGACGCCCGCGTGCTCGGCCTCGGCCAGTCGGAGCTCACGCAGATCTCCCCGCGTCCCGGGTGGCTCGAGCACGATCCGATGCAGATCCTGCACACCCAGCTCGACGTCATGCGCGAGGCGCTGCGGCAGGCGGGCATCACGGCCGATCAACTCACCGCCGTCGGGCTGACCAACCAGCGCGAATCGGCGATGGTGTGGGAGAAGGACACCGGCCGACCCCTCTTCAACCTCATCGTGTGGGCGTCGCGGCACTCCGATCAGATCGTCCAGGACTGGGTCGACTCGGGCTTCGGCGACCTCATCAAGGAGCGCACCGGGCTCATTCCCGACGCCTTCTACGCGGCATCCAAGATCCGATGGATCCTCGATCACGTGCCCGGGGCGCAGGAGCGCGCGGAGCGGGGCGAGCTGCTGGCCGGCACGGTCGACACCTGGCTCATCTGGAACCTCACCGGCCGGGAGTCGTTCGTCACCGAGCCCTCGAACGCCTCGCAGACGATGATGATGAACCTCGAGACCTGCGACTGGGACGACGACCTGCTGCGCGGCATGCGCATCCCTCGGCACATGCTCGCGCGCATCGTGCCCTCCGACGCGCACTTCGGCACCATCGAGGCCACGTTCGGCGCACCGGTGCCGATCACGGGCGCGCTCGGCGACCAGCAGGCGGGTCTCTTCGGCCAGGCCGCGCACGCGCAGGGCCAGGTCAAGATGACCTACGGCACCGCCGGGGTGCTCAACATCAACAACGGCGCCACCGCCTTCCGTCCCGACGGGCTCACGCCCAGCGCCGCCTGGACGATCGGCGGCGAGACCTCGTACGAGACCGAGGGCGTCGTCTACGCCATGGGCAAGACGATGCAGTGGCTGCGCGACGACCTCCAGCTCATTCACGCCGCCCCCGACAGCGAGTGGTACGCGGGGCAGGTCTCCGGCACCGAGGGCGTCTATTTCGTCCCCGCCTTCACGGGGCTGGCCGCGCCCACGTGGGACCCGACCGCGCGAGCGGTCCTCGTGGGCATGTCCAACTCCACCAACCGGCTGCACGTCATCCGCGCCGCGGTGGAGTCGATGGTCTACCAGACGAGGGATCTGGTGGATGCCGCGGTCACCGGCTCCGGGTTCGAGATCCCCGAGCTGCGGGTGGACGGCGGCGCCGTCAAGAACGATCTGCTGTGCCAGTTGCAGGCCGACGTGCTCGGCATCCCCGTGGTGCGCCCTCGGAACTCGGAGGCGACGATCTTCGGGGCGATGATGCTCGCGGGCCTGTCGGCCGGGGTGTACCGGGATCTCGCGGAGGTGCGCTCGAAGTACGAGGTCGATCGCGTCTTCGAGCCGCGGATCGACAGCGGGCGTGCCGACGAGCTCTACGCCGGGTGGCGAGCCGCGCGCGATCTGACGCGCGGGTGGACGGCGGCGGTCGCATGAGCGCGCGCGTGCCCGACTTCGACTCCTACGTCTTCGATCTCGACGGCACGATCTACCTCGGAGAGACGCTGCTGCCGGGTGCCGCGCGCCTGATCGAGGGGCTGCGCGAGCGCGGGAAGCGCGTCGTGTTCTGCAGCAACAACCCCACGAAGAGGCCGACCGACTACGCCGCGAAGCTGACGCGACTGGGGCTGCCCACGCCGGCGGAAGAGGTCTACACCAGCCTCGCGGCGACGGTGTCGTGGATCCGGCGCACGATGCCGGACGCGGCCGTGTTCCCCATCGGCGAGGCGCCGCTGGTCGAGGCGCTGGCTGCGGCGGGAATCGAGATGAGCGAGGATCCCGCGCGCATCGACCTGGTCGTGTCGTCGTACGACCGCACCTTCGCCTACGACAAACTGCAGATCGCCTTCGATGCGCTGTGGTTCCACCGCCGCGCGCGCCTGGTGACGACCAATCCGGATCGCTTCTGCCCCTTTCCGGGGGGACGAGGAGAACCGGATGCCGCGTGCATCACCGCCGCCATCACCGCGGGCACCCAGATCGAGTGCGAGGCGGTCTTCGGCAAGCCCTCCAAGGATCTTCTCGACATCATCGTCGCCGAGACGGGGCTGGACCCCGCGACGTCGGTGATGGTCGGCGATCGTCTGGCCACCGATGTGCTCTTCGCCAAGAACACGGGCATGCGCTCCGCCCTGGTCCTCACCGGCGAGACCGATCCCGCCATGGTGGAGGCCGCTCCCGCCGCCCAGCGTCCCGATTACATCCTCGAGCGGATCGACGATCTGCTCGACGTCGATCTCGCCGTCCGCTGACGGTTGTCGTCCGCTGGGCGACGGAAAGGACACCCATGTCCCTCGTATCTCCCGCGGAGCTCGCTCGCTCCAGCTCCGGCGGCGCGCTGCGCCTGTTCTCGGAACCGGGTGCGCTGCGCCATCTCGGGCGCCTCGTCGACGAGCTGGCGCCGTCGGGCGAGGTCGCGATCGTGGGCGACGGCGCGCAGAAGGTCGTGGACGACGGTGACCTGGACGCGGTGGTCGAGGCCGCCGTGTCCGGCGCGCGCACCCCGCGACACGTGCGCGTTCCCGTCGGCGCGCACGGTGTGACGCTGGACGAGCGCACGGTCGAGGCGGTCGCGGCCGGCGCCGCCGGCGCCGCGATCATCGTCACCGTCGGCTCGGGAACCGTCAGCGATCTGGGCAAGGTCGTCGCCGCCGACCTCGGCGTCCCGCTGATCTCGGTGCAGACCGCGGCGAGCGTCAACGGCTACGCCGATCCGCTGTCGGTCGTCGTGCGAAACGGTGCCAAGCGCACCGTGCCGAGTCGCTGGCCGGACGCCCTCGTCATCGACCACGATGTCGTGGCACGGGCTCCGCTCGCCCTGACTCGGGCCGGGGTGGGCGACGCCGTCGCGATCTGGTCCGCCCCCGCGGACTGGTACCTGGCGTGTGCGCTGGGCATGGATTCCTCGCTCTACGACGGCCGGTTCGTGGACCCCGTGCGCGACCTGGCTCCGGCGCTGGCGGATGCCGGACGCGATGACGCGGACCGGCTCGGCGTGCTCGTCGACACGCTCACGGTCGGCGGTCTCGTCATCGGCGATGCCGGCACGACCGCTCCCCTGTCGGGGGTGGAGCACCTGATGAGTCACGTGTTGGACATGTCGGCCCTGGCGGAGGGCGTCGCGCACGACCTGCACGGGGCGCAGGTGGGGGTCGCGAGCGTTCTGGCGGCCTCGCTGTGGGACATCGCCCTCGAGGAGGGCGGGTTGTTCGCGCTCGAGCCCGCCGACCTCGTCGTGCCGACCGATGTCGAGAAGCGTGTGCGGCAGGTGTGGCATCCGGTCGATCCGTCGGGCGTCCTGGGTAAGGAGTGCTGGCGGGCGGTGCAGGCGAAGATGCGACGCTGGGTCTCGGCGACGTCACAGATCGTGTCGTTCTTCTCTCACCGCCGTCGGCACGTCGAGACGCTGCGCGCCCTGGCGGGGGATCCGGCCGTGCCCCTGGCCGCGCTGCGCGCGTGGAATGCTCCGACGACCTTCGCCGAGCTGACGCCGCCGGTCTCGCCCGACCGCGCGCGGTGGGCGCTCGGCGCCCTGCCGTTCATGCGCGACCGCCTGTCGATCGCGGACCTGTTCGTCCTGGCCGGTCGGTGGGATGACGAGCTGTTCGATCGCGTCTTCGCGCGCGCCGCCGCGGTGGGCGGAGGGTTCGGTATCTAGTTGTATAGGGTTGGCTATACTTGTACTATTGAAACGATCGCAGCAGAGCCGCTCCGATCAACAGGAGGGAATCCCCAATGACATTCGCCAGCACGAAGCAGCTCGCGCTCGAGGCGCGTGCGAACGGCTACGCGGTCCCCGCGGTCAACATCGTCGACGGCATCTCGATCGCCGCGGTCGTGCGCGCGGCGGACCGCGCCGGGTCGCCGATCATCCTGCAGACCTCGGTGAAGACCGTGAAGTACTTCGGCGCCGCGGTGCTGTCCGGCCTCGCCGCCGCGGCCGCCGACGCCGCGAGCGTCCCCGTGGCGCTGCATCTCGATC
>NZ_CAJYPF010000002.1 GCF_913776565.1 uncultured Microbacterium sp. | reverse complement strand
TCGCGGGTCTGCTGGCCCTCGGGCTGGGAGGCGTGCTGCTGATGCGTCGCCGCCGCGCGACCGTCTGATCCGCTGAGACGACCGTGGAGGGGGTCGACCCCTCCACGGTCCTGCGACACCGGATGCCGGATATTGGGGGCATCCGGTGTCGCGGCGTGCCCGGACGGATGCCGTATGCGATCCGTGAGGAACGCGTCGAGCCCCTCGCGGGGCGCGCAGAATCGGACGGTGATCGAATCAGACAGTCAGCCGTCCGCCGCTTTCGACGACCAGGACGCGGCGGTGATCCTCGGCTATAACTGAGGCGGCGCGCGCTACAGCGCGCCGCCGCGGCGTTCGCGCTCGAGGAACGCGACGGTGTCGGGATGCTGCGGGGCGTCGAGGATCTGCGCGGGCGTGCCCTGCTCGACGATCCGCCCGCCCTTCATGAACACGATGCGGTCGGCCACCTCGCGCGCGAATGACATCTCGTGCGTCGCCATGAGCATCGTCGAGCCGCGGTCGCGCAGCACCCGCACCAGGTCGAGCACCTCGCCGACCAGCTGCGGGTCGAGCGCCGACGTGATCTCGTCGAGAAGCAGCAGCTCGGGGTTCGTCATCACGGCGCGCACGATCGCGACGCGCTGCTGCTGACCACCCGACAGGCGGTCGGGGAACTCCCGGGCCTTGGCCCCCAGCCCCAGCTGCTCGAGCAGCTCGGTTCCACGGGCGTAGGCCTCGGGCTTCGGCATCCCGTGCACTTTGCGCGCGGCGAGCGTGACGTTGTCGATCACGCGCAGGTGGGGGAAGAGGTTGAAGTGCTGGAACACGACGCCGATGCGGGCCCGAGCGGCGTCGGGGTCGATCGTCGGGTCGGTGAGGTCGTCGCCGTTGAGCAGGATCTGCCCGTCGTCGACGCGCTCGATGAGGTTGATGGTGCGCAGCAGCGTCGATTTTCCCGACCCCGAGGCGCCGATGAGCACGACCACCTCGTGCTGCGCGAGCTCCAGGTCGATGCCGTCGAGCACCACGTGGTCGCCGAACGCCTTGCGGACGCTGCGGACGTCGAGCACGGTCATACGGTTCCGCCCATCTGTTCGCGCTTCGCCAGTCGCGCCGAGACGTAGTCGGTGAGGCGGATCATCGGCAACGCCATCGCCACGAACAGCAGGGCCGCCACGATGTACGGCGTGAAGTTGTACGCCTGAGCCGAGGCGATCTGCGCCGCGCGGACGGCATCCACCGCTCCGAGCACCGAGATGAGCCCCACGTCCTTCTGCAGCGAGACGAAGTCGTTCATGAGCGCCGGAACGACTTTGCGCACGCCCTGCGGGATCACGACGATCCGCAGGGTCTGCGCGTGACTGAGCCCGAGCGAACGGGCGGCGACGCGCTGCGAGGGGTGGACGGCTTCCATGCCCGCGCGCAGCACCTCGGCGATGTACGCCGAGTACGTCAGCACGATCGCGATCGTGCCCCACAGCACCACGGGCACGCGCCCGAAGACGCCGAGCGCGGGCAGCCCGAAGCCCACCAGGTACAGCACGATCAGCAGCGGGATGCCGCGGAACAGGTCGGTGTAGATCGTCGCGAGCGCGCGCAGGGGGAAGAACACCGGCCCCCGTAGCGAGCGCAGCACCGCGAGCGTCGTGCCGAGGATCGCGACCGCGATCGCCGCGACGAACAGCACCTGGATGTTGACCCACAGCCCCGCGAGGATCGACGGGAAGCTCGCGAGCGCGATCTCGGGGTCGAAGAACGCGCGGCGCACGTCCTCCCACCCGGGGCTCGACAGGATCGCCCAGCCCACGACGACGACGAACACGATCGAGCTGACCAGCGCGATCAGCACCGACTTCGTCGACTGCCGACGCCGCGTGGCGCGCCGACCGAGCTCGAGCTCGCTCGGCCGCCACACGGCCTCGGAGGGGATGGATGCCACGGGGTGTTACTTCAGCACGGGCGCGGCGTCGGTGCCACCGAGCCACTTCTGCTGCAGCTCATCGAGCGTGCCGTCGGCGCGCAGGGCGTCGACCGCATCGGAGACGGGCGTGGTGAGCGGCGAGCCCTTGGGCAGGACGAACGCGAGCTCGTCACCGCCGGCCGAGGAGTCGGGCAGCTGACCGACGACCTTGCCGTCGTCGAGCACGGCCCCGGCGAGGTAGAACGCGGTCGGCAGGTCGACCACGATCGCGTCGACCTGACCGGCCTGCAGGGCGGCGACCGCGTCGTCGTTGGAGTTGAAGACGCTGAGGTTGCCGGTGCCGAGCTGGTCGGCGGCGACCTGATAGCTGGTGGTCGCGCTCATGACGCCCACGGGGATGTTCTTGAGCTCGGCGACCGTGGTGGCCGAGGCGGCGGGCGACGATCCGGTCGCGACGATCGCCTGCGTGGTCGTGTAGTACGGCGACGAGAAGTCGACGGCCTGCTTGCGCTGCTCGGTGATCGAGAACTGCTGCAGGTTGAGGTCCCAGTCCTTCGAGCCGGGCGCGATGGCGCTGTCGAAGGTGCTGCGCACCCACACGACGTCGTCCTTCGAGAAGCCGAGCTTGGTCGCGACGGCGTCGGCCACCGCGGCCTCGAAGCCCTCGCCCGAGGCGGGGTCGTCGTTCTCGACCCAGGGCGAGAAGGCGGGCTCGCCCGTGGCGATGGTGAGCTTGCCGGCCGTGACGGTCTGCAGCGCTCCCTCGGTGGCGGGCGCGGCGCCGGCGTCGGAGCCGGTCGGCGCGAAGGCGCAGGCGGTGAGCGACACGACGGTGGCGGCAGCCACGGCGGTCAGGGCGGCGGCGCGGCGCAGGCGTGCGAAAGCGGTCACGATGTCTCCTCGTGGACGTATCGGGGTCATCCCCGGAGTGCTGTGATGTGCACAGCGTACCGGCGGCATGTTTCGGGGACGGTCGCGCGTGAAACCTGGCGACACGCGCGAAGACGGGGTTCGCGGGGCCTCGGGCGCGCGGCGGTCGGACGCCCTCGGCCGCGGGCCTACCTCAGCACGCCCCCGCCGCAGGCCCGTCCGCGCTCAGTCGGCCAGACGCCAGTCGTCGAAGCTGAAGCCCGGCGACACCAGGCAGCTCACCACGACCTCGGCGTCGCCCGCGGGACGTGCCGCCTGCCACACCCCCGCCGGTACGGTGTGCTGCAGCACGTGCCCGGCGGCGAGGTCGGGACCCAGCATGACGGTCCGAACCTCACCCGGGGCTTCGCCCGTTCCGCCCAGCGACAGCTCGAGCGCGCCGGGACCGTGCCACAGCCACACCTCGTCGCTCGTCACGACGTGCCACGCGCTGCGCTCGTCCGGCTGCAGCAGGTAATGGATGCAGGTCGCGGCGGGCCGCTCGCCCGCCGGGGTGTCTACGGCGTACGACCCCGTCCACGTGCGACGGAACCACCCGCCCTCGGGGTGCGGCTCGAGGTCGAGCAATCGGGCGGTCTGCGGACGGTCGGTGTCGGCTGGATCGGTCATGCGCGCACTCCTGTCTCACGGGTGAAAGCGGACGCGGCGAAGCGCGCCTCGCCGTCGATGAACGTCGCGGCCGCGGTCCCCGCCCCGGCCCCCACGAGGTGTTCGGTCGTGGCATCCACCTCCGACACCGGGATGTCGAAGAACGCCAGATCCGCCACGGCGCCCACCGCCAGATAGCCCGTGCGGGCGGGGCCGGTGTCGAGGCCCATCGCGTGCGCCCCGCCGAGAGTCGCCGCGCGCAGCAGCAGCTCGGGCAGGTCGCGGTTGACGTAGCCCTGCGCCCGCGCCAGCCGGTGCAGTTCGGCGACGTCGGCGAGCAGGTCGAGAGAGGGACTGGATGCCAGGGAGTCGGTGCCCACAGCGAGCGCATTGCCCTCGACGAGGTAGGCCGCCACCGGTGGCTCGTCGAGTCCGATCACCGCGTTCGACCGCGGGCACAGGGCGACGGTCGTGCCGCGGGCGCGCAGGATCGCCCGGTCGCGCGCCGTCATGTACACGCCGTGCGCGATGTGGCAGTCGGGGCCGAGCACACCGAGCTCGTCGACGAACTCGGTCGCCCCGGTGCCGAACCCCTCGTCGCGCAGGGCGCGGAAACTCGCGGGACGCTGCTTCTGCCACGGAACCGCCTCGCCGTGCTCACGCTCGAAGGCCGCCTCGCCCAGGTGCAGGTGCAGGCGGCTGCCCCGCTCGCGCACGATGTCGGGGATCTCGAGCAGGGGCTCGACGTCGAGCGAGTAGGGCGCGTGCGGCGACAGCCCGGTCCCCGGCGGAGACGGCAGCGCGTCGAGCCGGCCCTCGACCTCGGCGCGCCCCCGTTCGGCCCAGGCGGCGTTGGTCCAGCTCATCACCTCCCAGTACGTGATGCCGTGCAGCCGCGCGTCATGCAGCGCCGAGGCCGCCTCGACGTCGGTGACGATGTCGGCGACGGCGGTCGTGCCGGCGGCGATCATGCGGTCGGCGCCGATGGCGGCATCCCGAGCCCAGTCGTGACCCGCGCGGTAGACCGGGG
>NZ_CAJYPF010000001.1 GCF_913776565.1 uncultured Microbacterium sp. | reverse complement strand
ACAGCGGCGCGCGAGCGGTGTGGTCGAGCGACACGGGCGGGGCACCGTCCGAGGGCGACGACGGCTGAGACGGCTGAGCCGCGGACCGGCGCCCATTATGCGCGTCGGCACCCTGGCTCGCCACCCCCGTCCGATGCGCACCGCTCGGGCATAGTGTCCCCCTCGACGGGATGACCGCACGGCATCCCCCCTCGCTGCTCGCCCCCCGCGGCGCCTCCTTACGAAGGACCCGATGAGCCACGCCCCCGACCTTCCGATGCCTCACGCGGGCGACATCCTCGGTGGGCGCTACATCCTGCGCGAGCGCATCGGCGCGGGAGGAATGGGCCGCGTCTTCCGTGCCCGCGACGAGGTGCTCGCTCGCGATGTGGCGATCAAGATCTTCCACCTCGACGGGGGTGACGATCCGGCGCCCATTCGGCGGATGGCCGAAGCCCGCGCTCTGGCCGCTCTCGACCACCCTTCGCTCGTCACGCTCTACGACGCGCGGCTGGGCGCGGGAGATCACGTCTACCTCGTCATGGAGCTCATCGAGGGACCCTCGCTGCGTCGGCGCATCGAGGACGGGCCGATCCCCGTCGCCGAGGTGGCCGGTTTCGTGCGGGACCTGGCCGGGGCTCTGGCGGTGGTGCACGAGGCCGGCATCGTCCACCGCGACGTGAAACCGTCGAACGTCCTGCTGCGCCCCGTCCGTGGGCGCGAGGTGCCCTTCGAGGCGGTGCTCGCCGACTTCGGCGTCGCCCACCTGATCGACGCGACGCGGTTGACGACGCCGGGAACGGTGATCGGCACCGCCGCCTACCTGGCGCCCGAGCAGGTGCGTGGCGAGGCGCCTCGCGCCGAATCGGACGTCTACGCCCTGGGCCTGCTGGCGATCGAGGCGCTGACGCGTCTGTCTCCGTTCGGCGCGGGGACGCTGCAGGAGAGTGTGCTCGCGCGTCTCGCCCGCCAGCCCGAGGTGCCCGCCGGTTTCGGCTACGAGTGGCGGTCGCTGCTGACGGCGATGACGGCGACCGACCCCGACGCGCGGCCCCGCGCGGCGGATGTCGCGCGACGCGCGGCCGAGCTCGCGCCCGACGCGCCGGCGCCGGCTGCGCTCGGGTCGATCTCGCGGGCGGATGACGAGACCCGTGCTCTCGATGAGCTGTTCGCCCCCGCGGTGGTGTCGGCGGCGTCGACCCCGGTGCCGGCCCGCGAGACGACAGCCGCTACGGCTCCCGGTTCGCGCGCCCGTCGAGAGCGGGCGGCCCGGGGACGCGGCTGGGTGTGGGCGGGCGCAGCCGCGGCGGCGGCCGTCGTCGTGGGCGGACACGTGCTGGCCTTCTCGCTCGGCTCCCCGGGCGGGGCGACCACGGATCGTCAGCCCGCTCCCACGTCGAGCGCGACCCCGGCGCTGGCCGAGCGCTCCGCACCCGATCCGCCCCCCAGCCAGGCCGTGCTCCCGGTTTCGTCGACGGATGCCGACACCCCGCCCGCGCCGAGCGCGCCGGTCGACGTGGTGGCCGATCCGACCGACGACACCGCTGCGACCACTCCCTCTGCTCCGCCGCCCGTCGAGACGACCCCCACGCCCGTCGCCCCGGTCGCGCCCGAGAGCGGTTCGCCCGGCGGCGGGGCACCCACGAGCGCGCCGTCCCCGGCGGCAAGCGCGAATCCCGGTCCGGGCCTCGCCCCGGGCGCCGGGTCGGGCCCCGGCCGATCGGACCAGGCCCCCGGGCACGTGACACCCGTCGGCAATCACGGGAACGGCAACGGTCCGAAGCCCTCGCCCACCGCGACCCCCGCGGGATGAGGGTACCGATGGGCGGTCGAAAGCTCACGTAAGTTTCGCGGAACGGGCGTAAGCTGTGGCGGTGCGAAGCCCTGATGCCCCTGATCGCGTCCGCCTGAGCGACATCGCCGACGAGGCCGGGGTCTCGGTGGCGACCATCTCGAAGGTGCTGAACGGCCACGACGACATCTCGCCCGCGACGCGCGGGCGGATCGAGGCACTGCTGACCGCGCGCGGGTACGTGCGGCGGTCCAAGAGGGAACGGCCGCTGGGCGGTCTGATCGAGCTCGTGTTCCACGAGTTCGAGGCGAGTTGGTCGATGGAGATCATCACGGGGGTGCAGGAGGTCGCCAAAGAGCACGGGCTCGCGGTCGTCGTCACCGAGAGCGGTGGGGTGCACTCCCTCGGCGACCACTGGATCGAGGGCGTGCTGCGTCGACGGCCCGCCGGCATCGTCCTGGTCGCCTCGGCCGTCCTGGCGCGCCAACGCGCGCGATTGGCTGCCCGTGGCATCCCCTCCGTCGTCGTGGACTCGGCGGGCGACCCGCCGGCCGACGTCCCCTCGGTCGGTTCCGCCAACTGGGCGGGAGGGCTGGCGGCGACGCGGCACCTGCTCGAGCTCGGTCACCGGCGGATCGCGGCCATCACGGGCCCGAGCGACATGCTGTGCTCGTTCGCCCGGCTGGACGGATACCGCTCGGCCATGGCGACGGCCGGTCTCGAGGTCGACCCGTTGTGGGTGCGGTTCGGCACCTTCCACGTCGACTTCGGCCGCGACGCGGCGCGCGAGATCCTGGCGCTGCCCGATCGCCCGACGGCCGTCTTCGCGGGCAACGACCTGCAGGCGCTGGGGGTCTACGACGCCGCGCGCGAGCGCGGGCTGCGCGTGCCCGAGGACCTGTCGGTGGTGGGATACGACGACATCGCCCCGGCGCGGTGGGTCAGCCCGGCGCTGACGACGGTGCACCAGCCGCTGAGGAGGATGGGTGTCGAGGCCGCGCGTATGCTCCTCGACCCCACGGCGCGGACCGCCGAGGGCGGTGTCGCGCGCGTGGATCTCGCCACGCACCTCGTCGTCCGCGGCAGCACCGCGCCCCCGCGCAAGGGCTGACCGGCGCCGTTCGAACTTTCGCGGAAGTTTCGTCGCGTTTACGTAACGACGTGGTCCGCGAGCCTCTCCGCGCGACATAAGTTGTGTGCCACAACCTATCCGCGCAAAGGAGCGCTCGTGCCACGACGCCTATTCACCCTGGCTTCCCTCGCGACCGCGGGAGCCCTCATCTTCGGCGGCGCCGCGGCACCCGCGAACGCCGCCCCGACCACCGTCAGCTCCGTCGACTTCACCGACGGCACGACGGGAGACTGGACCCGCAGCGGCGGAACCGACGCCACGCTCAGCATCGTCGAGCTCGACGGCGACACCGTGCTGCGCGTGAGCGACCGCGACGCCGACTACGTCGGCATCCAGAGTCCGACCGGGATCTATGAAAGCGGCGAGACCTACACCTTCTCGCTGCGGCTCCGTCTCGCTGCGGGCACCCCCGACACGAGTGCGCGCCTCGTGATGAAGCCGGCGTACACGTGGATCGGCAACACCGCCGTCACGGCGGCCGGATGGACCACGATCAGCGGCACCTTCACGGCGCCCGCCGGGGACGCGTCCACTCTGCAGGCCTACATCGGGACCTCCGACATCCCCGGGACGCCCCGTTACTCGTACTACGTCGACGACATCGTCGTCACCACCGACGGCGCGGGCGAAGGCGCCACACCCCCGGACGTGGCGCCCGGTGGGGCCGTCGACCCCTCCCCCACGCCGGTCGTGGCCGCGCAGGGCGAGGGCGAGGTCGCGGCGCTGACCTTCGACGACGGCCCCAACCCCGACACCACGCCCGCCCTGCTCGACTACCTCGCCGAGAACGACATCCGCGCGGTGTTCTGCGTCATCGGACAGAACATCACGGCACCCGGCGGCGCCGACCTGCTGCGGCGGATCGTCGCCGAGGGGCACGTGCTGTGCAACCACTCGACGACGTACGACGACATGGGCTCGCTCACCACGGCGCAGGCCGCCGCGCGCATGGCCGAGAACCTCACCCTCATCCGGACGGCGCTCGGCGACGACGACCACCCCGTGCCGTTCTTCCGCGCCCCGAACGGATCGTGGGGCAACACCCCCGCGGCGGCCGTCTCTCTCGGAATGCAGCCTCTCGCGGTAGTCAACACGATCGACGACTGGCAGACGCAGGACGTCCCCACCCTGACCGCCGACCTGCGCGCTGCCATGAAGCCCGGTCAGACCGTGCTGGTGCACGACGGCGGCGGCGACCGCTCGGGCTCCCTCGCGGCGGTGCGCACGGTGGTGACCGAGCATCTCGCCGAGGGGTGGACCTTCTCGCTCCCCGTCGGCGCGACGTCGGCCGCCGGCGGCGATCCGCAGCCCGGCGCCGTGCTGCTCGCCTCGGACTTCGACTCCGGCGACCTCGGCGGATGGGGCCCGCGCGCCGGGTCGGACACCTCGGCACCGCGGGTGTCGATCGTCGACGGCGGCGCCGACGACACGGCATCCGCCGCGCAGGTCGATCAGCGCACGCACGAGGGCGACGGCATCCAGTACGACGTCACCGGAATCCTTCAGCCCGGGCGCACCTATGCCGTGAGCCTCGCGGTGCGCTTCGCACCGGGCAGCCCGACCGGGCAGGGGCTCACCCTGTCCGCCCGCACCGTCTCTCAGGGCGCGCAGAACTTCGCCAACCTGCTGCAGATCGAGAACGCCTCGGCCAGCGGATGGACCACCGTCCGCGGGGAGTTCACCGTTCCGGCGTACGACTCGGCGGCGGAGATCTACGTCGAGTCCCGCTACAACAGCGGCAACACCTCGACGTTCCTCGTCGACCAGGTGCGGGTCACGGTTCCCGAGGCGACGCAGGTCGACACGAGCCTGACGCCCGTCAGGGACACCGTCGACTTCCCCCTCGGTGTGGCGATCGACTCGCGCGAGACCAGCGGAGCGGCCTCGGATCTGCTGCGACACCACTTCGGCCAGATCAGCCCCGAGAACGCGATGAAGGTCGAGGCCTGGTACACCGGCCCCGACCAGTTCGCCCGCAACGGCGAGGCCACCGCCCTGCTCGATTACGCGCAGACGAACGACCTGCGCCTGTACGGCCACGTCCTGGTCTGGCACTCGCAGACCCCGGACTGGTTCTTCCAGGACGGCACCGGGCGCGAGCTGGGAACCTCGGAGGCCGACAAGCAGCTACTGCGCGACCGGCTGCGCACGCACATCTTCGACGTCGCGGCATCCATCTCGGACGACTACGGCCCGTTCGGGTCGGACACCAATCCGCTCGTGGCCTGGGACGTGGTGAACGAGGTCATCTCGGACCAGGCGACGCCCGACGGTCTGCGCACCAGCCGCTGGTACCAGGTGCTCGGAGAGGAGTTCATCCGCCTGGCGTTCCAGAACGCCGACGAGGCGTTCAACCGCGAGTACGCGGCGCCGGGCACCGACCGCCCCGTGAAGCTGTTCATCAACGACTACAACACCGAGATCGACGC